>NZ_JCAJZW010000017.1:0-145769 GCF_059510455.1 Streptomyces sp. NTD91
GCAGGCAACGCTTGCCCGTCAAGGAGCGGCGTCCGGTGCGTGCTCTCGGCGTGCCGGGTGCAAGCCCTCGTACCGGATGTACTCGGGTTCGTGCCCGGTGCGGCGAGTGGGGGCACCTCCCACGCCCTTGAGGCAGTGCCGGAGCGTGCCGGGCGTCGCGACGGGGCGAACGTTGCCTGTTGCGGCACCAGCCTTCGGAAGCTCCGGAAAAAGTCGCCCCGGCCGCCCGCCGTGGCTGACGCTCCGGGCCGAAGCAGTGCCGCTCCGCGTCGCGGACCAGGCAGGCGCGTACGCCGTCCAGGTCGGACCCGGACACGGCGACCATCGGCGTCGAAAGGGAGTCCTTCGCGTCGTACCGGTCCTTGACCTCGATCCGCCACGGGGTGTGACGCGGTACGAGGATCTCCGCCCGGTCCCCCACCTTGCCGAGGTCGATCCGTGCCCACACCGCACCGCAGGCCGCGCTGTGCCGGATCTTGACCACCGTCGGTCCGGAGAAGCTCCGTCGCCCCAGGGTCACCGGCACGGGATCCGCCCCGCAGGCGTACGTCTCGGGGTCCTTGCCCGTGCAGCCGGTGCCGTGGCGTCCCTTCGCCGAAATGGAGGGGGACGGGGACGGTGTCATACGCGGTCCGGGGCAAACTCGGTGAACGCTCCGGTGGCCGCCAGCGTGACCACCGTGGGCGCGGTCAACACCCGGCACGACGACGTCGCCTACGTGAGGTTCTCCGATTACCCCACGATCTGTATGAAGCCCGACGAGGGACGGGCGTTCAACGGGGCGCACCCGACGCAGGTCTACATCAGCGGCTCGAGCACGTGCCACTGAGGCACGCCGACATGCCCTACGCCTGTCGGTGCGTCGGCGCGAACATGCGCAGCACCGCCGGGAGCACGACCACCGAGGGACCCGGTGCCGCCAGCGCCTTCGCCAGGTCCGCCTCCAGGGTCTCCGGGGTCGTACGGACCCCGGGGACGCCGAAGGACTCGGCGAGGGCGACGTAGTCCGGGCGGGCGAGTTCGGTCGCCGTGGCCTGGCCGAAGGCGTCCGTCATGTACTCGCGCAGGATGCCGTAGCCGCCGTCGTCGACGATCAGCCAGGTGACCGGCAGGTCGTACTGGCGTGCCGTGGCCAGTTCCGCGACCGAGTACAGCGCGCCGCCGTCGCCCGACACCGCCAGCACCGGGCGGGCCGGATCGGCGGCCGCCGCGCCCAGAGCCGCCGGGAAGCCGTAGCCGAGGCCACCGGCACCCTGCGCCGAGTGCATGGTGTTCGCGCCCCGGGGGTCGAAGGCCGACCATGCCCAGTACGCCAGGATCGTCATGTCCCAGAAGGAGGGGGAATCGGCGGGCAGTGCGCGGCGTACGGACGCCAGCACCCGCTGTTCCAGGGCCAGTTCCTGGCAGGCGATGCGGGCGGCCACCTTCTCCAGCAGTTCCCGCACCCGCCCCGGCGCCGACGCGTCCGTCCGCTCCTCCACCGTCTCCAGCAGGGCCTGGAGCGCCGGCCGGGCGTCGGCGTGGATGCCCAGCGCCGGGTGGTTGGACTCCAGCTTGCCGAGGTCGGCCTCGATCTGGATCATCCGGCCGCGCGGCCTGAACGTGTGGTAGTTCGAGGACAGTTCACCCAGGCCCGAGCCCACGACCAGCAGGACGTCCGCGTCCTCCAGGAAGTCCGTGGTGTGCCGGTCCTCCAGCCAGGACTGGAGCGACAGCGGATGCTCCCACGGGAACGCGCCCTTGCCGCCGAACGTCGTCACCACCGGTGCCCGAAGCTTCTCCGCCAGTGCCCTCAGCTTCCCCGAGGCGTCGGACCGTACGACCCCGCCGCCCGCGATGATCGCCGGGCGGGTGGCGTGCGACAGCAGGTGCGCCGCCACCGCCGTCAGTTCCGGGCGCGGGACCAGGTCCTCCGGGGTGGCGTCCGGCGCCGTCACCACGGGCAGGGCGGCCGGGGCCAGGAGCACGTCCTGCGGGATCTCCACCCACACCGGGCCGTGCGGTGCCGTCAGCGCAGACTTCCAGGCCGCCGCGATCGCGGACGGGATCTGGGACTGCGTGCGGACGGTGTGCACCGACTTCACCACGCCCCGGAACGAGGCCGCCTGGTCGGGCAGTTCGTGGAGGTAGCCGTGGCGGCCGCCGCCCAGGCCGGCCGTCGGGATCTGGCTGCTGATCGCGAGCACGGGGGCCGACGCCGCTGCCGCTTCCTGGAGTGCCGCGAGCGACGTCAGCGCGCCGGGGCCCGTCGAGAGCAGCAGCGGGGCCGCCTCGCCGGTGATCCTCCCGTACGCGTCCGCCGCGAAGCCCGCGTTGTTCTCGACACGCAGGCCCACATACCGCAGGGAAGACCTGCGCAGGGCGTCGAACATGCCCAGGGCGTGCTGGCCGGGGAGGCCGAAGACGGTCGTCGCGCCCAGCCCGGCCAGCGTCTCCACGACCAGGTCTCCGCCGTTCCGGCCGGGGGGAGGGTTGAGCGCCGCCGCCGTCTGCTGATCGGTCGGGCTCAGTACCAGGTCGTGGTCGTGCGTCACAGCTCTCGGTCCCCTGGGAGAGTCAGGCGTTGCGGGCCGCGGCGATCTGGCGGCTCATGATGGTGGTCAGTTCGTACGCCGTGTGCGAGGCGGCCACGGACGTGATCTCGGCGTGGTCGTAGGCCGGCGCGACCTCGACGACGTCCGCCGAGACCAGGTTGCAGGACGCCAGGCCGCGCAGGATCTCCAGCAGCTCCCGGGAGGTCATGCCGCCCGCCTCCGGCGTGCCCGTGCCGGGCGCGTGGGCCGGGTCGAGGCAGTCGATGTCGATGGAGACGTACAGCGGGCGGTCGCCGATGCGCTGGCGCAACTGGTCGGCGATCTCGTCGGCACCCCGGCGGTAGACGTCGGCGGAGGTGACGATGCCGAAGCCCATCTTCTCGTCGTCGGTGAGGTCCTGCTTGCCGTACAGCGGGCCGCGCGTGCCGACGTGGGAGAGGGCCGAGGTGTCGAGGATGCCCTCCTCCACCGCGCGGCGGAACGGGGTGCCGTGGGTGTACTCGGCGCCGAAATAGGTGTCCCAGGTGTCGAGGTGCGCGTCGAAGTGGAGCAGGGCGACCGGGCCGTGCTTCTTCGCGACGCTCCGCAGCAGCGGCAGCGCGATGGTGTGGTCGCCGCCCAGCGTCATCAGGCGGGCGCCGGTGCCGAGCAGCTCGTCCGCCGCTGCCTCGATGGTCTCGACGGCCTCGTTGATGTTGAACGGGTTCACGGCGATGTCGCCGCCGTCCGCCACCTGCGCCAGGGCGAAGGGGGAGGCGTCCTGCGCCGGGTTGTACGGGCGCAGCAGCCGGGACGCCTCACGGATGGCGTTGCCGCCGAAGCGGGCGCCCGGCCGGTACGAGACGCCGGAGTCGAACGGCACGCCGACGACGGCGACGTCGGCGGCGCCGACCTCGTCCAGGCGGGGCAGCCGGGCGAAGGTGGCGGGGCCGGCGTACCGCGGAATGCGGGAGGAGTCGACGGGGCCGCGGGGCGTCTCGTTGCTGCTCATGGTCAATTGCCTTCTTTCTTGCGCTTCGTCGCGCTTGTACTGCTTCCCTATGACTCTACTGGTGAGCTGGGACCGGTTCGGACGCGAGTTCGGGGTTCCGTCCGGCCAGGCGCTCGCGCCAGGTGGCGAGGACGGCCTCGTCGGTGGGCCTGGTGGCCAGGGAGACGACGCCGTAGGCGGCGAGGGAGGCGAGCAGGCCGTAGTAGACGGGCTCGTTGGCGAGGATGCCGTACCCCGCCATCAGGCCGATCACCGCGAGGCCGCCGACGATCACGGAGGCGAGCGCGCCCTGGACGGTGCCGCGCTTCCACAGCAGGCCGCCGAGGATGGGGACGAGCAGGCCGCCGACGAGGAGGTCGTACGCCACGGTCAGCGCCTCCACCACGTTGTTCAGGGCGATCGCCGTGCCGATCACCGCCACACCCATGATCAGGATGAAGGCGCGGTTGCCGCCGACCTCGTCGTGGCCCTCGGAGGACCGTCGGGTGAGCCCCCGCAGCCGCGACCAGATGTCGTTGTTGGCGACCGTGGCGCAGGCGATCAGGGCGCCCGAGGAGGTGGACATCACGGCGGCGAGGGCGGCGGCCAGCACCAGGCCGCGCACACCGACGGGCAGTTCGTCCTTGACGATGGTGGCGAAGGCGTCGTCGGGGCTGCCGAGCTCGGGGTGGAGCACCTTGGCGGCGGTGCCGATCACCGCGCCGGCGAGGGCGTAGGCCAGGCAGTAGGTGCCGGCCACCGTGCCGCCCCACTTGGCGGTTCTGTCGCTGCGGGCGGTGAACACGCGCTGCCAGATGTCCTGGCCGATCAGCATGCCGAACGTGTAGATCAGGACATAGGTGAAGATCGTCTGGCCGCCGATGCCCAGCGGGTCGAAGTACGAGGTCGGCAGCTTGGCCTTCATCTCGGAGAAGCCGCCCGCCTTGACGACCGCGATCGGCAGGAGCAGCAGCAGGACGCCGATGGTCTTCACCACGAACTGGACCATGTCGGTCAGGGTGATGGACCACATGCCGCCGAGGGTGGAGTAGGCGACGACGATCGAGCCGCCGAGGACGATGGCGAGGGTCCGGTTCATGTCGAACAGGACGTCGAAGATCGTGGCGTAGGCGATGGTCGAGGTGACGGCCAGCATGAGGGTGTAGGCCCACATGACCACGCCGGAGATGACACCGGCCCTGCCTCCGTACCGCAGGTCCAGCATCTCGGAGACGGTGTAGACCTTCAGGCGCGCGATGCGGGCGGAGAAGAAGACCGACAGCGCCAGCAGGCCGAGGCCGATGGTGAAGACCATCCAGGCACCGGACAGGCCGTACCGGTAGCCGAGGCCCACACCGCCGATGGTGGAGGCACCCCCGAGGACGATCGCCGCCATGGTGCCGGAGTACATGGCGGGTCCCAGGCGGCGGCCCGCCACCAGGAAGTCGCTCTTGGACCTGGCACGGCGCAAGCCCCACCAGCCCATGGCCAGCATGCCGGCGAGATAGACGACGATCACGGTGTAGTCGACGGCCATTGGCGGCCCTCCTTCGCGCACATTCCGGTGGCGTGTCGTGCAGGTGCGTGGGGACGAGCCGGCAACAGATCGCGGGGACATCCGCCCGTACCCGCGGCTGCCGGTCTGACCTGACACTAGGTGGCCGGAAAGCGACTGCGAAGTGTACGTTTCGTCCATCCGCACCGGCCCGGATGGAGGTTCCGCACATCATGCCGGAGACAACCGCGCTGATCGCCCCGGCGGTCCCACCGACCCCACCGGTCCCGCTGTCGGCGTTGCTGGCCCGGGAGGACCTGGCCCTGCGCCAGATCGCGGGCCCGTCCGGCCCCTCGATCGTGATCCACTGGGCGCACACCTCGGAGATGGCCGACCCGTACCCGTACCTGCTGGGCGGCGAGCTGCTGCTCACGGCCGGGGTGCACATCCCGGAGCCGACGGGCTCGGGCGGGGGTGCCCCCGGTCAGGGAGGTCCCCCCGCCCGAGCGGCGTCGGCAGCGGAGGAGGAGTCGGGGCTGGAGGAGTACTTCGAGGACTACGTCTCCCGGATCGTCGAGGCCGGCGGCACGGCCCTCGGCTTCGGCCTGGCCCCGGTGCACGACACGGTCCCGCGCGCGCTGGTGGCCGCCTGCGAGCGCCACCGGCTCCCCCTGCTGGAGGTCCCGCCGCAGACCACCTTCTCCGGCGTGGCCCGGGCGGTGTGGCAGCTGATGGCCCAGGCCCGCCTGGCCGAACTCCGCCGCGTCACGGAGGCCCAGCAGAGCCTCGCCGCGGCCGCCGCCCGCCCGGACCCGGTGCCCTCGGTGCTGCGCCGCCTGGCCCGGCATCTCTCCGGGCAGGCGGTGCTCTACGGCCCCGACGGCACGCCGGTCGCCACGGCGGGCCGCACCCCGGACGAGGAGACCGGCACGGCCCTGGCCGCCCTGGCGACGGTGGTGCGCCCCGCGGACGGCCCGGCGACGGTGGCACGCCCCGTCCCCGCCTCCGCCACCGAGACGCTCGGCGGCACCCATCTCTGCGTGTACGCGCTCGGTTCCGGTGAGGGATTCGCCCTCGGGGTGGCCGCCGCACGCCGTGAGCCCGGGGACAACACCATCGCCTCGGTCGCCTCCGTGCTGCTGTCGCTGCTGACCGGTGAGCACCACAGCGGTGCCGGTGCCGCCCGCTCCTCCGCCCTGGTACGGCTGCTGCTGGGCTCCCCGCCCGAGGAGGTCGCCCCGCTGCTCGGCGCCGGACAGTGGCTCGTCGTGCACGCCCGGCCGGAGGCCCAGCCACCCGACGCCGTGGCCGCCTCCGCGCTCGGGGCCGCACTGGGGTCGCCGCTGGTCGACCTCGGCCGGGACGTCGTACGGGTGCTGCTGCCGGGCGGGCGGGTGCCGGAGCCGCAGGCGGGATGGGCACTCGGGGTGAGCGCGGCCGCGGAGCCACGGGAGTGGCCGGCCGCCGACGCGCAGGCGGCCCGCGCCCTGGCCCGGGCCCGCGCCACCCGCGCTCCGCTGGTCCGGCACGGCACCCGGCCGGGCCTGGAGGACCTGGTGCCGCGGGCGGACGCCGAGGCGCACGCCCGCGCGCTGCTCGCCCCGCTCGCCGGCCGTCCCGAGCTGGCCGAGACCCTCCGCAACTGGCTGGCACTGCACGGCAGCTGGGACCGTACGGCGGTGGCGCTGGACGTGCACCGCAACACCGTGCGGCAGCGCGTCGCCCGCTGCGCGGCCCTGTTGGACACCGACCTGGACGACCCGGACGTGCGCATGGAGCTGTGGTTCGCGCTGCGGCACGGCTGACCGGCACGTGAGTCACGTCCCAGCGGGCGGTACGCCGAGGACGGCCGTGGCGTGCTGCCTCACAATGGAGGCATGCCGATATCCGGGACACCCAGCCGCGCCCAGCTCGTCGACCACCTGGTGAGGACCCGTATCGCGGGAGACGTCGCCACACCCCGCGAGAACAACCTCTCCCACTACCGTCAGCTCGCCAACGGTGTCCGCAACTTCTGGCTCGGTCTGGAGCTCGGCGACCGCTGGACGGACGAGCAGGACGTGCTCGCGGTGATGGCCGAGCGGGTCGGCGTCAACGACGACCCCGAGTACCGGTACGGGCAGGACACCATCGACCCGGAGCTGACCGTGGACGCCCTGGAGCGGATGGCGGCGCGCCTGCGCAAGGCGGCCGAGGACAGACAGCGGGTGCTGTTCGCCACCGGCCATCCGGGCGGGCTGCTGGACGTGCACCGGGCCACGGCCGCGGCGCTGCGCGCCGCCGGCTGCGAGATCGTGGTGATCCCGGACGGGCTGCAGACGGACGAGGGGTACGTCATGCAGTTCGCGGACGTGGCGGTGCTGGAGCACGGGGCGACACTGTGGCACACCCACTCCGGGGAGCCGATGCGGGCCGTTCTGGAGGGACTTGAGCGCGAGGAGCGCCCGCTGCCGGACCTGGTCGTCGCGGACCACGGCTGGGCCGGGTACGCCGGACAGCGCGGCCTGGACGCGGTCGGCTACGCCGACTGCAACGACCCGGCGCTGTTCCTCGCCGAGTCCGAGGGAACCCTCCAGGCCGTCGTCCCGCTCGACGACCACGTGATCAGCCCGCGGCACTACGACCCGATGACGGCGTATCTGCTGGCGGCGGCGGGCCTTTCCCTTTCCTGACCCACCTGCGCGCCGCTCCGGCGTGGCACTGTGCGGCCCCGCACGCGGAGCCGCACAGTATGGCGCGATCGGCGCCGGATCAGCTGCTGCTGGAGCTGTTGCTGCTGTTGGAGCTGGAGCTGCTGCTCCTGTTGCCACTGCTGGTACCGCTGCTGGAACTGCCGCTCCTGTTGCTGGTGCCGCCGTTGTTCCAGTTGCCGTTGCCCCAGTTGCCGTTGTTCCAGTTGCCGTTGCCCCAGTTGCCGTTGCCCCAGTTGCCGTTGTTCCAGTTGCCGTTGCCCCAGTAGCCGTTGCCCCAGTAGCCGTTGCCCCAGTAGCCGTTGCCGCCCCAGCGGCGGCCATGGCCGTGGTGGCGCCCGTGGTGACGGTGGCGGTAGCCGCCGCAACCGCAGCCCCAGCCCCAGTCCCAATCGCCCCCGTACCGGCCGTGGTAGCTGACGTTGTGCGCAGGGGCCGCCGAGGCGGTGCCGGCCGAACCGATCGCGGCTCCGCCGGCCAGCAGGAGGCCCGCGGCGGACATCACGACATAACGCTTGACGCGCTGTGCTCGCATGGGAAAGTACCCTTCTGTCTCCATCATCTCCCGCGGCTCCAGGAGGAGTTCGCGGATGGATGGCCTACGCCGTGCTCACTGAGGGGGACCGGCACGGCGCGCTCTTGAGGTGTCGCCGCAGAAGACTCACTGGACGGATGTTGCCGCCGACGTCTGCCGTTCCCGGATTCCGGGAACCGTCGAGCGGTCACACCGTGTGCTGCGGCCGTCACTCATAGAGATTAGTTCCCCACCGGGCACTCGGCATCTCGAAGCACCGATCAGTCACGCGGCACGCGGACGACACCCTCCTGGATCACGGTGATCGCGAGCCGACCGTCCTGCGTGTAGATGCGGGCCTGCCCCAGGCCGCGGCCGCCGTGCGCGGACGGCGACTCCTGGTCGTACAGCAGCCATTCGTCGGCGCGGAAGGGCCGGTGGAACCACATCGCGTGGTCGAGGGAGGCACCCACGACGTCACCGACCGCCCAGCCGCCGCGGCCGTGCGCGAGCAGCACGGAGTCGAGCAGGGTCATGTCGGAGACGTAGGTGGCGAGGACGACGTGCAGCAACGGGTCGTCGTCCAGTTTGCCGTTGGTGCGGAACCACACCTGCGAGTGCGGCTCGCGCGGCGCGCCGAACTGTCCGTACGGCGGCTCCTCCACGTACCTGAGGTCGATCGCCTCGCGCGCCTCCAGGAACCGCTCGACGACCTCGGGGGCGAGGTGGTCGTAACCGCGCAGCCGCTCCTGCGAGGTGGGCAGGGTCGCCGGGTCGGGGGACGGCGGCATGGGCGCCTGGTGGTCGAGGCCTTCCTCGAACTGCTGGAAGGACGCCGAGAGATGGAAGATCGGCTTTCCGTGCTGCACGGCGACCACACGGCGGGTGGTGAAGGACCGGCCGTCGCGGATGCGGTCGACGGAGTAGACGATCGGCGCGCCGGGGTCGCCCGGGCGCAGGAAGTACGCGTGCAGCGAGTGCGCGGGCCGGTCGGCGGGTACCGTGCGCCCGGCCGCGACCAGCGCCTGCGCCGCGACCTGCCCGCCGAACACGCGAGGGACGACGGCGGAGCGGGACCGGCCGCGGAAGATGTTCTCCTCGATCTGCTCCAGGTCGAGCAGATCGAGGAGATCCTGGAGTGCCTGGCTCATGGCATCTAGTTGTACAGGCCAGTGATGACGGCGATGACAGCGCCGTCTTACAGGCCCATGTCCTTGGCGATGATCGTCTTCATGATCTCGCTGGTGCCGCCGTAGATGCGGTTGACGCGGTTGTCCGCGTACAGGCGGGCGATCGGGTACTCGTTCATGTAGCCGTAGCCGCCGTGCAGCTGGAGGCAGCGGTCGATCACGCGGTGGGCGACCTCGGTGCAGAACAGCTTGGCGGAGGCGGCCTCGGCGGGGGTCAGCTCGCCGGCGTCCAGGGCCTCGGTCGCACGGTCGGCGACGGCCTCGGCGGCGTCGACCTCGGCCTGGCAGGCGGCCAGCTCGAACTTGGTGTTCTGGAAGTGCGCGACCGGCTTGCCGAAGACGGTGCGCTCCTGGACGTACTGCTTGGCGAACCGGACGGCCGCCTTGGCCTGCGCGTAGGCGCCGAAGGCGATGCCCCAGCGCTCGGAGGCCAGGTTGTGGCCGAGGTAGTGGAAGCCCTTGTTCTCCTCGCCGAGCAGGTCCTCGACCGGGACCTTGACGTCGACGAACGCCAGCTCGGCGGTGTCGGAGGTCTTCAGGCCGAGCTTGTCCAGCTTGCGGCCGACGGAGTAGCCCTCGGACTTGGTGTCCACGGCGAACAGGGAGATGCCGTGCCGGCGGTCCTCGGCGCTCGGCGCGGAGGTGCGGGCGCACACGATCACGCGGTCGGCGTGGACGCCGCCGGTGATGAAGGTCTTGGCGCCGTTGAGGACGTAGTGCGTGCCGTCCTCGGAGAGCTTGGCGGTGGTCTTCATGCCCGCGAGGTCGGAGCCGGTGCCCGGCTCGGTCATCGCGATGGCCCACATCTCCTCGCCGGTGACGAACTTCGGCAGGTAGCGCTTCTTCTGCTCGTCGGTGGCGAGCATCTTGATGTACGGCAGGGCGAGCAGGACGTGCACGCCGGAGCCGCCGAAGCTGACGCCCGCGCGGGCGGTCTCCTCGTAGATGACGGCCTCGAACTTGTGGGTGTCCAGGCCCGCGCCGCCGAACTCCTCCGGCACGCTGATGCCGAAGACGCCCAGCTCACCGAGCTTGTAGTAGAAGTCGCGCGGCGCCTGGCCGGCGGCGAACCACTCGTCGTACACGGGTACGACCTCGGCCTCGATGAAGGCGCGAAGGGTCTCCCGGAACGCCTCGTGATCCTCGTTGAACACCGTACGGCGCACGCCGCCCACCTCCAGCTACCTGTCTAAGCGCTTGCTCAGAGCTGAAAGATACCGGCGAGTACGGCGAGCCGTCCAGAGACGTGGATCACTCTGCGGACACTGCGACGACGGTCACGGGGAGGGAGCCGCGCTCACCGCTCCCCCGCCGCCCCGAACGCCCCCCGCGCCATTCGGTGCAGCAGCGCCGCCGTGGCCCCGCGGCCGGGCAGGGTGCCCGCGCGACCCAGGTGCGGTGTGGAGTTCAGCAGGCCGAAGACCGAGTGGACGGCCGAGCGGGCCGACTGCTCGGTCAGCGCCGGGTAGACCTCGCGCACCACCTCCACCCAGAGCTCGACGTACTGCCGCTGGAGCTGGCGGACCAGCTTGCGGTCGCTGTCGCGCAGGCGGTCCAGCTCGCGGTCGTGCAGGGTGATGAGGGGACGGTCGTCCAGGGCGAAGTCGATGTGGCCCTCGATCAGGGAGTCCAGGACCGCGGAGGCGCCGGCCTGGCCGTCCGCCTCGGCCAGACGGCGCTTCGCGCCCGTCAGCAGCTGACCGCTGATGCCCACGAGCAGCTCGGCGAGCATCGCGTCCTTGCCCGGGAAGTGCCGGTACAGACCGGGGCCGCTGATGCCCACCGCCGCGCCTATCTCGTCGACACCGACGCCGTGGAAGCCGCGCTCGGCGAAGAGCCGGGCGGCCTCCTTGAGGATCTGCTGGCGGCGGGTGGGGGCGTCGGTTCTGGTGACCATGCGGCCAATTCTAGACAGCGAGGTTAGCGGTCGTTAACCTGAAGGAAATGGTTAACGCTCATTAACAGCGGAGCACAGGTTCGATCACCGGGTGAGGGGACCGCAGGAATGCACGAGGCACCGGAGCTTCAGAGCGCGGCAGATCCCGCGTCGGAGGCCTGGCGGGCCAACGAACAGGCGCATCTCGCGCTCGTGGAGGAGCTGCGCGGCAAGCTGGCCGCGGCGGCCCTCGGCGGCGGCGAGAAGGCGCGGGCCCGGCACACCGCGCGGGGCAAGATGCTGCCGCGGGACAGGGTGGACACACTGCTCGACCCGGGCTCGCCGTTCCTGGAGCTGGCCCCCCTGGCGGCCGACGGGATGTACGACGGGCAGGCCCCCGCCGCCGGCGTGATCGCCGGGATCGGGCGGGTGAGCGGACGCGAGTGCGTGATCGTGGCGAACGACGCGACCGTCAAGGGCGGCACGTACTACCCGATGACGGTGAAGAAGCACCTGCGCGCGCAGGAGGTCGCCCTCGACAACCGCCTGCCCTGCGTCTACCTCGTGGACTCGGGCGGCGCCTTCCTGCCGATGCAGGACGAGGTGTTCCCGGACCGCGAGCACTTCGGGCGGATCTTCTACAACCAGGCCCGGATGTCCGGCGCCGGCATCCCGCAGATCGCGGCCGTGCTCGGCTCCTGCACGGCGGGCGGCGCGTATGTGCCCGCCATGAGCGACGAGGCCGTGATCGTGCGCAACCAGGGCACGATCTTCCTCGGCGGCCCGCCGCTGGTGAAGGCCGCCACCGGTGAGGTAGTGACGGCGGAGGAGCTGGGCGGCGGCGAGGTCCACTCGCGCGTGTCCGGTGTCACCGACCACCTCGCCGAGGACGACGCGCACGCCCTCAGGATCGTCCGCGACATCGTCGCCACCCTCCCGGCCCGGCAGTCCCTGCCCTGGGAGGTCCAGCCGTCGGTGGAGCCCAAGGTCGATCCCTACGGGCTGTACGGCGCGGTCCCCGTGGACTCCCGCACCCCCTACGACGTCCGCGAGATCATCGCCCGCGTCACCGACGGCTCCCGCTTCTCGGAGTTCAAGAGCGAGTTCGGGCAGACGCTGGTCACCGGCTTCGCGCGCATCCACGGCCACCCGGTGGGGATCGTCGCCAACAACGGCATCCTCTTCTCCGAGTCCGCCCAGAAGGGCGCCCACTTCATCGAGCTGTGCGACCAGCGCGGGATCCCGCTGGTGTTCCTCCAGAACATCTCGGGGTTCATGGTCGGCAAGGACTACGAGGCGGGCGGCATCGCCAAGCACGGCGCCAAGATGGTGACAGCCGTGGCGTGCACGCGCGTGCCGAAGCTGACGGTGGTGGTCGGCGGGTCGTACGGCGCTGGCAACTACTCGATGTGCGGCCGGGCCTACTCCCCCCGCTTCCTGTGGATGTGGCCGGGCGCCAAGATCTCCGTCATGGGCGGCGAGCAGGCCGCGTCCGTGCTGGCGACCGTCAAGCGGGACCAGATGGAGGCGCGCGGCGAGGAGTGGCCCGCAGAGGGCGAGGAGGCCTTCAAGGCACCCATCCGCGCGCAGTACGAGCGCCAGGGCAACGCCTACTACGCCACCGCCCGGCTCTGGGACGACGGCGTGATCGATCCGCTTCAGACCCGTCAGGTGCTCGGGCTCGCCCTGACGGCCTGCGCCAACGCGCCTCTGGGAGATCCCCAGTTCGGCGTCTTCCGGATGTGAGGAGGGGAACCGTGTTCGACACAGTGCTGGTCGCCAACCGGGGCGAGATCGCCGTACGCGTCATCCGTACGCTCCGCTCGCTGGGCGTGCGCTCGGTGGCGGTCTTCTCCGACGCCGACGCCGACGCGCGGCACGTCCGGGAGGCCGACACGGCGGTACGGATCGGCCCGGCGCCGGCCGCCGAGAGCTACCTGTCCCTGGAGCGGCTGCTGGACGCCGCCGCCCGCACCGGCGCGCAGGCCGTCCACCCGGGATACGGCTTCCTCGCCGAGAACGCGGCCTTCGCGCGTGCCTGCGAGGAGGCGGGGCTGGTCTTCATCGGCCCGCCGGCGGACGCGATCGCGCTCATGGGCGACAAGATCCGCGCCAAGGAGACCGTGCAGGCGGCCGGGGTGCCGGTCGTACCCGGCGGACGGGACCCGGATCTGGCCGAGGCCGCCCGTGAGTTGGGGGCTCCCGTCCTGCTGAAGCCGTCGGCCGGCGGTGGCGGCAAGGGCATGCGCCTGGTGCGGGACATGAGCGTGCTGGAGGAGGAGATCGCCGCCGCCCGCCGCGAGGCCCGCGCCTCCTTCGGCGACGACACACTGCTGGTGGAGCGGTGGGTCGACCGGCCCCGGCACATCGAGATCCAGGTGCTGGCCGACGGTCACGGCAACGTCGTCCACCTCGGCGAGCGCGAGTGCTCCCTCCAACGGCGGCACCAGAAGATCGTCGAGGAGGCGCCCAGCGTCCTCCTGGACGAGGCCACGCGCGCGTCCATGGGCGAGGCGGCCGTGCAGGCGGCGCGCAGCTGCGGGTACCGGGGCGCGGGCACGGTGGAGTTCATCGTGCCGGGCGGCGACCCGTCGTCGTACTACTTCATGGAGATGAACACCCGTCTGCAGGTGGAGCACCCGGTCACGGAACTCGTCACCGGCCTCGACCTGGTGGAGTGGCAGCTCAGGGTGGCGGCCGGTGAGCCGCTGGGCCTCACCCAGGACGACGTCACGCTGACCGGCCACGCTGTCGAGGCGCGCATCTGCGCGGAGGACCCCGCGCGCGGCTTCCTCCCCTCGGGCGGCACGGTCCTGCTGCTGAACGAACCGCAGGGCGACGGCGTCCGCACGGACTCCGGGCTCAGCGAGGGCACCGAGGTCGGCAGCCTGTACGACCCGATGCTGTCCAAGGTCGTCGCGTACGGCCCCGACCGGGCGACGGCCCTGAGGAAGCTCCGCTCCGCCCTCGCGGAGACGGTCACGCTGGGCGTGCAGACCAACGCGGGGTTCCTGCGGCGGCTGCTCGCGCATCCGGCGGTGGTGGCGGGCGAGTTGGACACCGGGCTGGTCGAGCGGGTGGTGGACGAGCTGGTCTCCACGGACGTGCCGGAGGAGGTGTACGAGGCGGCGGCGGCCGTACGACTGGAGCAGCTGAAGCCGGCTGCGGACGGCTGGGTCGACCCCTTCTCGGTGCCGAGCGGCTGGCGGCTCGGCGGCACCCCCAAGCCGCCCGCCTTCCACCTCCGGGTCCAGGACCCGGTGACGTACACCCCGCGCGGCACCTCGTCCGTCAGCGGCGCCACGGTGTCCGTCACCCTCGACGGCGTCCGGCACACCTTCCACCGGGCCGGTGACTGGATCGGCCGCGACGGCGACGCCTGGCAGGTGCGGGACCACGACCCGGTGGCCGCGTCCCTGAGCCGTTCCGCGCACGCGGGCGCCGACTCCCTCACCGCTCCCATGCCCGGCACGGTGACCGTGGTCAAGGTGGCCGTCGGCGACGAGGTGACGGCGGGCCAGAGCCTGCTGGTGGTGGAGGCGATGAAGATGGAGCACGTCATCTCCGCCCCGCACGCCGGCACGGTCGCCGAGCTGGACGTCACGCCGGGCGCGACGGTCGCCATGGATCAGGTGCTGGCCGTGATCACACCGCACGAGGAGGTGGCTTTGTGAGCGCCGAGGCACTGCCCATGGTCGTACCGACCGCCGATCTGCCCGCACGGGTGCGGATCCACGAGGTCGGCGCGCGCGACGGGCTGCAGAACGAGAAGCGCACCGTCCCCACCGAGATCAAGGCCGAGTTCATCCACCGACTCGCGGACGCGGGCCTGACGACGATCGAGGCGACGAGCTTCGTGCACCCCGAGTGGGTGCCCCAACTGGCGGACGCCGAGCAGCTGTTCCCGCAGGTCAGCGACCTCGAGGGGGTGGCGCTCCCGGTGCTGGTGCCCAACCGGCGGGGCCTGGACCGGGCGCTGGCGCTCGGCGCCGACCGGATCGCCGTGTTCGCCAGCGCCACGGAGTCCTTCGCGAAGGCCAACCTCAACCGCACGCTGGACGAGTCGCTCGCCGTGTTCGAGCCGGTGGTGCGGCAGGCGAAGGACCAGGGCGTGCATGTGCGCGGCTATGTGTCGATGTGCTTCGGCGACCCCTGGGAGGGCCCGGTCCCGCTGCACCAGGTGGCCCGTGTCTGCACGGCGCTGCGGGACATGGGGTGCGACGAGCTGAGCCTCGGCGACACCATCGGCGTGGCCACCCCCGGCCATGTCCTGGAACTGCTGAACCTGCTGGGCGAGAAGGGCGTGCCGACGAACGTGATCGGCGTGCACTTCCACGACACCTACGGCCAGGCGCTCGCCAACACCCTGGCCGCCCTCCAGCACGGCGTCACCACCGTGGACGCCTCGGCCGGAGGCCTCGGCGGCTGCCCCTACGCGAAGTCCGCCACCGGCAACCTCGCCACCGAGGACCTCGTCTGGATGCTGCACGGACTCGGCATCGAGACCGGGGTCGACCTCGGCCGTCTGACCGCCACCAGCGTGTGGATGGCCGCCCATCTGGACCGGCCCAGCCCGTCCCGTTCCGTCCGCGCCCTCTCCCACAAGGACCAGTGATCAGCATGGACCACCGTCTCAGCCCCGAGCTGGAGGAACTCCGCCGTACGGTGGAGGAGTTCGCGCACGACGTCGTGGCGCCGAAGATCGGCGACTTCTACGAGCGGCACGAGTTCCCGTACGAGATCGTCCGCGAGATGGGCCGCATGGGCCTGTTCGGACTGCCGTTCCCGGAGGAGTACGGCGGCATGGGCGGCGACTATCTGGCGCTCGGCATCGCCCTGGAGGAGCTGGCGCGGGTCGACTCGTCGGTGGCGATCACCCTGGAGGCGGGCGTCTCGCTCGGCGCCATGCCACTGCACCTGTTCGGCACGCAGGAGCAGAAGCGTGAGTGGCTGCCCAAGCTGTGCGCCGGTGAGGTCCTCGGTGCCTTCGGCCTGACCGAACCGGACGGCGGCAGCGACGCGGGCGCCACGCGTACGACGGCCCGGCTCGACCCGGACACCGACGAGTGGGTCATCAACGGCACGAAGTGCTTCATCACCAACTCGGGCACGGACATCACCGGCCTGGTGACGGTCACGGCGGTGACCGGCCGCAAGCCGGACGGGAAGCCGCTGATCTCGGCGATCATCGTCCCGTCCGGCACCCCGGGCTTCACGGTCGCCGCGCCCTACTCGAAGGTCGGCTGGAACGCCTCCGACACCCGGGAGCTGTCCTTCCAGGACGTCCGGGTCCCCGCGGCCAACCTGCTCGGGGAGGAGGGCCGCGGCTACGCCCAGTTCCTGCGCATCCTCGACGAGGGCCGGATCGCCATCGCCGCGCTCGCCACCGGTCTCGCCCAGGGCTGTGTGGACGAGTCGGTGAAGTACGCCAAGGAACGGCAGGCCTTCGGCCGCCCCATCGGCTCCAACCAGGCCATCCAGTTCAAGATCGCGGACATGGAGATGAAGGCCCACACGGCCCGCCTGGCGTGGCGGGACGCCGCCTCCCGGCTGGTCGCGGGCGAGCCGTTCAAGAAGGAGGCGGCCCTCGCCAAGCTGTACTCCTCCACGGTCGCCGTGGACAACGCGCGCGACGCCACCCAGATCCACGGCGGCTACGGCTTCATGAACGAGTACCCGGTGGCCCGGATGTGGCGTGACTCCAAGATCCTGGAGATCGGCGAGGGCACCAGCGAGGTTCAGCGGATGCTCATCGCACGGGAGCTGGGACTGGTGAGCCAGGCGGCGACCCCGCCGCCGTCAGGCCGGCCGACAGGGACTCGGTGATGCGTGCCGTGTGGTGGTAGGCCCGCCGGGCCGCGGCCAGGGCGCGGTCCTGGGCGTCCCGGTGGGCCAGCACTCCGTCCAGCCGGGTGGTGAAGCGGGTCCAGCGAGCCCGGTCGCCGCTCGTGTAGTACGCGATGCCGTCCGTGCCGTCGAGGCCGTAGGCGCGGCTGATGTGCGGGTGCAGGTGGAGCGCGCCGAGGGTGGAGCCCTCCAGGACGTACAGGTGCCCGAGGAGCGAGACCGGGTCCTTGGCCGCCGTCGTACGGATGTCCGCGGCGAAGGCCGCCGCACGCCCGGCCGGCCACCGGCCGGGGGCGGCACCGCGGGACGCGAGATGACGCAGGTCCCGGTCGATCAGCGGGACCTTCCGCAGGTCCTCGGCCGCCCACAGCCCGGCGACGTCCGGGGCCCCGACGCGCGAGAGCTCCGTCTCCAGGACGCTCAGCACCGTGCGCAGCGCCGACAGTTGGGCCGCGTAGCGGGCCGGCGGCAGGGCACCGGCGAACAGCGCCGTGGCGAAGCCGGTGCGCTCCAGGGCGTCGTGCCGGTCGCGGGTGCCGGCGCGCAGCCGGGCCGAGGCGGTGGCCGGCGCCGTCATGCCGCGCTCCGCTGCCGCAGGGTGTCGTGGAGGCGGTCGATGAGGTGGCCCTTGCGGTCGATGGTGAGGTCGAAGTAGGCGGCGCTGTCCGTCGAACGGCACACGCCGCGCACGGCCTCCTTGGCGGCCCGTTTGCGCCCGGCCGCCTCGGCGGACAGGGCGAGCAGCGTCCGGTCGAGGTCGGGATGGCCGAGAACGTACGACCGCAGCCGCTCGCCGGACAGCTCCTCTCGGCCGGACGGGGGCGCGGAGTCGAGGAGTTCCAGGAAGACGCGGTTGCTCAGTCCGTCGTAGTCCTGGTGGGTGCGCGCGCCGCCGAACTCGGGCACGAAGTCGGTCAGGTCGTTGAAAAGCTGGCTGGCGAGTCCGAGTTGGCGCATGGCCTCCTTCAGCGTGTCGCGCTCGCCCGGCACCACGCGCAGTGCGGCCAGGGCCGCATCGAGCGGCATACGGAACAGGGCGCCGGTCTTCAGCGCGGCCGTCGACTTCCAGAAGGAGACCCGCTCCGGGTACGGGGCATCGGCCAGTTCGGCACGGATGCCGGGCGAGCGGGTGGCGATGTCGACGGCCTGCCCCTGGAAGCCGTCGGCCACCGAGGCGAGCAGGCTGTCGACGACGGCGGGCTCGGCCGCGTGCGCCAGGGCGGCCGCGATCAGCCAGGCGCCGGTGTTGACGGCGAGCGGCACACCGTGGGTGGTGTGCAGGGCGGGTTCGCCGTAGCGGAGGGCGCTGCCGTCCTGCACGTCGTCGAGAGCGACGGCCGCCTTCAGCAGGACGCGGACGGCGACGGCGGCCCGGCGCACGGCGGCGAACGCGTCGTCCTGGGCGTCCCCGGGTGCCGGGTGCCCGAATCCCCGGTAGTTGCGGTAGGCCCAGTAGACCATCGAGGGCCGCAGCGGGCGGCCGCCGCCGGGGGCCCCGGGAGCGGGGCGCAGCGCCTCCTGGCCCACCTTGGAGCCGACGGCGTCGGCGACCGGTCCGTGCAGTGCCCGCCCGAGCGCGGCGCCGTACACGGAGCGCTCCGTGTCCGACGGCTCCCGCGTCAGCGTCGCGAGGAACCGGTCCAGGTCCGTCTCCAGGAGCGCGGCGTCCGCGCGGACCACCGCCTCCACGTCCCGGCCGACCGTCGTGGTCGTCATACCCGTCCCGCCCCCTCTCGATCGGCAGCCCGCAGCAGCCAGGTCGCGACACAACGTAGCGACACGTGATCGAAACGGCCATGAAATGAAGGGAAGTTGAAAGTCGAACGACAGAAGATGACCGGAATGCGACACCTGCGCGAAACGGGTGAACCACGCGATCCACCCCACGAACTCGGTGATCAAGTTCGGTTAGGCTAACCTAACTTCAATCCGTCCGGCGGGCACCTCGCCCCGTTCGAAAGCAGCCGTGTCCATGTCCCATCCCCGTGCCACCCACCTCACTCGCCGCGGCTTCCTCGCCGCAGGCGTCGCTCTCGGACTCGGTGCCGCGCTCACCGCCTGCGGAGACGACAAGGGCAAAGACAGTGGTCCCGGAAGCGGGACGCGGGCCGCCGAGTCCGGCCCCTGGTCCTTCAAGGACGACCGCGGTACGACCCTGAAGCTCGACAGGGTGCCCGCGAACATCGTCGCCTTCACCGGCGTCGGCGCCGCTCTCTACGACTACGGCATCCGGGTCAAGGGCGTCTTCGGGCCGACGCGGACGAAGGACGGCAAGGCCGATGTCCAGGCCGGCGACATGGACATCGGCAAGGTGACGATCCTCGGCAACGCCTGGGGCCGGTTCGACATCGAGAAGTACGCCTCGCTCGCGCCCGACGTGCTCATCACGACGATGTTCGACGACGCGGGCACCCTCTGGTACGTGCCCGAGGAGTCCGAGAAGAAGATCGCCCAACTGGCCCCCGGTATCGGCATCTCGGTCTACGACCGCCTGCTCACCCAGCCGTTGCGGCGCATGTGGGACCTGGCCGAATCGCTCGGTGCGGACATGAAGGCCGCCAAGGTCACCGGCGCGAAGGAGCGGTTCGAGGCCGCCGCCGCCCGGCTGCGGGCCGCCGCCAGGGCCAAACCCGGCATCAAGGTGATGGCCGGTTCCGCCGGCGACCAGCTCTTCTACGTCTCCGGCAGCGACCTCTCCGTCGACCTGGAGTACTTCAAGGCCCTCGGCGTGAACCTCGTCGAGCCGCCCAAGAGCGCGAAGAAGCGGGGCGGTGGCTGGTACGAGTCGCTGAGCTGGGAGAACGTCGACAAGTACAAGGCCGACATCATCATGCTGGACGACCGGTCGTCGGCGATCCAGCCGGCCGACATCACCAAACCCACGTGGAGGAAGCTGCCCGCGGTGAAGGCGGGGCAGGTCATCGCGCGGTCTCCGGAGCCGATTCTGTCGTACGACAAGTGCGTGCCGTTGCTCACCGGTTTGGCCGAGGCCCTGGAAAAGGCGCAGAAGGTCGCTTAGACGCCCAGGCCCAGGTCGCTCAGGCGTCCAAGTCCCCCGACCTCATGAGGAGCCCCTGTGACGACGGCCGTGGCCGCTCCGTTCCGTTTCTTCTCCCTGCGCGTTGTACGGACCCGGCGGCTGGGGCCGTCGCTCGTCCGGGTCACCTTCGGCGGGGACGACCTGTCCGCCTTCGACTCCCTCGGGCGTGACCAGTCCCTCTCCTTGTTCCTGCCGCATCCGGGACAGCGGGAGCCCGTCGTGCCCCTGGACCTGGGGGACCGCTGGTGGCAGGCCTGGCGTGAACTGCCCGACGACGTACGGGCGGTGATGCGCTCGTACACGCTCCGGGCCCTTCGGCGCGACCCCGAGGAGATCGACATCGACTTCGCCCTGCACACCCCCGCGGGGTCCGCCTCCCGCTGGGCCTCCCGGGCCGCCGCGGGCGACCGGGTGCTGGTGCTCGGGCCGGTGATCGCCGACAACCGCGCCGTCCGGTTCCGTCCGCCCGAGGGCACCGACCTCGTCGTGCTGTGGGGTGACGAGAGCGCCGTACCGGCCGCGACCGCGAGCCTGGAGTCCCTCCCGGCCGGCACCCGCGTCCGGGCCTGGCTGGAGGTGCCGCACGCCGGTGACGTCCAGGACGTGCACACGGAGGCGGACGCCGAGATCACGTGGCTCGTACGGCACGGCGGGTCCCCCACCGCCGTCGACGCCGTACGGGCCGCGCGACTCCCCGCCGCCAAGCAGCCGTACGTGTGGATCGCGGGCGAGTCGGGTCAGGTGAGGGCGGTGCGGCGGCACTTCGTCCAGGAGCGCGCAGTGGACCGGCGGCGGATCACCTTCGTCGGGTACTGGCGCCGGGGGCTGACCGAGGAGCAGCTGCGGGCCGCCGAGTGACGCCGCCCACCGACAACTCCCCTGTCCGTGACACCGGTCACGGCGAGGCACACCTTGATCCAAAAACTTAGGTTAGGCTAACCTAATTCAGAAGCAGTGCTCAATCCCGCACGGACCGCCCCCCGGAGGACCCCCACATGCGCCCGCACCTGCTCAATGGCCTCACCACTGAGCACTACCGCAGCTCCATGGCCGAAGGAGTCGAGCGGGTGGCGGCCCAACTCGCCGCCGTCGGCCGTCCCTTCACCGGCGTCACCGTCGACGCCCTCTCCCCCCGGCTCGACGCCATCGATCTGGACCGCCCGCTCGGCGACACCACGGCCGCCCTGGACGAGCTTCAGGACGTCTACCTCCGCGACACCGTCTACTTCCACCACCCCCGCTACCTCGCCCACCTCAACTGCCCCGTCGTCATCCCCGCGTTGCTCGGCGAGGCCGTGCTCTCCGCCGTCAACTCCTCCCTCGACACCTGGGACCAGTCGGCCGGCGGCACCCTCATCGAGCGCAAGCTCATCGGCTGGACGGCCGCCCGGATCGGCCTCGGGCCGGCCGCCGACGGCGTGTTCACCTCGGGCGGCAGCCAGTCCAACCTCCAGGCGCTGCTGCTGGCGCGCGAGGAGTCGAAGACGGACTCGCTCGCGAAACTGCGCGTCTTCGTCTCCGAGGCCGGCCACTTCAGCGTCAGGAAGTCGGCGAAACTGCTCGGCCTGAACGCCGAGTCCGTGGTCCCGGTCCCCGTCGACCACCACAAGCGCATGCACACCGTCGCCCTCGCGCGCGAGCTGGAACGCTGCCGGCGCGACGGACTGGTCCCCATGGCGGTCGTCGCCACCGCCGGCACCACCGACTTCGGCTCCATCGACCCGCTCCCGGAGATCGCCGGGCTGTGCGCCCAGTACGGCGTGTGGCTGCACGTCGACGCGGCCTACGGCTGCGGGCTGCTCGTCTCTCCCACCCGGCGGCACCTCCTCACCGGCATCGAGCGCGCCGACTCGGTGACCGTCGACTACCACAAGTCCTTCTTCCAGCCGGTGAGTTCCTCCGCCGTGCTGGTGCGGGACGCGACCACCCTGCGGCACGCCACCTACCACGCGGAGTACCTCAACCCGCGTCGCACGGTGCGCGAACGCGTCCCCAACCAGGTCGACAAGTCCCTGCAGACCACTCGCCGCTTCGACGCCCTGAAGCTGTGGCTGACGCTGCGGGTCATGGGCGCCGAGGGCATCGGGCGGCTCTTCGACGAGGTCTGCGACCTGGCGCGGGAGGGCTGGCGCATGCTCGCCGCCGACCCCCGGTACGACGTCGTCGTGGCGCCCGCCCTGTCCACCCTGGTCTTCCGTTGCATCCCGGCGGCCGCCACCGACCCGGCCGGGATCGACCGCGCCAACCGCCATGCCCGCAAGGCGCTTTTCGCCTCCGGCACCGCCGTGGTCGCCGGCACCGAGGTCGGCGGCCGCCAGTACCTGAAGTTCACCCTCCTCAATCCCGAGACGACAGCGGCCGACATCGCCACCGTCCTCGACCTGATCGCCGGCCACGCCGAGCAGTGCCCGGGAGAGCCCCTTGACCGCGCGTCCTGAAGCCCCCGACCGCATCCACGACTTCGTGGGGATCGGACTCGGCCCCTTCAACCTCGGCCTCGCCTGCCTCACCGAACCGATCGCCGGGCTGAACGGCGTCTTCCTCGAGACCAAGCCGGACTTCGAGTGGCACGCCGGAATGTTCCTCGACGGCGCCCGCCTCCAGACCCCCTTCATGTCGGACCTGGTCACCCTCGCCGACCCGGCCTCGCCGTACTCCTTCCTCAACTACCTGAAGGAGAGAGGACGGCTGTACTCGTTCTACATCCGGGAGAACTTCTACCCGCTGCGGGTCGAGTACGACGACTACTGCCGCTGGGCGGCGGGCAGGCTCGGCAGCGTCCGCTTCGGTACGACGGTCACCGAGGTGACGCACGAGGACGAGCTGTACGTCGTCCGCACGCACCGCGGTGAGACGTTCCGCGCCCGGCACCTCGTCCTCGGCACGGGCACGACCCCCTACGTCCCGCAGGCCTGCCAGGGTCTGGCCGGCGACGTCCTCCACGCCTCCCAGTACATGCACCACAGGGCTCGGTTGCGGGCGAAGACGTCCATCACGATCGTCGGCAGCGGACAGAGCGCGGCCGAGATCTACCATGACCTGCTGTCCGAGATCGACATCCACGGCTACCGGCTCGACTGGGTCACCCGCTCCCCGCGCTTCTTCCCCCTCGAATACACCAAGCTCACCCTGGAGATGACCTCCCCGGACTACATCGACTACTTCCACGCCCTGCCCGAGGAGACCCGCTACCGGCTGGAGAAGGAGCAGAAGGGGCTGTTCAAGGGCATCGACGCGGATCTGATCGACGCGATCTTCGACCTGCTCTACCGGAAGAGCCTCACCGGCCCCCTGCCGACCCGTCTGCTCACCAACTCCACGCTGCGCAGCGCCACTCACACGGACGGCGCGTACACCCTGGGCTTCCACCAGGACGAGCAGGACAAGGACTTCGAGATCCGCACCGAGGGCCTGCTGCTGGCCTCCGGCTACCGCTACGAGCCTCCGGCCTTCCTCGCCCCGATCCGCGACCGCCTGCGCTTCGACGGCCACGGCCGCTTCGACGTCGCCCGCAACTACGCCATCGACGTCACCGGCCGTGGTGTCTTCCTCCAGAACGCCGGCGTCCACACCCACAGCATCACCAGCCCCGACCTGGGCATGGGCGCGTACCGCAACGCCTCCATCATCCGCGAGCTGCTCGGCAGCGAGTACTACCCGGTCGAGAAGACGATCGCGTTCCAGGAGTTCTCCGTATGACCGGCACGCACAGGGCCTTCGCCTTCCGCCCCGTCGATCCCTCGAGGGACGGCGCGCTCCTGCACTCGTGGGTCGTCCATCCCAAGGCGGCCTTCTGGATGATGCGCGACACCGGGCTCAAGGACGTCGAGCGGGCCTACATGGAGATCGCTGCGGACGAGCACCGTCACGCGCTGCTTGGACTGCGCGACGGGGAGCCGGTGTTCCTGATGGAGAAGTACGACCCGGCGTACCGGGAGCTGGTCGGGCTGTACGAGCCGCGCCCGGGCGACGTCGGCATGCACTTCCTCACCCCGGCGACCGACGCCCCCGTCCACGGCTTCACCCGGTCCGTGATCACCGCGGTGCTGGCGCACCTCTTCGAGGACCAGGCGACCCGGCGGGTGGTGGCGGAGCCGGACGTGCGCAACACGGCCGTGCACGCGCTGAACGGGGCCGTCGGATTCGTGCCCGAGCGGGAGATCCGCAAGCCGGAGAAGCGTGCGCTGCTGAGCTTCTGCACCCGGGAGCGGTTCCGCGCCGCGACGGGGGTGGCCGTATGATCCCGACCGACGCCGTGGCCCATCTGTCCCCCGAACGCTGGGCGAGCGCCAACCGGTCGCTGGTACGCAAGGCGCTCGCGGAGTTCGCGCACGAGCGCCTGATCACACCGGACGCCATCGGTGCCGGACGGTATGTCGTCCGCAGCGACGACGGGCTCACGTCCTACCGCTTCTCGGCCGTCCGCCGCGCCCTGGACCACTGGCAGGTCGACGCCGACTCGATCACCCGGCACCGCGACGGCGCCGCCCTCCCCCTGTCGGCCCTGGACTTCCTCATCGAGCTGAAGGAGTCCCTGGGCCTGAACGAGGAGATCCTTCCGGTCTACCTGGAGGAGATCTCCTCCACCCTCTCCGGCACCTGCTACAAGCTCGCCAAGCCCCGCGTCACCTCCGCGGAACTGGCGGGCGGCGGCTTCCAGGACGTCGAGACCGGGATGACCGAGGGCCACCCCTGCTTCGTCGCGAACAACGGGCGGCTCGGGTTCGGCATCCACGAGTACCTGTCGTACGCCCCGGAGACCGCGAGCCCGGTCCGGCTGGTGTGGCTGGCCGCACACCGCTCGCGGGCCGTGTTCACGGCGGGGACGGGGATCGAGTACGCGTCCTTCCTGCGGGAGGAGCTGGGCGAGGAGACCCTGTCCCGCTTCCACGCGATCCTCACCGGCCAGGGCCTGGACCCCGCCGACTACCTGTTCCTCCCCGTCCACCCCTGGCAGTGGTGGAACAAGCTCGCCGTCAGCTTCGCCGGCGAGGTGGCCCAGCGGCACCTGGTCTGCCTCGGTGAGGGCGAGGACGTCTACCTGGCCCAGCAGTCCGTCCGGACCTTCTTCAACACCTCCCATCCGGAGAAGCACTACGTGAAGACGGCCCTGTCCGTACTCAACATGGGCTTCGTGCGGGGCCTGTCCGCCGCCTGCATGGAGGCGACCCCGGCCATCAACGACTGGCTGGCCCGGCTGATCGCGAACGACCCTGTGCTGCAGGCGACGGGCCTGACGATCATCCGGGAACGGGCGGCCGTCGGCTACCGGCACCCGGAGTACGAGCGGGCCACCGACCGGTACTCGCCGTACCGCAAGATGCTGGCCGCGCTGTGGCGGGAGAGTCCGGTGCCGGGTCTGAAGGAGGGTGAGTCCCTCGCCACCATGGCCTCCCTCCTCCACGTCGACCACACCGGCGCCTCCTTCGCGGGCGCGCTGATCGAGCGGTCCGGGCTCACCCCGGTGGCCTGGCTGCGGCGGTACCTGCGGGCGTACTACACGCCCCTCCTGCACAGCTTCTACGCCTACGGCCTGGTGTTCATGCCGCACGGCGAGAACGTGATCCTGGTGCTGCGGGACGGCGCCGTGCAGCGCGCGATCCACAAGGACATCGCCGAGGAGATCGCGGTGACGGACCCGGACGCGGCCCTCCCTGCGCAGGTGCAGCGGATCCGTGCCGACGTCCCGGAGGACAAGAGGCTCCTGTCGATCTTCACGGACGTCTTCGACTGCTTCTTCCGCTTCCTCGCCGCGCGTCTGGCCGCCGAGGGGGTCGTCGAGGAGGAGGCCTTCTGGCGCACTGTCGCGGAGGTCACCCGCGCGTACCAGGACGCGAATCCGGGACTGGCCGACAGGTTCCGGCAGTACGACGTCTTCGCCCCACGGTTCGCCCTGTCCTGCCTGAACCGCCTCCAGCTGCGCGACAACCGGCAGATGGTGGACCTCGCCGATCCCTCGGGGGCGCTTCGGCTCGTCGGCACGCTGAAGAACCCGATCGCCGGTGTCTGACCGGTCACGCACGGCCGGACGGTCCCGGGAAAAGTCCGAAATGCCCGACTCGAAATCCCGAATGCCCGATTTAACCCGCTCTGTCGCGAAGTCTCATTATTTCCCCATTAAAGCCATTCAGACGTTTAACCTGCGACACGTGACCCAATTCACTTACGAGGCTCTTTAGGACTTTGAGCGGCCCTTGACCTTCCAGGTCTCACAAAAGATCGCCGCTTCCGGTACCGGTCGGCAACTAGCCCCGTTAGTAAAGCAGGCAATTGCCGAAACTTATTCCCGGCGGTTAAGAATGTTTCCGCCGCAGCGCACCGCTAAACGAAATGCAGTGCTGTTTGCCGAAGGAAACCGGCAACTGCGGGTGATCCAATTCTTCGAAAAGGACCGCTCCATGCCCCGTCACGCCCGCAAGCGCTCATTCCGGACGCGTCGGCTCCTCGCCGGCGTCGCCACCACCGTCGGCACGTTCGTCCTGGGCTGCACGGCCACGCTGGGCACTGCCCACGCCGCCACCGCTCCCGCCTCCGCGAGCAGCTACACCGTCCGGGCCGGCGACCACCTGGCGTCCATCGCCCGCGCCCTCCACGTGCCGGGCGGCTGGCAGGCCATCGCGTCGGCCAACCACCTCGCCAGCCCCTACGTCATCCAGCCGGGACAGGTCCTCGCACTGCCCGGCGGGTCGGCCCCGGCCAAGGCGGCCCCGGCCAAGGCGGCGACCCCGGCCAAGGCGGCGCCGTCCAGCACGCCGTCCTCCACCGGCCAGACCTACACCAACAACCTGGACGGCTGGATCAAGCACTCCCTGGCGATCATGGCGCAGAACCACATTCCGGGGACCTACAACGGCATCTACCGCAACATCATGCGCGAGTCCTCCGGCAACCCGAACGCGATCAACCTGTGGGACTCCAACGCCGCCAAGGGCACCCCGTCCAAGGGCCTGCTCCAGGTGATCCAGCCGACGTTCGACGCCTACCACGTGCCGGGCACCTCGACGAACATCTACGACCCGGTCGCCAACATCACCGCCGCCTGCAACTACGCGTACCACCGCTACGGCTCGATCGACAACGTCAACAGCGCCTACTGACAGCGCCTTTCCCGACGGCCCGCCATGCAATTCGATCGGCAGTACACCTTCCCCCGAATTGCATGGGCAAAATGATCTAAGCCCGCATCCCGGCCGTTCACGCACCGCGCCCGGTCCGCTCCAGGGAGCGGACCGGGCGCCTGTGTTCTCCCCTCAGCTCTTCGGCCAGGGGACCTGCGGTGAGCGGTAGTAGCCGATGCCGAGGGCGTCCCAGCGGGGAGCCTGGGCGGCCAGACGGACCTTGTAGGCGTTCCAGTCATGGCTGGACGCCGGGGACCAGCCCAGTTCGGCCGCGCCCGGGAGCCGGGGGAACGCCATGTACTCGATGTCGGCCGAGGCCTTCAGGGTCTCCGACCACAGGGGGGCCTCCACGCCCCGGACGGACGACGCCGGGGCGCCCGGCAGGTAGGCGCCGGGGTTCCAGTCGTAGGACCGCTGGACCTCGACGAAACCGGCCCACTTCGTGCCGAGTTCGGTGCTGCTGGTGTATTTCATGTCGAGGTAGAGGCGGTCGGCCGGGGACAGGATCAGCCCGGTGCCGTTCTGGGCCGCCCGGGCGACCTGGGCCTTCTCGGCGGCGCTGGTGCCGTCCACGCCCCAGTACTGGGCGAGGGCTCCCGCGGCCGGGTGGGCGCCGGTGATCTGGTGCCAGCCGATGACCGTCTTGCCGTACTTGGCGACGATCGGCTGCACCCGGTCCATGAACGTCACGTAGTCGCCGTGGCTGGTGGAGTGCGCCTCGTCGCCCCCGATGTGCAGATAGCGGCCGGGGGTGATGGCGGCCAGCTCCCGGATCACGTCGTCCACGAAGTCGTAGGTGACCTGCTTCGGCACGCACAGCGAGCTGAAGCCGACCTGCGTGCCGGTGTACAGCGGAGGCGCCACGCCGTCGCAGTCGAGTTCGGCGTAGGAGGCGAGGGCCGCGTTGGTGTGGCCGGGCATGTCGATCTCGGGGACGACCTCGAGGTAGCGGGAGGCGGCGTGGTCGACGATGTCCCGGTACTGGGACTTGGTGTAGTAGCCGCCCTTGCCGCCGCCGACCTCGGTGGAGCCGCCGTAGGTGGTCAGGCGCGGCCAGGAGTCGACGGCGATGCGCCAGCCCTGGTCGTCACTGAGGTGCAGATGCAGCTCGTTGATCTTGTAGAGGGCCAACTGGTCGATGTAGCGCTCGACCTGGGCGACGGTGAAGAAGTGCCGGGAGACGTCCAGCATGGCGCCCCGGTAGGAGTAGCGGGGGCGGTCCTCGATGGTGCCGCCGGCGATCTGCCAGGGTCCGGGCTGGACGGTCTTCTTCTCGACGGACGCCGGGAGCAGCTGACGGAGGGTCTGCACTCCGTGGAAGAGGCCGGCCGGGGTGCCCGCGGTGATGGCGACGCCGGCCGCATCGCTGTGCAGCCGGTAGCCCTCGGCGCCGAAATTCCCCTGTGCGAGGTGGAGTCGGATGCCCCGGGTACCGCCGCCGGTGGTGACCGGCAGCCGGTAGCCGGTGGAGGGCCGCAGGATGCCCGTGAGATAGGTGCCGATCCGGCGGACCTCGGCGGAGTCGTCGACGCGGACGCCGGTCGCCCAGGTGATGCGGTACGGCGCGCCGCCGGCCTGGACCGAGGCGGGTGCCGGGATCACCCGGCCGAGAGGGGTGGGGGCGGCGGCCTCGGCGGCGGGGGCGGAGCCCAGGGTGAAGATCCCGGCCGCCGCGATGAGCAGCAGTGATCCGAGGATGCGAGGGGTTCGGGGAGTCGTGCTGTGGTCGCGTCTCACATGCGCTCCCTTCAGATGTGGTCGAGACCACTCTCCCGCAGATCCGGTGAACCAATCACCCCACGGCGGAAATCGTCCAAGAAGGACGGCGCGGGCCTTCGACGGCGATGCCCTGCGGTTCACCCCGACCGGGACGAGAACGTGAGCCTGTTTTGCCGGGAGACTCCCTACGCGAGATGTCCAACGGGTTCAGAAATGCCCACATCTTCAACGAGACGCAGGCCACAAGGCGGCGACCGGCGAACAACGGATCCACACGCCCCGCCCCCGATGCCTGCCCGAAATCGGGCAGCATTCTTGCGAAACCGTCGCCGGTACCCCAGGATCTACCGGGTGCACGACGAACTTGTTGATCACCTGACGCGGTCCACGCCCCTCGGCAGGGGCGAGGCGCTGCGGGTGATCCAGGACGTGCTCGCCTACTTCGACGAGTCGACGGAGGACTACGTTCGTCGCCGCCACCGCGAACTCCAGGCCCAGGGCCTGGTGAACGCGGAGATCTTCGAACGGATCGCGGCGGACCTCAAGTACCGAGCGGTGGCACCGCCCGAGCTGACCCTCAGGCAGCTGCGCCGCATCGTCTACGGCTGAGATGCCAGGCTGAGAGATACCTATAAATGTGCGGAATTGTCGGATACATCGGGAAGCGTGACGTGGCCCCCCTCCTGCTGGAGGGCCTGCAGCGGCTGGAGTACCGCGGCTACGACTCCGCGGGCATCGTCGTCACCTCCCCGAAGGCGCCCGGCCTGAAGATGGTCAAGGCCAAGGGTCGGGTGCGCGACCTGGAGGCCAAGGTCCCGGCGCGCTTCAAGGGCACCACCGGCATAGCCCACACCCGCTGGGCCACGCACGGCGCTCCCTCCGACGTGAACGCCCACCCGCACATGTCCGTCGACAACAAGGTCGCCGTCGTCCACAACGGCATCATCGACAACGCCGCGGACCTGCGCCGCAAGCTGGAGGCGGACGGCGTCGAGTTCCTCTCCGAGACCGACACCGAGGTCCTCACCCACCTCATCGCCCGCTCCACCGCCGAGAAGCTGGAGGACAAGGTCCGCCAGGCGGTCCGGCTCATCGAGGGCACCTACGGCATCGCCGTGCTGCACGCGGACTTCCCGGACCGGATCGTGGTGGCCCGCAACGGCTCCCCCGTCGTCCTCGGCATCGGCGAGAAGGAGATGTTCGTCGCCTCCGACATCGCCGCCCTGGTCACCCACACCCGCCAGATAGTCACCCTCGACGACGGCGAGATGGCCACCCTCAAGGCCGACGACTTCCGCACCTACACCACCGAGGGCACGCGCACCACCGCCGAGCCCACCACGGTGGAGTGGGAGGCCGAGTCGTACGACATGGGCGGCCACGACACCTACATGCACAAGGAGATCTTCGAGCAGGCCGAGGCCGTGGACCGCGTGCTGCGTGGCCGCATCGACGACCGCTTCTCCACCGTGCACCTCGGCGGCCTCAACCTGGACGCCCGCGAGGCCCGGCAGATCCGCCGCGTGAAGATCCTCGGCTGCGGCACCTCGTACCACGCGGGCATGATCGGCGCCCAGATGATCGAGGAGCTGGCCCGCATCCCCGCCGACGCCGAGCCGGCCTCCGAGTTCCGCTACCGCAACGCTGTCGTCGACCCCGACACCCTGTACGTGGCCGTCTCCCAGTCCGGTGAGACGTACGACGTCCTCGCCGCCGTCCAGGAACTGAAGCGCAAGGGCGCCCGGGTCTTCGGCGTCGTCAACGTGGTCGGCTCGGCGATCGCCCGCGAGGCGGACGCCGGGATCTACGTCCACGCGGGCCCGGAGGTCTGCGTGGTGTCCACCAAGTGCTTCACGAACACCACGGTCGCGTTCGCCCTGCTCGCCCTGCACCTCGGCCGCACCCGCGACCTCTCGGTCCGCGACGGCAAGCGGATCATCGAGGGCCTGCGCAGGCTCCCCGAGCAGATCACCGAGATCCTCAAGCAGGAGGAGCAGATCAAGGAGCTGGCCGAGCTGTACGCCGAGGCCCGCTCGATGCTCTTCATCGGCCGCGTCCGGGGCTACCCGGTCGCCCGCGAGGCCTCCCTGAAGCTCAAGGAGGTCTCCTACATCCATGCCGAGGCCTACCCCGCCTCCGAGCTGAAGCACGGGCCGCTGGCCCTGATCGAGCCGGCCCTCCCGACGGTCGCGATCGTCCCCGACGACGACCTGCTGGAGAAGAACCGCGCCGCCCTGGAGGAGATCAAGGCCCGCAGCGGCAAGATCCTCGCCGTGGCCCACCAGCACCAGGAGAAGGCCGACCAGACGATCGTCGTCCCGAAGAACGAGGACGAACTCGACCCCATCCTCATGGGCATCCCGCTCCAGCTCCTCGCCTACCACACGGCGAAGGCCCTCGGCCGGGACATCGACAAGCCGAGGAACCTGGCGAAGTCGGTGACGGTGGAGTAGGAAATCCCGGCGACCACCGGAGCGACGACGAGGCGGCCCCCGCGGCGAGCGATCACGTCCACGTGCGCGCCGCCGGTTCAGGCGCGAAGAACGGACCCCCACGTGGCCACCCTCGCGTGGGGGTCCGTTCGGTGCCGCTGCACATCAGCCGGTGGCCGTCACCCCCCGGCCCGCGGCACGCCGAGGAAGTACCGTCGGCCAGTGCGCCAGCGCAGCCGTCGCCGCGTACCACGCGACGGCACCGGAGACAGCGGCGACCCAGCCACCGGCCTTCGCCAAGGAGGAACTGTCGGCGAAGGCCGCGACGCCCAGCACCAGCATCGCCAGGAACAGCAGCCCGTGCATGACCTGCCCGAGACTGTCGCCGCCCGCGAGGGTCAGGGTGAGCGCCACGAGGGCGAACAGCAGCAGGAAGAGCCCGGCCGCGTCGGCGGAGGAGTGGCCGGCGACGGCCCAGGTGAACCAGAGCGCGCCGAGGGCCACGAAGCCCGTGCCGGAAGCGCTGTCGCCGCCCCGGAAGGCGAGCAGACCGATGAGGAACAAGGCAACTCCGCCCACGTAGTGGGCCAGTGAGACGGCGTCGGACGCCGCCACTCCATGGATCACTCCGGTCGTGCCGAGCCCGAACGCCAACAGGGTGATTCCCAGGGCGAGTCGGCCGGCCACCGTGGTGCTTCCGCTTCCCGCGGAGACTTCGTTGTCCACGGCGGGCTCCCTTCATGCTGTGCAGTTGCGCGGTGACCGGTATATGCCCTTCACAAGGACACAAACCACCTCTACGCGCGAGTAGTTTCGCGTTGCACAAAGGGAGTTGAGACGTGGAGGGCGACCGTCACGGGATGACGATCACTGGCCGCTTCGCGCGCTTGGCGAGCCGCCCCGCCACGGAACCGAAGATCCGGCCCACGATGCCGTGCGTGGAGCCGACGACGATCGCGTCCGCCTCGTACTCGCGCCCGACCTCTTCCAGCTCGTGACAGATGTCCCCGCCCCGTTCGACCAGGATCCACGGCACCTCGGCCAGGTAGTCGGCGCACGCCAGCTCCAGACCGAGCACCTCGGTGCGGTGGTCCGGCACGTCGACGAAGACGGGTGGCTCGCAGCCGGCCCACACGGTGGTGGGCAGCCGGTTGGCGACATGGACGATGATCAGACCCGAGTGCGAGCGGTGGGCCATGCCGATGGCGTAGGCGAGGGCACGCTCACTGGAGGTGGAGCCGTCGAAGCCGACGACGACTCCGTGCCGGAAGGCAGGGTCGCAGGAGGGGCGTGACTCTTCCGCCGCCAGGGGATCGGCCGCCGTGTGATCGGCGACCGGCCGCTTGCGGTCCGCGGGTTCGAAGAATTCGTGACCGGCCATGGCTGTCTCGGCGTTGTGATCCTTTATGGGTGGGGGACGAAGTGTGCGGCGGAATCCGTACCCGGGAAGTCCGGGAAAGGTCTTCCCAACCCCATACCCCCAAGGGTACGGCGGCACGCCTCCCGAGCCCAGATACCGCGCACGCTCCGTAAGCGGCCCCCCGATGTCCGCAGGGGTTCACCGGAGCATGCACGAGCGGCGCCCGTAACGCAATGGTTGCTGCCCCGTACAGGCGGTTTGCACACGGTCACCGGATGCGCACCCGGTGACCGACCGGCCGAACGGGCGTTGAGCACGCGTGAGCCACCGCCACAGGGAGTACGAATGATGTCCGGTCGCCGCCCCGCCCCCGAGCCGCACCCCGCGCCGGACACCGTGAGCGACGTGATCCGCTGGGCCGCCTTCAGCTGCGTGCTCGTCCCCGTGGTCCTGGTCTGGTACGGCACCTCACTGGCCGGCGCGACGGGGGTCGCGCTGGGTCTGGCCGCCGTCACCGCCGCGTGCCGGCTCCTGCTGCGCCGTTCGGAGCGGTGCGCCCGGCGGTACCGGAGTGACGGAGAGGTTTCCGGTGTGGATTCCTGTGAGCAAAGGGGCGGACGCCACAGCCGCCGACCGACACCGGTCGACTGACCTGTTTCCGCACCTCCGAACGCTTCTTTTCAGCCAACTTCTGAATGTCACCGCTCAGGGGCCCCGACCACCCTCCAACCCCCGTTCGACCTGCACGGAAAGGGTCTGCGGGCGTCCGTGCACCCTACGCGGTTTGGCCACCACGACAAGGCGCACTTCCCTGCACGCTCCACGAGTGCAACGCTTCGTGATCGAATGCTTCACGCCAAGTTGTCATGTCGACAATCTCGGGCGTGTGGAACTGGTCACCGCCCGACCGCGGGAACCAGTAGATTCGATCTTGACTGTCTTACGGCGGGGGACTCGTGCAGGACCGAGGGGAAACGTGCAGGAGCGACACAACCGAGGAGCCGCGACCACCGAGGGGGGCTTAGCAGTATGAGCCACGACTCCACTGCCGCGCCGGAAGCCGCGGCCCGGAAACTCTCCGGGCGACGCCGCAAGGAGATCGTCGCGGTGCTGCTGTTCAGCGGCGGCCCCATCTTCGAGAGTTCCATTCCGTTGTCGGTGTTCGGGATCGACCGCCAGGACGCCGGCGTGCCGCGCTACCGCCTTCTGGTGTGCGCCGGCGAGGAGGGCCCGCTGCGGACCACAGGGGGCCTGGAACTCAGCGCACCACATGGACTGGAGGCGATCTCCCGCGCCGGGACGGTCGTCGTCCCGGCCTGGCGCTCGATCACCGCGCCACCACCGGAGGAAGCGCTCGACGCGCTGCGCCGGGCGCACGAGGAGGGCGCCCGCATAGTCGGCCTGTGCACCGGCGCCTTCGTGCTCGCCGCGGCGGGCCTGCTGGACGGCCGTCCGGCGACCACCCACTGGATGTACGCGCCGACGCTGGCCAAGCGCTATCCGTCGGTGCACGTCGATCCGCGCGAGCTGTTCGTGGACGACGGCGACGTCCTGACGAGCGCGGGTACGGCGGCCGGAATCGATCTCTGCCTCCACATCGTGCGGACGGACCACGGCAACGAGGCGGCCGGCGCGCTCGCCCGGCGCCTGGTGGTTCCACCGCGCCGGTCGGGAGGGCAGGAACGCTACCTCGACCGGTCTTTACCGGAGGAGATCGGCGCCGACCCGCTCGCCGAGGTCGTCGCCTGGGCGCTGGAACACCTCCACGAGCAGTTCGACGTGGAGACGCTGGCGGCACGCGCCTACATGAGCCGCCGAACGTTCGACCGCCGGTTCCGCTCGCTGACCGGCAGCGCTCCGCTGCAGTGGCTGATCACCCAGCGGGTGTTGCAGGCCCAGCGGCTGCTGGAGACGTCGGACTACTCCGTGGACGAGGTGGCGGGCCGGTGCGGCTTCCGCTCTCCCGTCGCGCTGCGCGGGCACTTCCGCCGCCAGCTCGGCTCGTCCCCTGCCGCCTACCGGGCCGCCTACCGGGCCCGCAGGCCGCAGGGCGAGAGGCCGGCCGATGGGGAGCCACCGGTGCAGGCCTCCGGTCAGCCTGGTTCACCCACGGGCCTGACCGGCTCGGGGCCGATGGGCCACGCGCCCTCCGTGCTGCACTCGGACCGCGACAGCGGCGTCCCGATGCAGAGCCGCCGCCAGGCGGCCGGCGCGGTGGGACTGCTGCCGGGGCCGCGGAGCGGTAACTGAGAGTGGGGGCGGGATCCTCCCGCCCCCTCGCTCACCGGCTCGGGCCCGAGCGCACGGGGGCACCCAAAAGCTCAGGTCCGCTTTAGGGTGGACGCATGAACGATCGCATGGTGTGGATCGACTGCGAGATGACCGGCCTCTCGCTGTCCGACGACGCGCTCATCGAGGTGGCCGCCCTCGTCACCGACTCCGAGCTGAACGTGCTCGGCGAAGGGGTGGACATCGTCATCCGCCCGCCGGAGCAGGCGCTGGAGACGATGCCGGAGGTCGTGCGTCAGATGCACACCACGTCCGGACTGCTCGCGGAACTGCCGAACGGCACGACTCTGAAGGACGCCGAGGAGCAGGTGCTGGCGTATGTGAAGGAGTACGTGAAGGAGCCCGGCAAGGCCCCGCTCTGCGGCAACTCGGTCGGCACCGACCGCGGCTTCCTGCTGCGGGACATGCCGACCCTGGAGGACTACCTGCACTACCGGATCGTCGACGTGTCCTCCGTCAAGGAGCTGGCCCGCCGCTGGTATCCGAGGGCGTACTTCAACAGCCCGGAGAAGAACGGCAACCACCGGGCCCTCGCCGACATCCGCGAGTCGATCGCCGAGCTGCGCTACTACCGCGAGGCCATCTTCGTCCCGCAGCCCGGCCCGGACTCCGACACCGCGAAGTCGATCGCGGCCAAGCACGTCCTGCCCGCGCTGTAGCCACCCCCGGACGACTCGGCGGGCCGGGCGCGGCGCGGAGAGCGGCGCGCGAAAACGTGTGCGCGAGCACCCCCTCCGACCCTGTAGACTTCTTCTCGGCCGGTCGGGGAAACGACAAGTTCCACCGCCGGTCGTGGTGGGTGTAGCTCAGCTGGTAGAGCACCTGGTTGTGGTCCAGGATGTCGCGGGTTCGAGTCCCGTCACTCACCCTACGGAACAGGCCCGTGACCTGCGGAATGCAGATCACGGGCCTGTTTGCCGTTTGGTCACGGCCGAACCACGGCCCCTCCACCCGCGATTCGAGTCGCCCGGGAAGGAGTGATGGCCGTAAGTCCGCATGAAACCTCGCTCGACGTATGCACCCAGTCACGGTTTGTGTAGTTTTCGTGCATCGATCCGCCGCTGAGTGACGGGTCCCGATCGGAGCCATGGACCCGTCCATCAGCAGGTCACCGCGCCGGTCGATGCTCCCCCGTGCCTCCTTCGGATCGGGGACGAAGAACGCGAGGAGGGCAGTGGTGCTGCGGATGCGACGTGAACCGTCGCGGCACTGACGCCGAAGCCAGCCGGCAGTTGTTCCCGCGTCCGTGCCCGTCCGTGCATGGTTGAGGAGTGCCGCCCTGACTCGCCGGCGCCCGAACACGTAGAGCGCGGGCTCGGTGAACCAACGGCAGAAGCTGGGGTCAGGGTCATGGCCGGCTGCGGCCATCAACGGATGCGCAGAACTCCTCGGACAGGGTGGCGCGTTCGAGCAGTGGCTCGCGCACCGCCATGGGCCAGGTGCCACGCCGGTCTTCCGGCACGCTCGCCGCGTTGTCGAGGGCCGGCAGCCGAGCCGCCCCAGCTGCGGCCGACAGGAATGTCGGTGCCTCCGTGCCGGCCGAGACGTTTGGAGGCCCGTTGGCTCGTTGCAGGCCGTTAGCCTGTCGGTATGTCAGAGCGCGTCATGCCCGGTCGCACGGACGGCCTGATCACCCTGGGTGCCGCGGACGTTCTATGGGTCGAGCTGACGGCCGACAGTGCTGTGCCGACGGCTTCTGGGGCATTCACCCGCTCTCCTGCGCATGCCCGGGTGGGGTACGTCCTGCTCGGCGACCACGTGGTGGCGACGGTGAGGGCGAGCGGCGGTCGGTGGAGTGTTCCGGAGGTTGAGGTGCGCCGGGCGGCCGCGCAACTGAACGCCGTGGGGATGGATCCGCAGGACCTGGTCCGCATCGGTCCGTTTCGTGGGGCGCCGAGGCAGGAGTGCAACGAGGAAACGCCGCTGCGCTGGCGCCGGCGCATCACGGGGGATCTGCAGGAGCTGGGCCGCCCCGAACGGGCGGCACGACGTGAAGCCGGCCGCCCGTACCATCTGGCGGGGATCGACTGGCGGCAGATACTCGTGGAGCAGACCCGCGACGGAGCGCAGCGTACGTGGTGGCTGCCCCGCGCTGTGGTCAGGCTGCTCGACGCGGCCGAGCACGCCGAAACGCGGTGGGTGCACGCCGCGCGGACCCGCCGGGCAGGCGCAGTCGCCACCGAGCCGCCCTCCCGCCCCCGGCAGGCCCGAGACGCCGGCGGTCGGCAGACGACGAGCCCCGAGGGCCCCGCCTCCTCACTGCGCCCGTACGACAAAGAGCTGGAGGGCCAGCTGTACTCGGTGCTCAGCAGGAAGCCCGGTACCTCCCGGAAGGTGGCCGGGTGGGCGTGCGCCGTCTGCCGCACCGCGCCCGCCACCGTGCTCGACCACTGCCACGAACACGGCTACGTCCGCGCCCCCGTCTGCCAGTCCTGCAACACACTGGAGCGCCCCGACCACCTGTACAGCAACGACATCCGCGTGGCGAACCGCTACACACGCCTCTTCCACACCGACACCGACGACTGGCTCCGTCACTGGCACCGCTGCCCCGGCTGCCGCGCACGCACCACCCTGCCCCTGCCGCACCTCGCCGCATGGACCGCCCACATAGCCTGCCGATCACTGCGCCCGACCCACCGCGCCCCTCGCGGGCGCAAGCCCTGCGGTGCGCTGCGCGTGTCCTGGACGGGCAGTCAGAACGCGCCCCGTTCCTGCCTGCTCACTGTCACCGTCGACTTCTGCCCCTCCGGCGAGCACCGTGTCCTGGCGCAAGTCCCCTACCGCGAAGCCGCCGAGCGGTTTCGTGCCTGGCTGGCCGAGACGGCCCCCGCCGTGGCCGCCGCGGCCGGTCCCGACCGACTGGACGGCCTTCCCGCCCAGCCCCGGCCAGTCATCGCGGACACCGGCGGCAAGGATCTGGAACTGTTCTGAGCGGGCACCGGAGCCGTCGAAGGCCTACGGGGCGGTTCAGCGGACTCGACGTCGCCCCGCCCCTGAGACGACACCGCCGTTCCCGTCAGCACCAGGAGGCTCGGGCGCTGACGCCGACTCGCCGGTGGATGCCGGCCGGCACACCGTGGTGGACGAATCGGTCCGACCACCACCGGACGCCGGTTCAGGCGCGGGTGAGATCGGACAGGAGCGCGGGCAGGAGGCGTTCCTCCATGACCGCATGGCCCGATTCCTCCATCGCGAGGGCCAGTCCGGGGTCCCAGGGGCTGGCCGCGGGCGGTCCCACGAGCGGGGTGGACTCGCCCTCGACGAGTGCCGCCGTGTAGTCGGCGGCGGTCATCCGCCAGGGGCGGGCACCGTGGCGGGCCACGGCGTCCGCGGTGATGCGCAGGCCGGCCCGGTCGAAGTCGGCGCGCCAGTGCAGCCGGGCTCCCGCCCGTACGGCGTCGCCGAGCAGTTTGTGGCAGGCGGCGGACGGGACGCCCTCGGTGCAGACGAGGGCGGCGCCGGCGTCCTGGAGTTCGCCGGCGGCGGCGCGCAGTACGGCCGGGTTCTCGCAGACGTAGATGGTGCGGGCGGCGGGGACGACGGGGTCGGTGGCGAGTTGGTGGAGGGTGAGCCGGAAGGGGATGCCGAAGTCGGCGGCATCGCGCAGCCAGTCGCAGACCACGGTGTCGCCCTCGGCCCCGATGTTGAGGACGAGTACCTGGCTGGCGAGGTCGTCGGCGATGGCCCCGGCGCTCTCCCACAGGGCTCGCCGCCCGGCCCGGTTCTGCGGTACGACGGTGCAGTCGCCGGTGCGCCGGGCGAGGGCGCGCAGGACGAGCTGTTCGAGCGGGGTGCCGGGAACGAGGGCCTTGGTGTCGCCGGTGGCCCACTCGGCGAGGACGGGAAGCGGCAGGACACCGGGAACCCGGTACGGGGAGCCCGCACGGTGGTCCCCGTCACCGGTCAGTCGTTCCAGGACGCGTACCGCCGCGTCGAGAAGCGGCGCGTCGCCGCGGCGTACGAGACGGGTGAGAGTGCCGTCGGCGGCGATGCGGTCGAGCCAGGCGGCGAACCATCCCTGCCCGGCGAGCCGACTCGAGTGGGCCGACATCAGGGCCTGCTCACGGCGGGCCAGTTCGTCGGCCCGTTCGGCCGGCCGGTCGCGCAGCGGACCGTGGAGCCGGCCGAGGGTCTGGAGGAGACCGGTGCCATAACGGTCGTACAGATACCCGTCCAGGTCACGCAGGGGTACGGCGAGGCGCTTGACGGTCTCGGGCCGGTAGCGGCCGGTGATGCCGATGACGGTGCGGCGCTCTGCCTCGCTGGGCCCCGTGAGCCCGATGTCGCCGTCGAGCGCGCCACCGGTGCGCTCCAGTCTGCGGCGGGCGGCGGCGAGCAGGCGGGTCCATTCCTCCCCCCGCAACTCGTCGTACCCATGGCTTTCTCGCTGCTCAGCCGACAACTGCGGCCTCCTCGGGCGTCGGGGCGCGCCGGGTGCCGGGCGAGCCGAGGGCGGCGGTGAGGTCGCCGGTGTCGTCGGCGAGGAGCCGGTCGCCGTCCCAGACGAGCAGAAGCGCGGAGACGGTGTGGTCGACTGCGGTGTGCGCGAGGTCGTAGTGGGCGGCGGCGGACACGGAGGCGTGGGCGGCCCACAGGTCGTAGCCGGTCATGAACAGGTCGAGGTCGAACTGGGCTGCCAGTGACATGAGTTCGCCGCGCCCGGTGTCGTCCACTCCGGCGAAGGCCTCGTCGAGGGCGAGCAGGCGCGGGGCCTGCGGGTCGGCGGAGTTGAGCATGGCGTGCGCGGCGGCGAACAACGGCAGGTGCAGCGACACGGACTGCTCACCGCCGGACAGGCGGCTGTGCCGGGCGCGGGTGAGCCTCTCCTCCGTCTTGTCGGGGCGTACCAGCTGGAACGCGAACTGCCGCCAGCGCCGGTAGTCGAGGACCTCGGCGAGCAGTTCGCGGTAGGGCTGGTCGCGGTGGCGGGCGCGGGCGGTCTTGATCTGCGCGGCGAAGTGGGTGCGCACCCGGGCGAGCCCGTCGGGGCCGAGGCGGGCGGCGTCGGCGTCGAGGAGGGCGCAGACGGCGCGCTGCTCGTCGTCGAGGTGGTCGGCGAGCAGCCAGCTCACGCCGACCGTGGTCCCCGAGGACATGGTGCGCCGGCGCATGTCGGTGTTCATCCGCCGGATCAGGTCGCGGGCGTCGACCGTGCGGTCGTGGATCTGCTGGGCGAGCCGGGTGAGCAGGGCGTCCTCAAGGATGCGCTGCTCGGACTCGGAGAGCAGTTCGGCCTGGTCACGGCGGTGGGAGGCGATCTTCTCGGCGAAGGCCGCCACGGGCAGCGGGCCCTCCTCGTCTGCCACACGGACGAGGATGACGCCGTAGGAGCCGTCCCATTCGGGCCGGTAGTCCTGTCCCGCGGCGGCGAGCTGTGCCTGCAGGTCGTCCAGGGCCTTGGTGAGACGGGTGACGGACTGCTTGAGGCTGGTCTCGGTGGGGGTGAGGTCGCGGGTGGCGGACTGGATCGCCTCGTGTACGGCGACCACGGCCGGCGGCAGTGTCTCTTCCGTCCAGTCGGCCTCCTGGGCGGGCCAGGCGAGGCCGGGCGGGCAGCGCAGGATGTCGAGGAGCTCACGGGCCGCGTACGGGCGCAGCCCGCGGGCGGTTTCCTTCTCCTCCGCCGCGGCGACCGCCCCGGCCTCGGCGGCAGCCGTACGGCGGGCCTCGGCCGCCGCGGTGCCGGCGATGGCGGCGTGCTGGGCCGTACGAGCCGCCTCTGCCTCCCCCACCAGGGCGTCGATCCCGTCCTCGGTCTCCTGCACCTGGCGCATCACTTCCTGCGCCTCGGCCCCGACGGCCGTCCGGAGGGCTTCGAGTCCCGCGGCCTCCTCGGTGTACCGGCGGCGCGCCGAGCGCTCGGTGTCCGCCGCCGCCTCCTCGTCCTCGGCGGCGCCGCCGAGCCGCTCGGCGGCGGCCTCGGCCGCCTCGATCTGGCGGGCGTGTTCGCGGCGGCGGGCGGCGAGTTCGCGGACCGTCGTCTCGAAGGCGCGGGTGGCGGTCTCGACGGCGTCGACGCGTTCGGTCTCGATGGCGTGCTCGGCCGCGGTGCGGCGCAGAGCGCGTTCGGCGACCGAGCAGGCGGCCACCGACTCGTCGTACGAGCCCTGAGCGGCGTCGGCGGCGTCGCGGGTGGCGCGCAGCCGCGCCGCGGCCCGGTCGAGTTCGCGCAGGGCCTGCGTGATGCCGCTGGTGCGGGGCAGAGCGGCGCGGGCGGCGGCGTACGCCTCCAGGGCGGCGTCCGTACGGGCCTGCAGGCGCGCCACCTCGTCGAGCTGGGCGGAGAGTTCGGCCAGCAGCGCCTCGCAGGCGGCGATCCGGGCGGCGCGCCGGCGGGCGCGGGCGGGCGCGCCGACGTACTCGGCGTGCACCTTGGTGTGGGCGCCGACCAGGACACCGGCCCCGTACCGGCCGTCGAGGCCGATGTGCGGGATGCCGGTGTCGAGGTCGCCGGTGACGGCGACGGAACGCAGTACGGCGGTGATCCGGGCGGCGGTCGGGATCGCGTTGCCGGCCCCAGGGCTCTCGGGGCTCTCGGGGCTCTCGGGGCTCTCGGGGCTCTCGGGGCTCTCGGGGCTCTCGGGGCGCAGGAGATCGGCGAGGCTCGGTCCGTTCACCGGGGCGCCGGCACGAAGGTAGCCTTCGCTGTGTCCGGCCGCCACGAAGGTGTCCTCGGCGGTGACGAGTGCGTCGAGGAGGCCCGACGCCTCCAGGGCCGCTTCCAGGTCGGCACGTTGACGTTCTGTCAGATCCTCTTCGAAGTCGACGAGTTGCCACAACGGGACGCCGTCACCGGGTGTCCGGTCGGCGGTGCGGCCGCGGGCCGGGGGTGGGGCGTCGTCGTGTTCGGCGGCGATCCGGCCGCGTTCGGCCTCCGTCTCGGCGCGGCGGCGCTCGACGTCGGTGCGCCGGGCGCGCAGGGAGGCGAGGGTGTCGCGCAGTTCCTGCACGGCGGGAGCGGTGGCCTCGGTGAAGGCATCGGCGAGCGTGACCGCCTCGGCCTCGCCGGTGCGTTCGAGGGCTTCGGCGAGTCGGCCGGACCCCTCCTCGGTCAGGAGCCCGCCGTGCGCCTGTGTCCACCGGCCGAGTGCCGTACGGGCCTGCTGGCGGGCGGATTCGAGGGCCGACTCGGCGGCGGTCTCCGCGGTCTCGGCCGCGGCGACGGCCTCCTGCGCGCGGTCGAGGGAGACCCGGGCGAGGTCACGGGTCTGCTCGGCGCCGCGTGCCGCCTGCTGGGCGGCGCGCACGGCCCGGACGCCCTCGTGACGGGCGGCGGCGAGTGCGGCGGAGCGTTCGGCGAGGTGGGCGGGCTCGGCGTCGGCCGGGGTCCAGGGGAGGCCGGCGGTGTGGGCGTGGTCGGCGACGGCGGCGGCGTCCCGGGAGACGGCGGCGTCCAGTTCCGCGGCGAGCCGGGCGGCGTGTTCGGCCTCGGTCCGGGCGCGGCCGGTGGCGGCCGCGCGGCGTGCGCGTTCGGCGCTCGCCTGCCGGGCGGTCTGCTCGCAGGTGCGCACCAGGCGTTCCAGGTCGGCCAGTTGCTCGACGGCCTGGTAGGCGGCGGAGGAGCGCAGCTGGTCGAGACGGGCGCGCTGAGCGGCGAGCTCGGCGTCGGCCGACTCGGCGCGCTTCTCGGCGGCGGCCTGCCGTTCCCGGGCCGCCGCCAGGTCCGTGGTGGCGGTGCGCAGCGCGGTGGCGCGCTCGGCGGTCTCGGCGCGGCGGGCGGTGAGCCGGTCCGCGGCGGCGCGGGCGTGGACCCGCAGATAGGTGGAGTAGCTCGCGAGGAAGGCCCGGGTGGCGTCGTCGGCGGCGGCCAGCCCCTCCAGCGTGCGCTGCACGGACTCCATGTCGTCGAAGGAACGGGCCGCCTCGGCGATCAGGTCGTCGTCGAGCGGGCGCAGGCCGGCGGTGAGGGTGTCGGAGAGCTTGGCCGGGTCGAGGTTCTTGGCGAGCTGCGGGCGGCGCAGGGTGAGGATCAGAGTGAGCAGTTGCTCGTACCGCTCCGGGCCGAGGCCGAACAGGCGCTGGTCGACGGCGGCACGGTAGTCGGCGGTGGAGGTGATCGGCTCACGTCCGAGTTCCGCCGCGAGCTGCTTCCTCGTCATCGGCCGGTCGTCGGGGGTGAGGAGGGAGAAGTCCTGGCCGACGCGACCGTCGGCGACGAAGTGCCAGCGGGCGGGTGTGTCGCGGTGCCGCTGGGCGTGCAGCCCGATACCGCAGGTGACGGCCTCGCCGGTCTCCCGGTGGGTGAACTCCATCCAGACGTAGCCGAGCGCGCTGTCCTGCCCGCGGAAGAGCAGGTTGGACTTCATCGTGCGGTCCTCGGCGGCGAACGGGTTGAGCCGCTTGGGGTCGATACGGCCGTCGAGGACGAACGGGAACAGGACCTCCAGCGCCTTGGTCTTTCCGGACCCGTTGGGGCCCCGCAGCACCAACCAGCCGCCCGCGAAGGAGAACTCCTCGTCCCGATAGTCCCACAGGTTGATGATCCCGGCGCGGGTGGGGACGAACCGGGCTGAGGGGGCGGGGGCCCGGGTGGGAGGGGAGGTGCTCACGGAGTCGGGTCCTTGGCGGTGTCGTTGGCGGTGTCGTTGGCGGTGTCGTCGGTGAACAGGGTTGTCCGGGAGGGCGGCCCGGCCGCCGTACGGGTTTTCACGCGGGCGGTGACCCCCCGGTAGCGGGCGAGCAGCGGAAGCGCGAGGGCCCCGCCGTCGACCCGGGTGATCAGCGACATGGCGGCCAGCAGATCGAGCGCCTGGTCCAGCAGCCGGTCCGGGTCGCCGCGCAGGTCGGCGGCGAAGCCCGCGCCGTACTCGGCGGTGATCTCCTTGAGCCTGCCCCGGAGCCAGGAGTCCGTGACGAAGGGGTAGCGGGTCTCTGCCGGCTCCTGCCCCTCGTCACCGGGTACCGCATACGCCGACGCCTCGTCCGGCTCTGCGAGTTCGGAGAGTTCCGCGACCGGACCACGCGACGGCAGAGCCGCGTCGATACGCCGGGCGCGCGCCGCGAGGCGTTCGGCGGCGGTCGGCGCGGGCAGCAGTTCGAGGGCGTGCCGTCCGGAACGCTGGACGGCGGCGCTGATCCGGGCGCCCAGCAGCAGCGCGGCCTGCGCGACGGTACCGCCGCCGGGGAAACGGATGTCGGACAGCCTGCCGGAGGTGTCGATGAGCGCCACGCCCTCGGCCCGCCGCTCCACCGTCAGCCCGGTCAGGCGTTCCAGGTCCTCGGCGAGGGCGGGGGCTCGCAGCTGGCCCAGGAGTTCGGTGTCGGCGTCGGCGTAGTACGCGACCGGATTCTCCAGCACCAGACGGCGGGCCCGTCGGGCCTGGTCGCGACGCTGGGCCGCACGCCCTGCGGACATGCCCAGCGCACCGGCCGAGTCCAGGAGCGCCGTGACCGAGGTCAGGTGCTGCAGGACGCGGGTCGGGTGATGGACGGCGAGGAGGATCTCCCGGTCGATGTCGTACAGGGCCTCGGCCCGCTCGGGGTCGCCGGCCCAGGCTGTGGCGGAGCCGTCGGCGAGGGTGAGCGCGCCGCGCTCGGTGAGCCAGGTGACGGCGTCGACGAAGGCGTCCCGGTCGGGCTTGCGCGCGGTGTCGAGGCCGAGTCCGTCGATGCGTACGGCGTCGGCGGCGACCGCGTCGGCCAGTTCGCCGAGCGCCACCTGCGCGCCGTGGCGGCCCAGGGCCGCGAGGGTGAGGACGAGGTAGGCGTAGCGGCGGCGGTCGAAGGGCCGTCCCGCGCGGGTGAGGACCGGGCGGGTGGCGTCCAGGCCGTCCTGGGCGCGCTGGAGCCGGGCGGTGTCGGCGGTGGTGACGAGCCGGTGGCCGAACACCTCCATCAGGTCGGTGCGCAGCTGGTCGGCCCAGCGGCGCACGGTCGCCAGCGCCGCCTTGTCCGGGTACCCGGGTGTGATCAGCGGATGCCGCAGGACGAGCCGTACCGCCTTCTGGTAGTCGGCGAGTTCGAGCGGGGAGACGCCCTCGGCGACGCGGCTCATGCGGCCCCGCCCCGGTGACGGCTCGTACGGCTCGCACGGTTCATGCGGTGACCTCCAGGCGCAGCCCGTCGAGATGGAGGCGCCCGCGCACGGTGTCGACGGTGGTGGACCCCTCGGCGGGCGTGAGGGTGAGTCGTACCCCGTGGGCGGAGCCGGAAGCGGCGGTGACCCGGCGGCTGGCGGGGACACGGGCGGCGAGGGCCACGTCCAGCAGGGCCAGCAGAGCCCGTGTCTCGGGCTCGTCGAGCGTCCGGCCGTACACACCGTCCGAGGCGAGGGAGTTCGCGGCAACCCGGCGCTCGGCCTGCTCCCTGAGCTGTTCGGCGCGCAGCAGCGCCCGCCGGTCGTCGTCGCGTTCGATGCGGCCGGGGCCGTGCAGGGCGGGGGTGCGGCCGGACTGGACCAGGGTGCGGGCGAGTTCGACCGGTTCCGCCTCCCACCAGGACGTACGCCCCGGGATCAGCTCGGGATCGGCGTACGGGACGGCGATGTGGCGGGGTGCACCGAGCCCGAAGACCGCCTGGAACAGGGCATGCGCGTCCTCGTCGCTCTCGCAGGAGGTGAACCACTGGGCGAGATGGCGCAGCTGGCTCTCCCGGCTCACCCCGCCCCGGCGCGCCTCGGTGACCCGGCGCAGCAGAGCGAGGACGGAGCGGATCGCGGTGACGGTGGCGTCCTGCAGCCGCTCGGTCTCGCTGTGCTCGCGCTCCGCGAACCAGTGGACGATGCCGTCCCACCGGTGCCGCCAGTCCGCCAGACGCTCGGCGGGGCTGCGGAAGAGCCGCTCGTCGGCCTCGGCCGCGTACTCGATCATGCGGTCCACGCCGGTGGCCGCGGCCTTCTCGACGGCCTCGGCCAGCAGCGGAGCGTAGCGGCCGAGTTCGGCGGTGAACTCCCGCATGTGCGCGAGGAGCGTGTCCTTGTGGGCGAGGAACACCTCGGGCCGGGTGTCGTTGGTGCGCGCCAGGTCGCCCAGCATGAGATAGAAGCGGGCGGCGCGCTGCGCCATCTCGTTCAGCACCGAGTCGAGACGGCCGAGCTTGCGGTACACCTCCTCGCCGTCGCCCGCGGTGTTGGCCTCGGCCAGGGCGCGCAGGTCGCCGAGAATGTCGGGGAAGACGAGGCGGGAGAGCTGGGCGTCCTCCAGGCTGGCGCCGAGCACGTCCTCCACCGCCCGGTACGCCCGGTATCCGGCCTGGGTGAACTGGTACACGTAGTGGCGGTTGCGGTACTCGGCAAGGTTCGCGGCGCGCGTCCCGTCGTACGAGCGGTCCAGGACCTGCCACTCCGCGAGCGCGTCGAGCAGCGGCTGCACACCGGCGGGCCCGCCGACGGCGCCCGCGGCGGGATGGTCGACGGCGAGCCGCTCCAGAAGCCCCACCACGTCCGAAGCGTGCAGCAGCACCTGGTAGTTGGCACGCCCGCGGTCGAAGGCCCGCAGCAGCCACAGGTACTCGTGGCGCTTCTCGGCGGCGGCGAAGTGGAACAGCCGCAGCCGGTCGTCGACGGAGAACGCGTCGATGCCGAACGCGCCCTCGTCAACGGGCTCCGAGACCGAGGGCTTCGAGGCGTCGAACTCGTCACTCACGGATCTGCGGGCTTCCCTTCTCCCCTGTTTCCGCCGGTGCACGTCCGGCCGGAGACCACCGGATCCACACCAGTGTGCCGTACTCCGACCAGCGCGGGTAAGTCGCTCCCCGGCTCTTTCCATCTGTGCTATAGCGTGCCCCTCTCGCACCCCCTACCGGGCGGTGGCCGCCGTCGGGGATCCACCCGGCGGCCGGCTCAGCGGGGGATCGCTGGTACGCCCCCAGCCGGACCGGTGAGCCGCCCGCGGCGAGGGGCAGCCCTGCCGCGGTGCGGATCGCCGTCCACCGGCAGGACCGCTTGAGGCCGGGCCGCCTGATGCAGGACCACTACCTGATCGACAAGTCCGCCCTCGCCCGCTGGACGAAACCGAGTGTCGAGGAGGTGCTCAAGCCCCTCCACGAGCGTTACCTCCTCGCAGTGTGCCAGCCCACGGAGCACGAGATGATCCACTCTGCACGGGACGGCTCCGAGGCGACCCGGATCAGCACCTGGCTCCACGCCTTCGACTACGTTCACGCCGACGACCACACCTTCGTCCGCGCCCTGGAAGTCCAACGCCACGCTCTCGACGCAGGCTTCCACCGCGCACTGCCGCTCCCCGACCTACTGATCGCCGCCACGGCAGAACTGCACCAGCGGACAGTCCTCCACTACGACGCGACTTCGACATGATCGCCTCCCTGACGGGACAACCCGCCGAACGGGTCGTACCGCCCGGCAGCGCCGACCGTTGAGCGGGCCGCCCGTCCACCGCGCGAGGTCGGCGGCCGGACGCCCTGGTCACGCGTTCCGTGACATCAGCCAAGCCAAGTCCGACGCGGCCTTGCTGCGGACCGCCTGTTCACGGGTGAATCCGGATCTCCATCCGGCACTTGGTGCGCATGGGCGCGATCTCCGCGCTCATGCATCCATCGTCCCCAGCCGGAGCGTTCGGCCATGGCCGAACCGAATGCCGCACAGCGTCATCACCCGTCACCCGTATGCCCAGATTTGCCCACCTGCACAGCAAAGGCGCAGGTCACGATAGGGATACGAAACAGGTTCGGGTCCCGTCACTCACCCTCACCGATCAGCCGGTGACGTCGTCGCAGGACGCGTCGCCGGCTGAGTCGTCTGTACGGCGGCCCCGCGGAGGTTTCATCGCCGCGGCAGCCGCCCGATGCCGGACACCGGGCCGAGATGGCAGAGTTTGTCCGGGTTGGACAGGGAGTGGATCGCCCGGACCCTGCCGTCGGCGATGTCGAGTTCCACCACGCTGGCCACGCGCCCCTCGGCGTCGTGGATCACCCCGCCGGGGCGGCCATTGACCCGGGCCGCCCTGAGAACGGCGCCGAGCCTCCCGGCCCGGCGAAGGCCGGCGACCAGCAGTTGCGCGACGGTCCGCGGTTCGGTCACCGACCGGGCGAGCGCCCGTGCCTTGCCGCCGCCGTCGCCCCGGAACACCACGTCCGGGGCGAGCATGCCGAGCAGCGCGTCCATGTCGCCGCCCTCGGCCGCCGCGAAGAACGTGCGGGCGAGTTCCTCGCTCTCCGCGCGCCGTGCCGGTGCCGGGCCGGCAGCCGCCTGTGCGCCGGGGCCGAGGCGCTTTCTGGCGCGGGCGAAGATCTGCCGGCAGTTGGCCTCGGACTTGCCGGTCATCCGCGCCAGGTCCGGATAGCCGTAACCGAAGACCTCGCGCAGCACGAACACCGCGCGCTCCACCGGGGAGAGCGCCTCCAGCAGCACGAGGAACGCCATCGACAGCGAGTCGGACAGCTCGGCGTGCTCGGCCGGTCCGGGCCGGTCGGCGGACACCACCACCGGTTCGGGCAGCCAGTCGCCCACGTAGGTCTCCCGCCGCACCCGCGCGGAGTTCAGGTGGTTGATGCCCAGCCGGGTGACCGCCGTGGTCAGATACCCCTTCGGATTCGTCACCAAGGTGCCGGCCCGGCGTGCCCGGGTCAGGCCGAGGAAGGCGTCCTGCACCAGATCCTCGGCATCGCCCACGGAACCGGTCATCCCGTAGGCGATGGAGAACAGCAGCGACCGGTACGCGTCCGCGTCCGCCTCTCCCGCTGATCCCGCCACGGAGTCCCCCCTCCGAAGACCGGCACGACGGTGAGCAGCGTATCCGAGACGCACGTCACCGCCGCGAGGTTCGCCCCATGCGTCCTCGGCACGGCCGGACCCGGGCGCGCGGGAACCGCCCGGCTACGACGACGCCCGCTGCACCAGTTCCGTGGGGAGCACCGCGTGCCGTGGCTCAAGGCCGCGGGACACGGCCGGGCGGCGGTCGGCGATCTCGGTGAGCAGCAGGTCGATCATGGCGCGGCCCATCTCCTGGATGGGCTGGCGGACGCTGGTCAGCGGCGGGTCCATGTGGCGGGCTATGGCGGAGTCGTCGTAGCCCACGAGGGCCACGTCGTCGGGGATGCGACGCCCCGCCTCGCGCAGCACCTGCCGGGCGCCGGCCGCCATCACGTCCGAGCCGGCGAAGACCGCGTCCAGGTCGGGGCGGCGGTCCAGCAGCACGGACATGGCGCGGCGGCCGCCCTCCTCGGTGAAGTCCCCGGGTTCGACGAGGAGTTCGTCCGGCTCCCGGCCCGCGTCGCGCAGGGCGTCGCGGTAGCCGTCGACGCGGCGCTGGGCGCCGTAGACGTCGAGGCGCCCGGTGATGTGGGCGATGCGGGTGCGGCCCCGGGACAGCAGGTGCTCCACGGCCGAGCGGGCGCCGCCGTAGTTGTCGGAGTCAACGGAGGTGAGCGTCTCGCCGGCCGAGCGGGGGCCGCTGATCACGGCCGGGATCTCCAGCTGGGACAGCATGTCGGGCAGCGGGTCGTCGGCGTGCACCGAGACCAGCAGGACGCCGTCCACCCGGTGGGCCGCCAGGTACTGGGCGAGGCGCCGGCGCTCACGGTCGCTGCCCGCGAAGATCAGCAGCAACTGCATCTCGGTGTCGGAGAGTTCCGAGCCGACACCGCGCAGAATATCCGAGAAGTACGGTTCCGCGAAGAATCGGGTCTCGGGTTCGGGGACCACGAGGGCTATGGCGTCGGTGCGGTTGGCGGCCAGGGCGCGGGCGGCCGTGTTGGGGACGTAACCGAGCTCGGCGACCGCCGCCTCCACCGCGGCACGGGTGGCGTCGCTCACCCGGGGCGAGCCGTTGATCACCCGGGAGACCGTACCCCTGCCCACCCCGGCCCGGGCGGCGACCTCCTCGAGCGTCGGCCGGCCTCCGCTCCGGCCCCGCGCTCCGTGGCTTACCATGGGATTCGCCCCTCTCGACCGACTCGTGGTGCTGGCCTGGAATGTAACAGCCCTGTTCGCCGCAGCGACCGTCCCGAGGGTGCCACCCCCCGCGTCCCGTCGCGTGACGACCTTCGGCCCCTCCTCGAACTCCGCCACTTTCCCTCCGCCGCCGGTCGGCCGGATATCGACGACCGCCGCCGCGGAGCGCCTCCAGTTAACGCTCAGATAACCGAACGCAGTTGTCCGCGTCCGCTCCCTTGACACCCCGGCGTCGACCAGCGACTCTTCAACACATCACTGGTGGGAGCGCTCCCACAGTACCTGACACCTACACAACCCGCACGTTCCCCGCCCGAGCCGCAGCGCGTACGAACGGGCCCAAAATCCATGCAGTTGGCCGGGGGGTCGGCACGTCAGGCAACAGGAGGACGCAATGCGCACGAGCATCCGCCGGTCACAGCGGCTGATGGCCCTCGCGGCCGTGGCCGCACTGACCACCGGGCTGCTGGCCGGCTGCGCCAAGGACTCGAACGACGGCTCGTCGAACGACTCCGGCGGCGGAAACGGCAGTGGCAAAGGCAAGATCACGCTGACCGTCGGCACCTTCGGCGTCTTCGGCTACAAGCAGGCCGGCCTCTACGACGAGTACATGAAGCTCCACCCGAACATCAACATCAAGGAGAACGTCACCACCCGTACCGACGTGTACTGGCCGAAGGTGCTCACCCGCCTCCAGGCCGGCTCCGGCACGGACGACATCCAGGCCATCGAGGTGGGCAACATCACCGAGGCCGTGCAGACCCAGGCGAGCAAGTTCGTCGACCTCGGCAAGGAGGTCGACAAGTCCCAGTGGCTGGACTGGAAGAACGCCCAGGCCACCACGAAGGACGGCAAGCTCATCGGGCTCGGCACGGACATCGGCCCGATGGCCATCTGTTACCGCAAGGACCTGCTCCAGAAGGCCGGACTGCCGACCGACCGGACCAAGCTCGCCGAGATGTGGAAGGGCGACTGGGCCAAGTACGTCGACGTCGGCAAGCAGTACATGAAGAAGGCGCCCAAGGGCACCAAGTTCGTGGACTCCGCGGCATCCGTCTACAACGCGGCCCTCGGCGGCGGCGACGAGCGCTACTACGACAAGGACGGCAACGTCGTCTGGGACAAGTCCGACGGCGTGAAGAAGGCGTGGAACGTCGCGATGGAGGTCGCCACCAGCGACATGTCGGCGAAGCTGAAGCAGTTCGACCCCACCTGGGACCAGGGCTACGCCAACGGCACCTTCGCCACCGTCGCCTGCCCGGCCTGGATGCTCGGCTACATCGAGCAGAAGTCCGGTGACTCCGGCAAGGGCAAGTGGGACGTGGCGGCGGCGCCCACCGCGGCCAACTGGGGCGGCTCCTTCCTCGGCGTGCCGCTCGCGAGCAAGCACCAGAAGGAGGCCGTCGCGCTGGCCAAGTGGCTGACCGCGCCCGAGCAGCAGGCCAAGGTCTTCGCCAAGCAGGCCAGCTTCCCGTCGACCCCGTCGGCGTACGCGAGCCTGAAGCCGGCCGCGGACACCACGGCGTACTTCTCGAACGCGCCGATCACGCAGATCTTCGCCGACTCGGCGAAGACCATCCCGGTCCAGTACTTCGGCATCAAGGACCAGCCGATCAACTCCGCGATCACCGACGTGGGCATCCTCCAGGTCGAACAGAAGGGCAAGTCGCCGTCCCAGGGCTGGGACGCGGCGTCCAAGGAGATCAAGGACGTGCTCGGCCAGTGACCAGCTCCAAGCAGGCTCTCGCGCATCCCGCGGCGAGCGCCGACGCCGCGCCCGGCACCCCGCCGGGCGCGGCCCGGGGCGCTCACGGTCGCGGTACCCCGGCGGGCCCCGACTCCTGGCGCAGCCGGCTGTACCGCTGGGACATGAAGGCGTCGCCGTACGCGTTCGTGTCCCCCTTCTTCATCCTCTTCGGGGCGTTCACGCTCGTCCCGCTGCTCTACACGGCCTGGTACTCGCTGCACGACGTGCAGCTGTCGGCCCTGGACCACCAGACCTGGGCGGGTCTGGACAACTACAAGAAGCTGTGGTCCTCGGACTTCTTCTGGAACGCGCTGAAGAACACCCTGACCATCGGTGTCATCTCGACCGTGCCGCAGCTGCTGGCCGCGATCGGGCTTGCGCACCTTCTGAACTACAAGCTGCGCGGTTCGACCGTCTGGCGTGTGGTGATGCTCACCCCGTACGCCACCTCGGTGGCCGCGGCGACCCTGGTGTTCACGCTGCTGTACTCCTGGGACGGCGGCATGGTCAACTGGATCCTGCACTTCTTCGGGGTGAACCCGATCAACTGGCGTGAGTCCGACTGGGGTTCGCAGTTCGCGGTGTCCTCGATCGTGATCTGGCGGTGGACGGGCTACAACGCGTTGATCTACCTCGCCGCCATGCAGGCGATCCCGACCGATCTGTACGAGTCGGCGGCGATCGACGGCGCCAACCGCTGGCAGCAGTTCCGGCACGTCACCATCCCGCAGCTGCGCCCGACGATCCTGTTCACGGTCGTGGTCTCCACGATCGGCGCCACCCAGCTCTTCGGCGAGCCGCTGCTGTTCGGCGGCGTCAGCGGGTCCAAGGGCGGCTCCGAGCACCAGTACCAGACGCTCGGCCTGTACATGTACGACCAGGGCTGGATCATCGGCAACCTCGGCAAGGCGTCCGCGATCGCCTGGTCGATGTTCCTGATCCTGCTGATCATCGCCGCGGTCAATCTGCTGCTCACCCGACGGCTGAGGAAGTCCCAATGACGACCACTGAACTCACCCTGCCCCGGCAGGCCGGCCGTCGCCGGGTGATGGGCGCCGGCAAGCAGCTGCACGCGGGCCCCGTGGCCTATGTCGTGCTCACCGTCTTCGCGCTGGTCTCGCTCGCCCCGCTCGTGTGGACGGCGATCGCCGCCTCCCGTACCGACCGACGGCTCGCCCAGACCCCGCCGCCGCTGTGGTTCGGTGGCAACCTGTTCAAGAACCTGCAGACGGCCTGGGACCAGGCGGGGCTCGGGACCGCGATGTTCAACTCGGTGATCGTGGCGGGCACGATCACGGTGAGCACGGTGCTGTTCTCCACGCTGGCCGGGTTCGCCTTCGCCAAGCTGCGGTTCCGCTTCTCCAGCCTGCTGTTGCTGCTGACCATCGGCACGATGATGATCCCGCCGCAGCTGGCCGTCGTACCGCTGTACCTGTGGATGTCGAACCTCGGCTGGTCCAACCAGCTGCAGACCGTGATCCTGCCGAGTCTCGTCACCGCCTTCGGCACCTTCTTCATGCGGCAGTACCTGGTGCAGGCACTGCCGACGGAGCTGATCGAGGCGGCCCGGGTGGACGGGGCGAGCAGCCTGCGGATCGTCTGGCACGTGGTCTTCCCCGCGGCGCGCCCGGCCATGGCCGTCCTCGGCCTGCTGACGTTCGTGTTCGCCTGGAACGACTTCCTGTGGCCGATCATCGCCCTGAACCAGCAGAACCCGACGGTGCAGGTGGCCCTGAACTCGCTCGGCACCGGGTACGTCCCGGACCAGGCGGTGATCATGGCCGGCGCCCTGCTGGGCACCCTGCCGCTGCTGATCGCCTTCATCTTGTTCGGCAAGCAGATCGTGGGCGGGATCATGCAGGGCGCGATCAAGGGCTGACGGCACCCCTCGACGGCTTTCGCCGGCGGCTCTTCCCGGGGGCCGGGTCACCGCCGTCCCGGCCCCCTCCCCCTCTTCCCACCTGTCTCGCCAGGTCTCCTACGACCCCCAATGGGAGCGCTTCCATGCCTGAACCCGTTACCTCCGTGACCTTTCCTCCCGCCTTCCTCTGGGGTGCCGCGACCTCGGCGTACCAGATCGAGGGGGCGGTGCGGGAGGACGGCCGCACCCCCTCGATCTGGGACACCTTCAGCCATACCCCGGGCAAGACGGCCGGCGGCGATACCGGGGACATCGCCGTGGACCACTACCACCGCTACCGTGACGACGTGGCGCTGATGGCCGAGCTGGGCCTGACCGCGTACCGCTTCTCGGTCTCCTGGTCCCGGGTGCAGCCCACCGGCCGGGGCCCGGCGGTCCAGCGCGGCCTGGACTTCTACCGCCGGCTGGTCGACGAACTCCTCACCCACGGCATCAGGCCGGCGCTCACCCTGTACCACTGGGACCTGCCCCAGGAGCTGGAGGACGCGGGCGGCTGGCCGCAGCGGGAGACCGCGTACCGGTTCGCCGAGTACGCCGAGCTGGTCGGCGAGGCACTCGGCGACCGGGTGGAGCAGTGGATCACCCTCAACGAGCCCTGGTGCAGCGCCTTTCTGGGCTACGGCTCCGGTGTGCACGCCCCCGGCCGCACCGACCCGGTGGCCTCCCTGCGCGCCGCCCACCACCTCAACCTCGCGCACGGCCTCGCGGCGTCCGCCCTGCGCTCGGTGATGCCCGCCCGCAACGAGGTCGCCGTCAGCCTCAACTCCTCGGTGGTACGGCCGCTTTCGCAGGACCCGGCCGACCTGGCCGCGGCCCGCCGGATCGACGACCTGGCCAACGGCGTCTTCCACGGCCCGATGCTGCACGGCGCGTACCCCGCGTCGCTGCTGGAGGCCACGTCCGCGATCACCGACTGGTCGTACGTCCTCGACGGCGACCTGCGCGCGATCAACGTCCCGCTGGACGCGCTGGGCCTGAACTACTACACCCCGGCGCTGGTGTCGGCCGCCTCCGGGGAGATCAAGGGCCCGCGCGCGGACGGCCACGGCGCCAGCGAGCACTCCCCCTGGCCGGGCTCCGACGACGTGGTCTTCCATCAGACGCCGGGCGAGCGCACGGAGATGGGCTGGACGATCGATCCGACGGGCCTGTACGACCTGATCCAGCGCTACACCCGCGAGGCCCCCGGACTGCCCCTCTACATCACCGAGAACGGCGCGGCCTACGACGACAAGCCCGACCCGGACGGCCGGGTCCACGACCCGGAGCGCATCGCCTATCTGCACGGCCACCTCGCGGAGGTCCGGCGCGCCATCGCCGACGGCGCCGATGTCCGCGGCTACTTCCTGTGGTCCCTGATGGACAACTTCGAGTGGGCGTACGGCTACGGCAAGCGGTTCGGCGCGGTGTACGTGGACTACGCGACGCTGGAGCGGACCCCGAAGTCCAGCGCGCTGTGGTACGCGCGGGCGGCGCGGACGGGGACGCTGCCTCCGCTGGAGTCGGCGGCCTGACGGAGCGGGGCGCGGCCCGTCGGGGGGCCGGCCGCGCCTCTCGCGGGCCGGCCGCGCTCGGTGCCGGGACGCGGGCCCGGCCGGCCCCGCGTGCCGGGCGGTCAGTTGAAGGCGCCGAAGGCCTTCGAGAAGGCGAACTTGTCCTGGAGTATCGAGCTGCACGTCGGATCGGCGGAGTTCTTCGCGCCTCCGTCGCACTGCTTGTCGCGGGCGGCGGACCACATCGACAGGCCTCCGAGGCCCTTGGACTTGGCGAAGTTCACCAGCTGGGTGGCGTCGTCCACCTTGAAGACCTCGGAGGAGACGTCGTTGACGCCGATCATCGGCGTGACGGCGACCGTCTTCCAGGCGGCGGCGTCGGACCGTCCGAGCACGCTCTTGACCTGGGCCTGGGTGGCGGTCGCGGCCTGCTGTGCGTAGTCGCCCATGTCGCCGTTGTACGAGGCGCCGTAGTCCATCGCCATGATGTTGACGGTGCCGATCCGCACGCCGTTGGACTTGGCGTCGGACAGCAGGTTCACCCCGTCCTGGGTGAGGCCCTCGGGCATCACGGGGAGGGTGAAGGAGACGTCCAGGTCCGGGTGCTGCTGCTGGAGCTTGGCGATGGCCTGGGCGCGGCGGGTGTTGGCGGCGGTGTTGGGCAGCGCGCCGCCCTCGACGTCGAAGTCGACCTTGGTCAGCTTGAACGCGTCGATCGCCTTGCCGTAGGCCGCCGCCAGCGCGTCCGCCGAGGAGCAGGTGGTGGCCAGTTCGGAGCCGGAGGCACCGCCGAAGGAGACCCGGACGTCACCCCCCTTGGCGCGCAGGGAGCCGATCTGCGCGGCCACGGCGTCGCTGGTCAGGTCGGTCACCCCGCCCCACTTGGGGGTGCAGCCGCCGCCGTCGGTGACGAAGGCGAGGTTGTAGGTCTTCACGCCGGTCGCGTCGGCCGCGCCGAGCAGGTCGAAGGCGGGGTAGAGGGAGGTGTCGACGTACGGGGCGAAGCCGGCGGCGGCGGTGGTACCGCTGCCGGTTCCCGTGCCGCTGCCGGTCGTCCGGGAGGCGGTCGGGGTGGGGGTGCTGCTCCGGGTCGGGGTGGACGTGGGGGCGGCGGTGGGTGACGGGGACTCGGTGGGGCGGCCGCTCGGCTCGGGCGTGGCACCGCCGTCCGCGGAGCACCGGGCGTCGTCGATACGACAGCCGGTCGGGTCGCCCTTGCCGTCGACCACGAAGCCGACGGTCACCGACTTGCCGGGGGCGAGACCCTCGGTGTCCCACTTGGCGGGCCTCACGGTGACGTGCGAACCGCTCACGCTCGACTCGCCGTTCCACAGCGAGCTGAGCCTCGCGCCCGCCGGGAGGTCGAACTCCAGCGTCCAGGTCTTCTCGCTCTGACCGCTGTTGTTGGTGACGACGTACTGCGCGGTGTAGCCGGTCGACCAGTCGCTGGTCTTGGTGTATGCGGCGTTCACGCCGGCCGCGTTGGCGGTGCCGGTGAGCAGGAGGGCGCCGCCGCCGACCACAGCCGCGGCCACGAGCCCGCCGATCGCCTTGTTCCTGCCACTGATCCTGCGCCGGTGCGTGGTCATGCGCGTGCCTGCCTTCGCTGTTCAAGGGGAGGTGGGGTGCGGCAGCACGCTAGCGACCCGGAATCGGACAAATGTCTTGAGTGGGACGACGGTTGCAGACCTTAGGGTTCGCTTAAGGAAGGGATCGGGGACGATTAATGGTCGAGACCAGTCGTGACCAGTCTGCGCGGTCGGCGGCGGCGCATCCGGTGCCCCCGGCCGGCCGGCTTGCGGCCGTCCAGCTGGAACCAGATCCGCACCTCGGTGCCGCCCAGCACCGAGGAGCCGATGCGGACGTCGCCGCCGGTGGACTCGGCGAGCCTGCGCACGATGTCGAGGCCGAGGCCGGTGGACCCGGCGGTGCCGGAGCCGCGGCCACGGGCCATCGCGGCGGCCGGGTCGGGTATGCCGGGGCCCGCGTCGGAGACCAGCACGATCACCGCGTCCTCACCGTTGTGCACGTCCACCGCGAAGGCGGTGCCCTCGGCGGTGTGCCGGAAGACGTTGCCGAGCAGGGCGTCGAGCGCGGCGGCCAGGTCGGCGCGGGCCACGGGTATGCGCACCGGCCGCTCCACGCCGGCCACCCGCCATTTGCGGCCCTCGTCCTCGGCGAGCGCGGACCAGAACTCCATCCGCTCACGCACCACTTCGGCCGCGTCGCAGCCGGCGCCCGGCCCGGCGGCGACCGTCTGCGGCTTGGCCTCGCGGGCCGTGCGGATGATGGTGTCGACCTCGTGCTCCAGCTGTGCCACGGCGGCCCGGGTCTGCTCGGCGGCCGGTCCGCCGCCCAGCGAGGCCGCGTTGAGCCGCAGCACGGTCAGCGGCGTGCGCAGCCGGTGCGAGAGGTCGGCCGCCAGCTCTCTCTCGTTCGCGAGAAGTTGGACGACCTGGTCGGCCATGGAGTTGAAGGCGACTGCGGCAAGGCGGAGTTCGGTGGGCCCGTCCTCCGGCACCCGGGCGCCCAGCTTGCCCTCGCCCAGTTCGTGCGCGCCCTCGACCAGCCGCTGGGCGGGCCGCACCATGCGCACCCCGAGCCGGTCGGCGACGGCGACCGAGCCGACGATCAGGGCGAGACCTACGGCCGCGAGCACCGCCCAGGCCGTGCCGACGCCGTTGGTCACCTCGGACTCGGGGACGTAGACCTCGACGACCGCGATGTCGCCGGAACCGAGCGCCACCGGCTGGAGCAGCGTGGAACCGCCGGCCACCGTGGTCGTGGAGGCCCGGCCCATTCTCCGGACCGCCTGGATGTCGCGGTCGGCGGCGCGCTGCCGGCCGAGGTCGAGGGCGGACCGGCCGTCGTCGGCGGGCAGGTGCACGGCCATCCCGGAGTCGGCGCCTGCCGAGGCCACGACCCGCTCCAGCTTGTCCCGGTCGGTGGTGATGGACAGCGCGGGCGCGACGGCGGCGGCCTCCCGCTCGGCGCCTGCGAAGGCCCGGTCGCGGGCCATCTCCTTGACGACCAGGCCGAGCGGGACGGCGAAGGCGACGACGACCATCGTGGTGACCGCCAGGCAGACCTTGACCAGGGCCCATCTCATCGCGACGGCCCCCCGTCCGCGGAGGACTCCGTGGGGGGTTCGAGCTTCACGCCGACACCCCGGAGCGTGTGCAGATAACGCGGCCGGGCGGCCGTCTCCCCCAGTTTCCGGCGCAACCAGGACAGATGGACGTCGATGGTCTGGTCGTCGCCGTAGGACTGCTGCCAGACCTCGGCGAGGAGTTCCCGGCGCGGGACGACGACCCCGGGCCGGCCGGCGAGGAAGGCGAGCAGGTCGAACTCGCGGCGGGTGAGGTCGAGGCGGGCCCCGTCCAGCTCGGCCTGACGGCGCAGCGGGTCGACGGTCAGGCCGCCGACCCGGAGCACGGAGGAGGGCGGGGCCTCCCCGCCGCCGGAGCGGGTCCGGCGCAGCACGGCCGCGATCCGCGCGGAGAGGTGCTCGACGGAGAACGGCTTGGTCAGGTAGTCGTCCGCGCCGGCGTTCAGCAGCCGGACGACCTCCGTCTCGTCGTCCCGGGCGGTGGCGATGATGACGGGGACGTCGGTGATGCCGCGGAGCATCTTCAGCGCCTCGGAGCCGTCCAGGTCCGGCAGTCCGAGGTCCAGGATGACCAGGTCGAAACGGAGATGGGCGACCTCGCGCAGCGCCTCCAGGGCCGTACCGACGCTGCGCACGGTGTGTGCGGCCTCGGTGAGATGCCGGATGAGCGCCGAGCGTACGAACTGGTCGTCCTCGACCACGAGCACACTTGCCATGCGCCGCACCGTACGCCATGCGGCCCGCACCGGGCGGGCGCCTGTGGACAACCCGGAGTATGTGCGCACGGCGGTGTCCTTGAGGCAGTATGGCCCGCGATGCGCAGAGGACTCGTACACGTACTGGCGTGGCTGCTCGCGACGGGAGCGGCGGTCACGCTGTCGTGGTGGGGTGTGCACACGGTGATGGCCGGGACGGCGTACGACCCTCCGCGCGCCCTGCCGGTCACGGCCGCCGACGCGACGGCCCAGGGCTCCCAGGCCCTGCCCTCGCCGGCGCCCGACCGATCCCCGTGGCGGCAGCCGTCGAGGAGACCCACGGCACCGGCAGCGACCCCCACGCGGCCCTCGGGACCCGCGTCCTCCGCCTCCGCGCCGTCCGGCCGGGTCAAGTCGTACGACACCGACGGCGGCCGGGCGGTGTTCGATCTGGGTGCGACCGACGCGACACTCGTCTCGGCGACCCCGGGGGCCGGCTGGTCGATGCAGGTGTGGAAGACGGAGACCTGGATCCGGGTGGAGTTCACCCGGGGCACGGACCGGGTGTCGGTGTTCTGCACGTGGCACGACGGGCCGCCGCATGTGGAGATCGGGAACTACTGAGCCCCCACGGCGAGAGCCGGATCACCGGAACACCGACGGCGGCGGGGCCGGGGAGGCCACCGCCGCCGCGTCCGTCACGGGGGCCGCGCCGCCCGTGAAGTCCGTGAGCGGCTTGCCGTGTTCGACCCGGGCCGGGTGCGGGTCGGAGGCGGCGCGGCGGGTGAGTTCGGGCAGCGGGAGCGGGACGTCGGAGGCGACCAGGACGGCGTTGCCGAAGCGCTTGCTGCCCAGCACGGCGGAATCGGCGATCAGCGCGATGTCGCCGAACCGGGCGGCGGCGGTGGCGATCTGGCCGCGCAGATGAGCCAGCGGCGGGCCGTCGGCGAGGTTGGCGGCGTAGACCCCGGACGGCTTCAGAGCGCGGCGGACCTCGTCCAGGAACTCGGTGGAGGTCAGGTGGGCCGGGGTGCGGGCGCCGCTGAAGACGTCCGCTATGACCAGGTCCGCCCAGCCGTCCGGCACCTTTGCCAGGCCCTCGCGGGCGTCCGCCGACCGCACCCGGATCCGGGCGCCTGGGTCCAACGGGAGTTCGCGGCGGACCAGTTGCACCAGGCCCGCGTCCCGCTCGACGACCTGCTGGGTGGACCGGGGCCGGGTCGCGGCGGTGTACCGGGCGAGGGTGAGGGCGCCACCGCCGAGGTGCACGGCGTGCACGGGCCTGCCGGGCGGGGCGATGAGGTCGATGACATGGCCGAGGCGGCGCTGGTACTCGAAGGACAGATACCCGGGGTCGTCCAGGTCGACGTGCGACTGGGGCGCGCCGTCGATCAGCAGGATCCAGGCCCGGCTGCGGTCGGGGTCGGGGACGAGTTGTGCGAGTCCGCCGTCGACCGCCTCCACGACGGCCTCGGCGGCGGCCGACCCGCGTCGCGTGCGCCGCGCGTCCCGTGTGTTCCTGGACCTGCCCATCCGTCCATTTTCGCAGGCCGGCGGTTCCGGCGCCCGACCGGTCGGCCGGCGACTCCCGCGGCGGGCCCGTACGGTGCCGCTACCTGCAGTTGTCGGCGGCCTCGAGCATGCGGGCCGCCTCCCCCAGGGCCCGGCGCAGCACCGTCGGGTCGGTGGCGAGATCGGCCTCGCCGGGCGGCAGCAGCCAGTCGGAGCCCTCCACCGGCGGCCCGGGGTTCAGCCTGAGCCCGCGTCCGTCGGTCCTGGTGCAGGTGCTGCCGGGCACGTCCCAGCCGGCGGCGGTACCCGCCGGGACCAGGAAGCCGAGGGTGGCGCCGCCGTCGTGCAGCACGGGCCCCACCGCGTCACCGGCGCCGCGCCGCAGGATGTCGACCGCCTCCAGGCCCTGCCGGGCCGGTACCGTCACGAGATCGCATGCCGACGCGTCTCCCACCGTCGTGGACGGCGACGGACGACGTTCGTTGCTCCGGCGGGACTCCCCGGTCTCCATGACGGCCTCCACCACACAGCCCTGTTGCGGTCCGTGATGTCCAACGCGCGAGCACGTCAACGGATACGCCCGAAGTGTGCCGCAAAGGATGGCACTTCATGGCAGATCGTGGATGAGATATCCGGTTTGTAGCCAAACACTGCGTGGCGGGTCCCTCACAGCAGGTACGTTCATGCCCGCCGGAACCAGGGCGCCACTCGGACAACTCGTCACGAAACCGTCCCGGGTCCGGCATGGTTCGACGGTTCGCACGAGAGGACCCGGCCATGGCGTCGTCAACCGTGACCTCGTCACAGCCCGACCGGCCACCCCGGCCGAACCTCGCCTTCCGGCAACTGCGCGGCAGGCGCTCACCGGCCGAGTTCGCGGCGCTCGTACGGCGCGCCGCGCGCGAGATCGGTGAGCGGGTGAGCTGTGACGCGCGTTACGTCGGAAGGGTGGAGGCGGGTGAGATCCGCTGCCCCAACTACGCCTACGAACGGGTGTTCCTGCACATGTTCCCCGGCCGCACGCTCACCGACCTGGGCTTCGCGCCCCGCTCGTCCGTCCGTGGCCGCGCGTCCCGTACGACGGCGGACGCGGCCGGGGCGCCGGCCGCCGAGGCGCCCGGTGAGTCGCGTCGGCCCGTCGATCCGTATGACACGCAGGACCCGTGCGGCGCGCCAGAACCGCACGCGAAAGACCACCTGAACCACGAGGAGAGCGACGTGCTGCGTCGCGCATTCATGACCGGCGGAGGCGCCACGGTGGCCGCCGCCACGCTGGGCCCGCTGGGGCTCGCCACGGACGCCTCGCCGGCGGCCCGTCTCTCGCGCCGGCCCGGCAGCCCCGAGGCCGCCGCCCTGGAGGAGGCCGTCCGGCGGATCCGGCTGCTCGACGACCGGCACGGCGCGGACGGCCTCTACCGGCGCGCCGCGGCCCCGCTGCGCGCCGCCTACGCCCTGCTGGACGCCGGCGCCACCCGGCAGACCAGCGCCGACCGGCTGCACGCGGGCGCCGGTGAACTCGCCATCTCCGTGGGCTGGCTGGCGCACGACTCGGGCCGCTTCGACGACGCCCGCTCGCACTACGCGGAGGCGCTGGCCACGGCCCGCATGACCGGTGACCGGGCGCTGGAGGCGCACGCGTTCTGCAACACCGCGTTCCTGGCGCGGGACGCCGGCCGTCCCCGGGAGGCGGTGCGCGCCGCGCAGGCCGCCCAGCGCGCGGCCGCTCCGCTGGGCTCGGCGCGCCTGATGTCCCTGCTCGCACTGCGCGAGGCGGGCGGCTGGGCGGGGCTCGCCGACCGCACCGGCTGCGAACGGGCGCTCGCCCGGGCGCAGGCCCTGTTCGCCCGGGGCCGCTCCGACGCCGACCCGGAGTGGATGAGCTTCTACGGCGAGGCCGAGCTGGAGGGGCTGGAGGCGCAGTGCTGGTCCACGCTGGGCGACTGGCGGCGGGCGTCGCGGCACGCGTACCGCGCGACCGAGCTGCAGGACCCGCACTTCACCCGGAACATCGCGCTCTACACGGCGGAACTGGCCGACGACCTCGCACGTGAGGGGCGGCCGGACGAGGCGGCTGCCGCGGGCCTGCGCGTGCTGTCCCTGCTGGACCAGGTCCAGTCGTCCCGCATCCAGGGCATGCTGGCCGGCACCGCGCGCGTGCTCCTGCCGCACCGGCGGGCGTCGGGGGTGTCGGAGTTCCTGGACCGGCACGCCTCCATGCCGCGGGCGGCGCGGGCCTGACGGCCGTCAGTGCACCAGGTGCCCCAGGTCGTTCCAGCTCTCGATCGCCGGCTCGCCGTAGGCCCAGCCCAGGACCGAGAGCGAGGTGGGATTGAGGCGGATCCGCGCGGCGAAGTCCAGCGGGAGGCCCAGCCAGCGCGCGCCTATGGAGCGGAGGATGTGGCCGTGGGCGAAGACCAGGACGTCCCGGTCGGCGGAGCGGGCCCACGCCACCACCTCGTCCGCGCGCGCGGTCACCTCGGCGATGCTCTCGCCCTGCGGCACCCCGTCCCGCCAGATCAGCCATCCCGGGCACGCGGCCTGGATCTCGGCCGGGGTGAGGCCCTCGTAGGCGCCGTAGTCCCACTCCATGAGCGTCTCCCAGGTGGTGGCCCGGTCGCCGAAGCCGGCCAGTTCACAGGTCTCACGCGCGCGCACCAGCGGACTGGTGCGCACCTCCGCCCCCGGTACCCCGTCCAGCGGGGCCCGGTGCAGGCGTTCGCCGAGCAGCTTGGCTCCCCGCCGCCCCTCCTCCAGCAGCGGCACGTCGGTCCTGCCGGTGTGCTTGCCGGACAGCGACCAGTCCGTCTGTCCGTGCCGGGCCAGCAGGATGCGCGGTGCCATGGGAGACCTTTCCGGATGCGGGACGCCACACGGACGTCGTGAAAACAAGAAGACAAGAAGAGACGACTTCTCCATCATCGCGTACGCACCGTCGGGGCAACCCGGCGGGCGATCTCGGCGTCTTTGTGTGCCGGAGGGCCCGCGTGGGCCGGATACGGACACCGTAAAGTGGCACGGTCGCCCTGCGGGCGGCGCCGTGGAGCAGAAGGGGGAGGGCGATCGGATGCCGCAGACCGAGACACCGGGCACCGAGGGGGCCCCGCGTACCCGGCTGCGCTGGTGGACCGAGCTGCCGCTGATCCTCCTGGTCTACGGCTGCTACTCGGCCGGCCGCCTCCTCGTCCGCGGTGACGTCTCCTTCGCCGTCGGCCACGGCCTGGCGCTCCTGCGCATCGAGAAATCCCTGCACCTGGGCGTCGAGCGCCCGCTCAACCGGCTGTTCACCCGCGAGCCGTGGCTCGGTGTGCCGGCCGACTTCTGGTACGCCTCGCTGCACTACCTGATCACGCCCGCCCTGCTGGTCTGGCTGTTCCGCACCCGTGCCGAGCACTACCGGCGGGCCCGCACCTGGCTGATGACGTCCACGTTCATCGGCCTGATCGGCTTCACGCTGATGCCGACCTGCCCGCCCCGGCTGCTGTCCGCCGGCCACGGTTTCGTCGACACCATGGCGCACTACAGCTCGTACGGCTGGTGGGGCGGCGACGCCAGCGCGCCGCGCGGCCTGGGCGGCATGACCAACCAGTACGCGGCCATGCCCAGCCTGCACGTCGGCTGGGCGCTGTGGTGCGGGGTGATGCTGTGGCGGCACGGCGGCACGCGCGTGGCGAAGACCCTCGGTGTGCTGTATCCGCTCGGCACCACGCTCGTGGTCATGGGGACCGCCAACCACTACCTCCTCGACGCGGTCGCGGGCGTCGCCGTGATGGGCGTCGGCTCCCTGCTCGCACCGCGCGTGACGCGGGCCGTGGACCTGCTCCGGGCCCGCCTGGTCCCGCGCACGGCACCGGTCACGCAGGGCGCGGGTTCCCCGATTGTCAGTGCCGGATGCCAGACTTCCGCGGGTGAGCGAATTCCACGGCAGCGCGAGTCGCAGCTCGACGCCGCGGCCGAACCGGACACCTCCCCCAGCGACGCGGGAGAAGGGGCTCCGGCACCGGCTCGCTGAGCTGCGCGGTCCCGACGTACCGGCCAAGGCCCTGGACGCGCGCGCCCTCGCGGCGCTCGCCGCGAACCCTGGGTGCGCACGGCGGGCGATCCTGGACGGCGCCGGGGTGGACAAGGCACGGCTGGCGAGCGCGCTGGGCGCGCCGTCCGCGTTCGGGCAGTCGCAGTTCGCGCTGACGCGCGGCAACGCGTTCGAGGCGAAGGTGAAGGCGGACGGCGGCGCGGAGCTGCTCCGGCTGGCGCATGCCCGCCTCGACCCCGGTGCCGCGCCGCCCGAGTCGGCCGCCGTGCCCGACCTGACCGCGCACGGCCCCGAGGGGCGCACGGCCCGTACGGCGCTGGCGCTGCGGGAGGCGACGCAGGCGGGCGGCTGGACCCTGCTGGACCACCCGATGCCGGCGCTGGACGTGGCCGGCTCGCTCGCCTTCCTGGAGCCGGACGCGGTGGTGGTGCACCCGGACGGCAGCTGGTCGGTGGTGGAAATCAAGTCCTTCCCGATGCTGGACGGTTCGGCGGACCCGGCGAAGGTCGGCGCGGCGGCCCGGCAGGCGGCGGTGTACGTGCTGGCCCTGGAGGAGATCGCCGCCCGACTCGATCCCGTCCCGGTCGTACGGCACCGGATCCTGCTGGTGTGCCCGAAGGACTTCTCCAACCTGCCCGCGGCATCCGCCGTCGATGTCCGCAAGCAGCGCGCGGTCACCGCCCGCCAGCTGGCCCGGCTCACCCGGATCGAGGAGATCGCCGGGTCCCTGCCCGAGGGGACGTGCTTCGCGCCCGACCGCGGCGCCGAGGAGCTGACGGCGTCCGTCGAGGCGGTCCCGGCGACGTACGCGCCGGAGTGCCTGTCCGCCTGCGAGCTGGCCTTCCACTGCCGGGAACGCTCCCGCGAGGAGGGCGCCGTCACCCGCCTGGGCCGGCCGCTGCGCGCGGAACTGGGCGGGCTGACCACGGTCGGGGACGTCCTCGCGGCGGCCCGCGGCGAGAGCGGCGACCCGGACGATCCGGCGGTCGCGACCCTGCGCCGGGCGGCGGCCCTGCGCGCCGAGGCCCTGCGGTCGGCGGACCGGGCGGCGGCCGCGGGTGCCGAGGCCCCGGAGTCCGCGGACCTGCGCGCCGAGACACCGACGGAGGTGGGCGCGTGTCGCTGATCGCCGCCCTGGCCCGGCTCGAGGCTGTCGACACCGGCCGGGCCCGGCCCGCCGCGACGGTCCGGCACCGGCATCTGTCCGCGCGCCCGCTGGTGTTGGTGCCGCTCACCACGGCCGGTGAGGCAGGCGCCCCGCTCGGCGCGCTGGTGGGCACCGACCGGGACGCGCCGCGCCTGCTGGTCGTACCGCAGCCGCGCGACCGGGATCTGCGCTTCGCCTTCCTCGCCGAGCTGGCCGACGTCGTCCTGCCGTACATCGACTCCTGCGCGCAGTCCGTGGAGGCGGCCGAGCGCACCGAGACCGACCCGGAGACCGGCAAGCGGGTCAAGGTCGAGGTGGAGCTGTGCGCGGACGCCCCCCAGCTGATCGTGCCGAGCCGCGCGGGTCTGGATCTCGTACGGCTGCTGGGCCGCTCCATGCGGTTCCGCCGCACCGCCGAGCAGGACCCGGAGGCCCCCTGTCCGGCGCCGCCCCGGGTGCCGCTGCTCGGCCGCTGGCTGACCCACTACGGCGAGCGGTCCCGGGTCCCCGGCTCCTCGCTGCTGCTGGCCCTCACCGATGTGCTGGCCCGGCACTGGGCGACCGGCCAGTCCAGCCTGGAGGACCAGCACCTGGGGGCGCTGCTCGCCTGGATCGACCCCCCGGAGGGCAGCTCCGGCGCCGAGGCGGCGCGCCGGGCGGAGCTGGGCCGCGACGCGGCCGGCCAGCTGTTGTGCCCGCCGGCCGGCCCGGCCACCGATCCGGCGTTCGACAACAAGCTGCTGGCCCCGGCCATCGAGCGCTACGACCGTGCGCGCACCGCGCTCGCCGCCGCCGAGGACGCCCCGGCCGCCGACGACCGGCTGGCCGCGCTCACGGCCGCCGAGCGGGAGATCCGCGACCTGGTGGAGAGGCGCACCCGGCCCACCTGGGACGCGCTGTGGCGGGGCCTGGACCTGCTGCGGGCGCTGCCGGAGGGCGCGCATGTCGAGGAGCGCTGGACGCGGGACCGCTGGTCCTTCACCGGCCACCGCGACCGGGTGCTGGCGGGCGAGCCCCCGCAGCCCCGCCGGGACGACGCGGTGACGGCGGCGAACAAACTGGCCACGCGCGAGCGTGAGCAGGCCCGGCTGGAGGCGCAGGAGGCGCTGGACGATCCGCTGGTGATGGCGGGGCGCAGGCTGGCCGGGGAGGCGTTCGCCGGCGAGGTCATCGATGTCGTCATGGCGTACGGCGAGGGCAAGCGGCCGAGCCCGCGCCCGCTGGTGACGGTCCGCACGGACGACCGGCCGCATCTCGCCGAGCGGGCGAAGGTGTACCGCTCGCTGAACGGCAAGCCGCAGTCGGCGGAGTTCGCCGGGTACGAGGACTCTCCGGACGGGGGCGTGCTGGTTCTGCGCGTGCTGGACAAGATGGGTCGCGGCAGGGAGCCGGAGCCCGGTTCGGTGCCGGAGAAGGGCGATCGGGTCTGCTTCACGCTCTTCGAGCACGAGCAGCGCGGCGGCGCGAAACTGCCCGGCCCCGAGGAGACACCGTGGACGCACGGCGGCCCGCCGGGTGAGCCCGCGCCGGAGGCCCCCGACACCGTGACCGAGGAGGATCTGCTGTGACGACGGTCGGCTTCGACCCCTCGGCGGCTGCCGCCCGTGCCACCGACGCGATCCTCCACGACACCCTGCACGGCACCGAGCGCGGCGTGGTCGTGGACTCCCCGCCGGGCGCCGGCAAGTCGACGCTCGTGGTGCGCGCGGCCCTCGAACTGGCCCGTGCCGGGCGCCCGTTGATGGTAGTGGCCCAGACGAACGCCCAGGTGGACGACCTGGTCCTGCGGCTCGCCGAGAAGAACCCGCAGCTGCCGGTCGGCCGTCTGCACAGCAGCGACGGCGATCCCTACGACAAGGCGCTGGACGACCTGCCGCTGGTCCGCACGTCCGCGAAGGCGGCGGATCTGAACGGCCTGCCGGTGGTCCTCTCCACGGCCGCCAAGTGGGCGCACGTGAAGGTGGACGAGCCCTGGCGGCACGCGATCGTGGACGAGGCGTACCAGATGCGCTCCGACTCCCTGCTCGCCGTGGCCGGACTGTTCGAGCGGGCGCTGTTCGTGGGCGACCCCGGGCAGCTGGATCCGTTCGCGATCGTCGGCAGCGAGCAGTGGGCGGGCCTGTCGTACGATCCGTCGGCCTCCGCCGTGACCACCCTGCTGGCCCACAATCCGGCCCTCCCCCAGCACCGCCTGCCGGTCTCCTGGCGCCTGCCGGCCTCCGCGGCCCCCCTGGTCTCGGACGCCTTCTATCCCTACACGCCCTTCCGCAGCGGCACCGGCCACGGCGACCGCCGCCTCACCTTCGCCGTGCCCTCCGACGGCTCCGGCCCGGACCGGGTGATCGACGAGGCCGCGGAGTCGGGCTGGGGCCTGCTGGAGCTGCCGGCCCGGCACACCCCACGCACGGATCCGGAGGCGGTGCGGGCGGTGGCCACGGTCGTGCGCCGACTGCTGGACCGGGGCGGCGAGGCGGTCTCCGAGCGCTCGGACGATCCCGTTGCGGTGACCGCCGACCGCGTCGCCGTCGGCACGGCGCACCGCGACCAGGCGGCGGCGGTGCGTGCGGCACTCGCCGAGCTGGGCGTGGCGGACGTCACCGTGGACACCGCGAACCGTCTGCAGGGCCGGGAGTACGACGTCACGGTCGTCCTGCACCCGCTCTCCGGCCGCCCCGACGCCACCGCCTTCCACCTGGAGACCGGCCGCCTGTGCGTCCTGGCCTCCCGGCACCGGCACGCGTGCATCGTGGTCTGCCGCGCCGGTGTCGGCGACCTCCTGGACGCCTACCCCTCCACGGAACCGGTCCAGCTGGGCACGCTGGTGAAGTTCCCGGACGGCTGGGAGGCGAACCACGCGGTGCTGGCGCACCTGGCGGAACACCGGGTGGGCTGGCGGCCGTGACGGGCCGGTGGAGCGGCGGTGGACCTCGGCCCGACGGCCTCTTGCGGGGGCGCGGGACAATGGACGGTGGCCCACCTGAAGGCGGTGCCCAGCGAACCGTACGAGGAGGAGACCCGACATGGCGGAGCACACGCCGCGTCGCAACGAACCGCGGCTACGCCCCGCGCCTTTGATCTTCGAGCCCGCGGAAGCGGCCGCCGATCCCGAGCACTTCTTCGACCTGGAGTCGATCGAGGATCCGCGGGCGCTGCTGGCCCGGGCCACGGAGCTGACCCAGGCGTTCCGTGCGGCCGCCGACCGGGCCGTGGAGTTCCAGGCCATCGCGGCGGCGCAGCTCGCCGACCCGCGCCGATTCGACCGGCTGACCCCGGCGGACATCGCCGAGCGGGCGGAGTGGACCGAGGACTACGCGAAGAAGATGGTCGAGTTCGGTCGGGACCTGATGCGGGGCGACACCGAGGGGCGGACGTCCCCCGATCCGGTGTGAATCCACCCCCGGGGTCTCCGTGGAGTAACCCGTCCGGCATATGCCAGTCGGGCAAGATACTCCTCCCCCGCCTCTCATGTCCCGGATTTCGGCAACTCAGAAGAACGGTCTGCTCACCCCCGGTATATCTGGATGTCATGAGCAGCGCACCGAACGTGACCCGAGTCACCTCCGACGGCGTCGACTGGCTCGCCTCGGCCGCGACGTACCCGCGCAGCACACTCGGCCTCTGGGAGGAGCGCCCGGACGCCCCGGTGGTCCTGCCCTGCGGCACCGCCTTCGACGTGGTGAGCGCCCCGGCGATCTTCGGCCGCCGGATGCTGGACCGGTTGTGGGACGACGGCCCCGGCTCGGGACCGGTCGCGGTGTTCCGGGGCCGCATGCTGCTGTTCACCGCGCCGGGCACGGCGCAGCGGCTGCCCTCGCTGCTGGCGTGGGAGGAATGGGGCTCGAACCGTACGGAGGCGGTGCCGCCGCTGCTGTGCCACGGCACCGGAGACGCGGTGACCGTCCCGGCGCCGGCCGGGTGCGACGCCCCCGGCGACTCGCGCTGGCTGGTCGCCCCGGACACGCGTCACCCCTGGCTGCCGGGGCCGGAGGTGATCCTCTGGGCAGCCGTCCGAGCGGCCCGCGAGGCCGTGCGCATATCGATTTTTCCTCCCGCCGACCAGGATGCTAAGGTCTACGACGTCAGCAGGCGCCGCTAGCTCAGTTGGTTAGAGCAGCTGACTCTTAATCAGCGGGTCCGGGGTTCGAGTCCCTGGCGGCGCACGATGACGATGGCGAGGCCGGTCCGCGGGAAGCGCGGACCGGCCTCGCCATCTCTGTTCTTGCGCGGCTTCGCCGCGCGTCGTGGGGGCTCCGCCACCCACACCCCCGCCCCGCTGGACCCGGCGAGCGCCGGCCAGACGACGCCGGAGGCGCGCCGGTGCCTCGGTCGTCGGCCGGGAGGTCAGGCGCCCACCCCGGGGGTGATGCGTACCGTCCAGGCTCCCGAAGGGGTTCTGTCCTCCACCTCGACCTTCACGCCCGTCCCGGGCACGGTGAACGTCTCGCCGAGGGCCACCGGGGCGTCGGCGAGGGCCGGGTAGACCGAGGTCTCCCAGCAGGCCTCGGTGTGCGGGTGGGCGTCGACGACCTCGATGGGGCCGCCGCCGGACTCCGCCCCGCTTCTGATCCGGTACACCAGCACCCCCTGCCGGCAGGCCGCCCGGTCGTTGCCGGCCGTACCGCGCGCCTCGAAGCCCAGGGTGCTGTCGGGGCCGGTGCGCACCAGCGCGAGCTTCACCCCGTACCCGAGCCCGAAGGCCGGCGCGCCCGCCGCGCCCTGCACCGGGATGCCGGGCCCCGCCTCCAGGGGTTCCAGGGTCAGCCGGGTCGGGCCCGCGCCGCGCACGCACACCACCTGGCGCGGATCCAGCCAGCCCAGCTTCCACTTGTGCCAGGCCAGGAGATCCGGTGCGAGCCCGAACTGGCTGCCCATCAGGTCCCAGTCGCCGACGTACGTGTCCCAGTCGCCCTTGCCGTCGGCCGGGCGGTGATAGAGGTCGGGCAGGTCGAACACATGCCCGGTCTCATGGGCGAGGACGAGGCGGTCCGGCGGATGCTTCTCGAACACGGTGACGACCCGGCGGACGTCCGTGCCGTCCACATGGACGGGCGTGTCCAGGTTGACGACCTTCGTGGCGTCGGAGTCGACACCGGGCGCGTCAGGGTCGGCGACGAAGTACACGACCTGGTAGCGGGAGAAGTCGACCTCCTTGTCGGCCACCGCGAACGCGTCGTGCAGATAGGCGGCCCGGTCGTCCGCGCCCCAGTCCCGCTTCACGGCGTACGCCGTGGACGGCCTCGGCATGCGCAGCCAGTGCGTCAACGGGTGCGGGCGCAGGGTGAGGCGACCGTAGGAGGCCTGTCGGTAGTAGCGGCTGGTGGCCGGGAAGTGGTCGGCCGTCAGCTCGGCGGGGGTGGTGCGCGGGGTGGCGTCCGGGAACGACAGGAACACCAGCACGGCGTCGATCGTGCCGGTCGGGCGGCTGTAGTCGGGGTTCCAGGAATCCACGCCCTCGGAGTGGTGCGCAGCGGTCCGGTGCAGGGCGCACGGGGTCGTGGAGTAGGGCTCGGCGCTCGCCGGGCCGGAGAGGATCGACGTCGCGGCGAGAGCCGACAGCGTGGTGCACACGGCGGCGGTGCTGCGCAGCTTGGGCACGGCCTGACCTCCGGACGCGGTTCTCGGACCTCTCATCCAGATTGATGGCGTTCATTGCGATTTGCCCTGTTCGTCTGCCCCACAAGGGTGAGCGCGCCACGCGCACGCACCGGCGCGCTCCGGCGCTCGACACCCAAAAACACTCACGGAACGTCACAACTGGTCGGGGGCCCGAAGAACCCGCCCAGGTGCGGGCAGAAACGATCTGTCAGAAACTGTGCTCCGTCCGGGACACTGGCGAGTGGCTGGAAGGGCTCGGGGCCAGCCTCTATGATCGGCACACTTTCCGGCACGGACTTCAGATCGAGTGCACTGCGGGAGCGAGCGGTGAGCGGAACGTCCGAAGGGCCGACGCCCGCGGCAGACCTCGACCGGTCAGCCGTCACACACAGTGACCACACCACCTACCACCGTGTCTTCGCGGCGTCCCCGCTCGCCATGGCCGTCGTGGACCGCGCCGGGCTCGTCGCCGACGCCAACGCGGCCTTCGGCGAGCTGCTCGGCACCGCTCCGGACACGCTGACCGGCCGGGTCGCCGCCGACCTGGTCGACCTGGCCTCGGACGCCCGCAGCTGGCACGCCTACCGCGAGGTCCTGCGCGGCCGGCAGGCGAAGCTGCGCTGCACCCGCCGGCTCAAGCACCCCGAGGGGCACTCGCTGTGGGTGCAGGTGACCGTGGCCCCGCTGAGCGGCGAGAACGGCGTCCTGCTCTCGGTCGCCGACATCAGCGCCCGCCGTGAACTCCAGGCGCGCCTACGGCACTTGCAGATGCACGACCCCGTGACCCGGCTGCCCAACCGCACGCTGTTCTTCGAGCGGCTGACGGGCGCGCTGGAGGCGGAGTCGTACGAGCGCAGCGGCACCGGGCGGATCGGGCTGTGCTATCTGGATCTCGACGGCTTCAAGGCGGTCAACGACACCCTCGGCCACCGGGTCGGGGACCGGCTGCTCGCGGCGGTCGCCGAGCGCCTGACCCGGGTGGCCGACGAGGCGGGGTACGCTCGTGCCGCGACGCCCCTGGTGGCCCGGCTGGGCGGCGACGAGTTCGCGCTGCTCGTGGAGGACTCCACCGGCACCGAACAACTCGCCGACCTCGCCGAGTCGGCGCTCAAGGCGCTGGAGGAACCCTTCGACCTGGGCGGCCAGCGGCTGTCGTTGACCGCGTCCATCGGTGTCGTCGAACGCCATGCCGCCGGTACGACCGCCACCGGCCTGATGCAGGCGGCGGATACGACGCTGTACTGGGCGAAGGCCGACGGCAAGGCCCGCTGGACCCTGTTCGACCCCGAGCGCAACGCCCACCGGATGACCCGTCAGGCCCTCGCCTCCACCCTGCGCCCGGCCATCGAGCGCGGCGAGTTCACCCTCGAGTACCAGCCGCTGGTCGGCATGGAGGACGGACGCCTGGCCGGGGTGGAGGCGTTGGTCCGCTGGAACCATCCTCAGTTCGGCACACTGACGCCGAATCGGTTCATCGGACTGGCCGAGGAGGACGGCTCGATCGTCCAGCTGGGCCGCTGGGCGCTCGCCACCGCCTGCCACCAGGCTCGCCGCTGGCAGTTGGACCACCCCGAGGAGGCGCCGATCTTCGTCAGCGTCAACGTGGCCGTACGGCAGGTGTGGGACTCGGATCTGGTGGCCGATGTGGCGCAGACCCTCGCCGAGACCGGACTCGCCCCGCATCTCTTGCAGTTGGAGCTGACCGAGTCGGCGGTGATGGGCTCGGCAGGACGCCCGCTCCAGACCCTGCAGGCCCTCAGCGACATGGGTGTGCGCATCGCCATCGACGACTTCGGCACCGGCTACTCCAACCTCGCCTACCTCAGCCGCCTGCCGGTCTCCACGCTGAAGCTGGACGGCTCCTTCGTCCGGGGATTCCAGTACGAGGAGGCGGCCAAGGGGGTCGTGCCGAACCCCGCCGACGAGGTCGTCGTCGAGGCGATGATCCAGCTCGCCCACCGGCTCGGCATCACCGTCACCGCCGAGTGCGTGGAGACCTCCGCGCAGGCCACCCGGCTGCGCCGCATCGGCTGCGACACCGGCCAGGGGTGGCTGTACTCCCGTCCGGTGCCGCCGGATCGTATCTCCGAACTCCTCACCACGAAGGCCTGCCCCCGGCCCTGACCGCGCCGAGGACGGCGACCGCGGCCCGGCTGCCCGCGAGCGGTCCGGGCCGGCTCAGGCGTCCGGCATGCCGTAGGCGTCCGCGATCAACTCGTAGGAACGAAGCCGGAGTTCACCGCGGTGGGCGTGGGAGACGAGCATCAGCTCGTCGGCGCCGGTGCGCTTGTGCAGGTCGTCCAGGCCGGAGCGGACCTCGTCGGCCGTGCCGTGCACGATGTTCGACGTCCAGGAGGTGATGAACTCCTCCTCCATGGGGCTGAACTCGTGCTTCTCGGCCTCGTCCGGGTGGGGGAAGAGGCCGGGCCGGCCGGTGCGCAACCGGAGCATGTTCAGGGCCGTCGCCCGGGTCTGCCTGCGGGCCTCGCGCGCGTCGTCGGTGGCGAGGGCGGAGACGCCGATCAGGGCGTACGGCTGGTCGAGGACCGCGGAAGGGCGGAAGGTCTGCCGGTACAGGTCCAGGGCCGGGATGGTGTTCTGCGCGGAGAAGTGGTGCGCGAAGGCGAACGGCAGGCCCAGCATGCCGGCGAGGCGCGCGCTGAAGCCGGAGGAGCCGAGCAGCCAGATCGGCGGGCGGTGCGGGGACTGGACGCCGCCGGGGGTGCTGCCCTGCACGGGGCCGGGGATCGCGTGGACACGGCGGTACGGGTGGCCGTCGGGGAAGTCGTCGTCCAGGAAGCCGATGAGTTCGGCGAGCTGCTGCGGGAAGTCGTCGGCGCCCTCGTTCAGGGTGTCGGTGCGGCGCAGGGCGGCGGCGGCGGCACCGTCCGTGCCGGGGGCGCGGCCGAGGCCGAGATCGACCCGGCCCGGTGCCATGGCCTCCAGCGTGCCGAACTGCTCGGCGATCACCAGGGGGGCGTGGTTGGGCAGCATGACGCCGCCCGAACCGAGCCGGATGCGCTCGGTGCGGGCGGCGAGGTGGGCGAGGATCACGGCGGGCGAGGAGGAGGCGACACCGGGCATCGAGTGGTGCTCGGCGACCCAGTAGCGGTGGAAGCCGCGCGCCTCGGCGAACCGGGACAGCTCCACGCTCGTGCGCAGCGCGTCGGTCGCGGTACTGCCCGCGCCGACGGTCACCAGGTCCAGTACGGAGAGGGGGACGGGGGCGGTCCCGTGCGTCGTGCCCCGGATCTCGTCTGCCTCGGCTGCGGACACGGTGTGGGCCTCCTGGGTGTGGCGTGGGCTGTCCTGCACCCTCCTAACAGGAGGCAGTCCCCGGTTGTTCCCCGGCGGGGCTCACACCTGCACGATCGGTTCCCTCGTGAACAGCGCCCCCAGCGTCGGCGCGTTCACCCGGCGGTCGGCGAGCCGGAGCCCCTCCCACACCGACACCTGGTTGGCCGTGAGCACCGGCTTGGACAGCGCCTTCTCCAGCAGCTGGAGGTGCGCGGCCGTGTGCAGGGCGGTGTCCGGGAGCAGGACCGCCTCGGCGTCCGGCGCGTCGGCCGCCCGCGCCAGCGTCAGCACGTCCTCCTCACCCCAGGTGCCGACCTCGGCGGCCGTGATGACCCCCGAGGAGCGTGTCCCGGTGACCTCCAGTCCGCCGGCCCGCAGGAACTCCTCGAACAGCGCGGTGATGTCCTCCGGGTAGGTCGCCCCGATCGCGACCCGCCGCACGCGGAGCTCCCGGGCCGCGTGCACGAAGCCGAACGACGTCGAGGACGCCGGCATCCCGGCCAGCCGGGCGAGGGTGCGCACCTGCTCCTGGGCCCCCGCCCAGCCGTGCACGAAGCCGCCGCTGGTGCACGCCCACACCACCGTCTCGACGCCGGCCAGCCGCAGCGCCTCCATGCCCGCCGCGAGCCGCTCGGCGGAGCCCATCTCGCGAAGCGCCGCCACCCGGTGCGCGTCCTCGCCGATGTCGGTGTGGACGACGTCCACCCGGATGTCGCTGCCGAGGAGCTGCTCGATGCGCGGATAGTCGTCCTCGGCCGAGTGGCCCGGGTAGAGGAATCCGAGTGCGGTCATGTCCAGCCTTCCTGCGTCTCTTCGGGCAGTACGGGAGGCCAGGCGCGTGCCGCTTCTCCCCCACAGCCGTCAAGGGCGTCGGAGACATCCCCGAGCAGCGCCTGGTAGGGCCCTACGGCCCGGGTACCCATCCGGCGCAGCGCAGCCCACATTGTGACCTGGTTCGCGGAGAGCACGGGGATGCGCAGCTCGGCCTCCAGCTGGGGGATCACGTCGTACGTCGGCAGGTTGGTGCAGGCGATGAACAGGGCGTCGGCGGTGCCGGGGCGGACCGCCTGCCGGGCCATGGCGACGACGTCCCGGTACGGCACCTTCCAGATGTGCCGGGTCAGCCCCATGAAGGCGCACCCGGTGACCTGGACGCCTGCCTCGGCGACGAAGTCCTCCAGTGCCCGGGTCACCGACACCGTGTACGGCGTGACCAGCCCGACCCGCCGTATCCGCAGTTCCTCGAGTGCCTCCAGCAGCGCGCCGGAGGTCGTCACCGAGGGCGGCGCGCCCGCCAGGGTCATCGCCGCGCGCATCGCCCGCTCCCCGGCGACGCCGCCGACGAAGCTGCCGGAGGTGCAGGCATAGGCGACGGTCTCGGGCGCGACGGCGGTCAGGGCACGCACGGCATCGCCGAGGGTCTCGTGCTCGCTCACCAGCCGGGCCAGATCCAGGCTCACCTCGACCGGCACGAACGGGGTCCGGGTCAGATGCAGCGACACCTCGTCGGGCACCCAGCGCCACAGCTCACGGTCGAGTGCGAAGTCGAAGGGGGCCACCACGCCGACCCCGCGCTGGGGGCGGGGGCCGCCGAGAAAGGAGACGTCCATGGCTGCCACCCTCAGGCTGGGAGACGAGCGGGCAACGGTTTGCGGATGCGCCCGTGTTGACGAAGGTAGGTTCGGGTGCGAGCGTGGTCAATCCGCGCATATGTCCGCTCTTCATCCCCGCATGTCAGACGGTCGGAGCCGCCCCGTATGACGACCCTTCCCACCCTCCTCGTGCTGGACGCCGACCCGCCGCCCCGGCTCGGCAGGCTCACCGGGCGCGCCCGCATCGTGCACACGGACGCGGCGCATCTGGCCGAGCGGCTGCCGCAGGCGGACGTGCTGCTGGTGTGGGACTTCACGTCGCACGCGGTGCGCGAGGCGTGGCCGGGGGACGGGCCCCGGCCGGTGTGGGTGCACACGGCGAGCGCGGGCGTGGACCATCTGATGGGCCCGGAGCTGGCCGCCTCCGACACGGTGGTGACGAACGCGCGCGGGATCTTCGACCAGCCGATCGCCGAGTACGTCGCGGCCCTGGTGCTGGCGGCCGCCAAGGACCTGCCGCGCACGCTGGAACTCCAGCGGGAGCGGACCTGGCGGCACCGGGAGGGCCGGCGGGTGGCGGGCACGCGCGCGTGCGTGGTCGGCTCGGGTCCGATCGGCCGGGCGATCGTCCGCACGCTGAAGGCGCTCGGCATCACGACGGCGCTGGTCGGGCGGGTGCCGCGGACCGGCGTCCACGGCCCGGGCGACCTGGACCGGCTGATCTCCCGCGCGGACTGGGTGATCGCGGCGGCGCCGCTCACCGAGGAGACGTACGGCATGTTCGACGCCCACCGCTTCGGCGTGATGCAGCCCTCGGCGTTCTTCGTCAACGTCGGCCGCGGCCCGCTCGTCGACGAGGAGGCCCTCGCCCGCGCCCTGACCCGGCGCTGGATCGCGGGCGCGGCCCTGGACGTCTTCACCACCGAACCGCTGCCCGCCGACAGCCCGCTGTGGGGGCTGCCGGGGCTGATCGTCTCCCCGCACATGAGCGGGGACACGGTCGGCTGGCGGGACGAACTGGGCGAGCAGTTCGTGGAGTTGTACGAGCGGTGGGCGACGGGAAGATCACTGGTGAACGTGGTCGACAAGAAGCGGGGATACGTCCCCGGTCACTGACCTCTCGATCGGCCTCCCGGCCTCTTGGAGGGTGCATGCAGCTCACCGACCTGACCGCCGTCCAGCTCCTCGACGGCTACCGCAAGGGCGAGTTCGGTCCCGTGGAGGCCACCGAGCAGGCCCTGGAGCGGGCCCGGCGGATCCAGCCGGAGGTGAACGCGTTCGTGCGCCTCACCGAGGAGGACGCTTTGGCCCGGGCGCGGGAGTCGCAGGAACGCTGGCGGTGCGGGGAGCCGGCCGGGCTGCTGGACGGCGTCCCGGTGACGGTGAAGGACATCCTCCTGCTGCGCGGCCACCCGACCCTGCGCGGCTCCCGGACGATCTCCGAGCGGGGGAGCTGGGAGGAGGACGCCCCCTCGGTGGCCCGGCTGCGCGAGCACGGCGCGGTGTTCCTGGGCAAGACGACGACCCCCGAGTTCGGCTGGAAGGGTGTGACCGACTCCCCGCTGTCGGGGATCACCCGCAACCCGCACGCCCCCGTGCGGACCGCCGGCGGCTCCAGCGGGGGCAGCGCCGCGGCCGTGGCGCTCGGCGCGGGCCCGCTGTCGCTCGGCACGGACGGCGGCGGCAGCATCCGCATCCCGGCCGCGTTCTGCGGGATCTTCGGCCTGAAGCCGACGTACGGGCGTGTGCCCCTCTACCCGGCGAGCGCCTTCGGCGCCCTCTCCCACGCGGGTCCGATGACCCGGGACGCGGCCGACGCGGCCCTGCTCCTCGACGTCATCGGCACACCGGACCCGCGCGACTGGTCGGCCCTGCCGCCCGCGCCGGGCTCCTTCACCCAGGCGCTGCGGGGCGGCGTGCACGGCCTGCGGGTCGCCTACTCCCCGACCCTCGGCGGCCAGGTCGCGGTCCGGCCGGCGGTCGCGGCGGCAGTACGGCGTACGGTGGCGCGGCTCGCCGATCTCGGCGCGTACGTCGAGGAGAGCGACCCCGACATCAGCGATCCGGTGGAGGCCTTCCACACCCTGTGGTTCAGTGGCGCGGCCCGGCTCACCGAGCGCCTCTCCCCCCGCAAACGGCAACTGCTGGACCCCGGCCTGCGGGAGATCTGCGCCCGCGGCGCCCGCTACAGCGCGCTGGACTATCTGGCCGCCGTCGACGTCCGCATGGACCTCGGCCGCCGCATGGGCCGCTTCCACGAGCGCTACGACCTGCTGGTGACCCCGACGTTGCCGCTGACGGCCTTCGAGGCGGGCCTGGAGACGCCGCACGGCTCGGCCCACCGGCGCTGGACGGGCTGGACCCCCTTCACCTACCCCTTCAACCTCACCCAGCAGCCCGCCGCCACCGTCCCGGTCGGCGCGGACGACGACGGCCTCCCGATCGGGCTGCAGCTGATCGCCGCCCGGCACCGCGACGACCTGGTACTACGGGTGGCGCACGCGCTGTACGAGGCCGGGGCGGCCGCGGCGCCGGCGGTCACCGGAGCGCCGCGGACCGAGGAGCACCGGTAGGCGCTCACGCCCGCCGGAAGCCGAGCGTCTCCCCGGCCGCCCCGCTGCGCCACAGGTCGTTGCAGGCCTCGGCCATCCGCTCCAGGCCCTCCACCACCTGGCCCCACACGATGCCCGGGACCCAGCCCACGTCGGCGTTGAGAAGCAGGTTGTTGCGTTCGTAGAAGAGGGCCAGGTCGACGACCGTGGTTCCGGGGCGGACCTCGCGGTCGTAGCCGTAGGCCTTCGTGCCGAGTTCGGTGCCGGCGAAGGAGAAGTAACAGAGGTCGCCGGGAATCGGGGTGACCGTCGGGTTCTCCAGTGGGGGTTCCGTGGAGGCGAACGGCGGGAAGAGGGCGTAGATCTCGTTGCGGGCGTATTTGGCGTGGTAGACGTCACTCCCGAGCGGGAGGGCGTCCCAGACCGCCGCGCAGGTCAGGGGCGCGCGGTCGGTCAGCAGTCGTGCCGTGCAGTGCACGTCCCGCTTGTCGAGCGAGACGGTGACGAATCGATCGGCCATGAAAACCAGGGTGCATACGACGGGTGCGCTTGGGTAGCCGCGCCGCCATGGCTCCACCAACTGGGAACGACGTACACACATTCCGATCCAGACATGGACGCACCCGGCGCTCGGTGCTCGGCGGTCTCGCGGCTCTCGGAGCACTCGGCGCGGCGGGCTGCTCGCGGGTGGCCGAGGCGTCCGGCAAGGAGGGCGGCGACCTGCTGGAGCGGCTGCGCGCGCAGGGCGTCGTACGGCTGGGGATCGCCGGCGAGGTCCCCTTCGGGTACATCGACAAGAACGGTCAGCTCACCGGTGAGGCGCCCGAGCTGGCCAAGGTGATCTTCAAGCGGCTCGGGGTGGGCCGGGTCCAGCCGGTGCCCACCGAGTTCGGCTCGCTGATACCCGGGCTCAACTCGCAGCAGTTCGACGTCGTGGCGGCCGGGATGTACGTCAACCCGGAGCGCTGCCAGCAGGTGATCTTCGCCGACCCGGACTACCAGATGCTGGATTCGTTCATCGTGCGCAAGGGGAACCCGCTCGGGTTGCACTCCTACCGGGACGTCGTCGCGAAGAAGGCGAAGTTCGCCACCGGCACCGGGTACGCCGAGATCCAGTACGCGGTCGACGCCGGGTACAAGCAGAGCGACATTCTGATCGTCCCCGACCAGGTCGCCGGGCTGAACGCCGTCGAGGCGGGCCGCGTCGACGTCTTCGCCGGTACGGCGCTCACCACCCGCGAGGTCGTGAAGAAGTCCCACAAGGCGGAGGCGACGCACCCCTTCGCGCCGCTGGTCAAGGGCAAACCGCATGTGGACGGCGGCGCGTTCGCCTTCCGGCCGACCGAGACGAGACTGCGGGACGCCTTCAACGCCGAGTTGCGCAAGCTCAAGAAGAGCGGCGAGCTGTTCCGGATCCTGCGGCCGTTCGGCTTCACCAGGGCCGAGATGACCGACCTCACCGCGAAGGAGCTGTGCGGCGGATGACCTCGGGGCTGTGGGAACTCGTACTCAAGGGTGTCTGGACCACCGTCCAGCTGCTGGTGCTGAGCGCGCTGCTGGCGGCCGCCGTGTCCTTCGTCGTCGGCATCGCCCGCACGCACCGGTTGTGGATCGTGCGCTTCCTCGCCGGCTTCTACACCGAGGTGTTCCGCGGCACCTCGGCACTGGTGATGATCTTCTGGGTGTTCTTCGTGCTGCCGGTCGCCTTCGGCTGGCAGCTGGTGCCTCTGTGGGCGGGCACGCTGGCGCTCGGCCTGACGTACGGCGCGTACGGCTCGGAGATCGTGCGCGGCGCGCTGCAGTCGGTCGACCCGGCGCAGCAGGAGGGCGGAATCGCGCTCAGCTTCTCGCCGGCCCAGCGGCTGCGGCTGATCCTGCTGCCGCAGGCGGTGCCGGAGATGATCCCGCCCTTTTGCAATCTTCTGGTCGAGCTGCTCAAGGGCACCGCGCTGGTGTCGGTGATGGGCATGGGCGATCTGACGTTCAGCGCGAACCTGGTGCGGCTGGCGTTGCAGCAGAGCGCGGAGATCTACACCTACGTGCTGCTGATCTACTTCGTGATCGCCTTCCTGATCACCCGGCTTATGCGCGACTTGGAGAAGCGGCTGAAGGACGGCGTCGGCAAGGGCGCGGGCACCGAGTCCGCGGCGCGTGAGCCGAAGCGTGCGCAGACGACCGAAGCAGGGGGGCGCGTCGCATGAAGTGGGACTGGAACGCCGTGAGCGGCTTCATGCCGCACTTCTGGGACGGGCTGCTGGTCACCCTGGAGGCCCTGGCCCTCGGTTCCCTGCTGTCCTTCAGCCTGGGTCTGGTGTGGACGCTGCTGATGCGGACGCCGACCCGGTGGGTGCGCTGGCCGGTCGGGGTGCTCACGGAGTTCGTGCGCAACACCCCGCTGCTGGTGCAGCTGTTCTTCCTGTTCTACGTGCTGCCCGAGTGGGGCGTCACCTTCTCCGCGCTGACCACGGGTGTCTTCGCGATCGGCCTGCACTACTCGACGTACACCATGCAGGTCTACCGGGCCGGCATCGAGGCCGTCCCGGCCGGCCAGTGGGAGGCGGCGACGGCGCTGAACCTGCCCCGGCGCCGGACCTGGACCGCGGTGATCCTGCCGCAGGCGATCCGCCGGGTGGTGCCCGCCCTCGGCAACTACGTGATCTCCATGCTGAAGGACACGCCGATGCTGATGACGATCACGGTGCTGGAGATGCTCGGCCAGGCGCGGCTCTACTCCCAGCAGCACTTCCAGTTCACCGAGCCGGTCACCGTGATCGGAGTCGCCTTCATCCTCATCTCCTACCTGGCCTCCCTTCTCCTGCGAGCCCTGGAGCGTCGCCTTGTCCGTTGAGCCCCGTCCACAGCCCTCACTCGCCGACGCCGGGCCGACCGAGCTGGTCCGCCTGGAGAACGTCACCAAGCGGTTCGGCGCGAACACCGTGCTCGACCGGCTGAACTTCTCCGTCGACGCCGGAAAGCACGTCACCCTGATCGGTCCCTCGGGGTCCGGCAAGACCACGATCCTCAGACTCCTGATGACCCTCACCACCCCGGACGAGGGCACGGTCACCGTCGACGGCGAGCAGCTGTTCCCGGCGCCGGAGAAGCAGGTCCGGGAGGTCCGCAAGAAGATCGGCATGGTCTTCCAGCAGTTCAACCTGTTCCCGAACATGAGCGTGCTGCGGAACATCACCGAGGCGCCGGTGCAGGTCCTCGGCATGTCCAGGGACGAGGCCGAGGAGCGCGCCCGGGAGCTGCTGGAACTGGTCGGGCTCACCGACAAGTGCGACGTGAAGCCGACCCGGCTGTCCGGCGGACAGCAGCAGCGGGTGGCGATCGCCCGTGCCCTGGCGATGCGGCCGCGGGTGCTGCTGCTGGACGAGGTGACCTCCGCGCTCGACCCCGAGCTGGTCGCGGGCGTGCTCGACCTGCTCAGGGACATCGCCCGCAGCACCGACATCACGATGCTGTGCGTGACCCACGAGATGGGCTTCGCCCGGGACATCTCCGACCAGGTGCTGATGTTCGACGGCGGCCGGGTGATCGAGTCAGGTTCCCCGGACAAGATCTTCAACGAGCCGGAGCAGGAGCGGACCCGGGAATTCCTCAGCGCGGTGCTGTGACTGCGGGGCGTGGCCCGGGAAGATGCCGAGGTCCGACTGCTGGGTCATGACTTTGGCATGTGCCAGAGGGTCTGCGTCGCAGTTGGGAGGGGACTGGCGGGCGAAACAATCTCGCCAACCCCCTCTCCCGGCACCGGGTTTGCCCGTTATCGTGGGACCGCAGGACCGACCGTACGGCCCAGTAAGCGAGCGCAGGGGGAGACCACCGTGGCGCTGATGCACGAGCCGACCGCCCCGTACCACTCCGCCCAGGACGCGCTGCGCGTGCTGGAGATCGTCGCCCGCCGCTCCATCGGTGCCACCGACGCCGAACTGGCCCGCCGCACCGGCCTCGGCCTTGAGCGGCTGTCCGCCCTGCTGCGCATGCTGCGCCGCGAGGGCTATGTGGAGCAGATCGCCGGTGGGGCGTACGTCACCGGGGACACCCTGCGTCGGCTCACCTCCGCGCACGACCGGGAGCGGGCGGTCCGCGAGAAGCTCCAGCACACTCTGGACCGGCTGCGCGACTCGGTCGGCGCCGCGGTCTACATGAGCCGGTACGTCGACGGCGAGGTCAAGGTCACCCAGTACGCGGCCGGCCCCACCACCCCGGCGGTCAACGAGTGGGTCGACTTCCGCACCGCCGCGCACGCGACGGCGGTCGGCAAGAGCCTGCTCACCCAGCTCGACCACAACGCCCGCCGCGACCACCTCTCCCGGCACAAGATGGCCCGCCTCACCTCGCGCACCATCACCAGCGACAAGCTGCTGCTGTCCCGCCTCGAGTCCCAGCCGCCGACGGTCCCGGTCCTGGACCTCCAGGAGTACGCGATCGGCACGGTCTGCGCGGCGGTCCCGATCACGGCCGGTTCCTCGGTGGGCTGCCTGGCGCTGTCGCTGCCCGTGGAGCACGCGCACCGGCTGAAGCAGGCGGCGGACGCGCTCAACCGGAGCGCCGCCCCGGTGCTGCTGTCCCTCACGATCTAGGGCGTGTTTCAGGCAACGTTCGCCCCGTCGCGACCCCGGCACGCTCCCCCACTGCCTCAAGGGCGTGGGAGGTGCCCCCACTCGCCGCACCGGGCACAAACCCACGTACATCCAGTACGAGGGCTTGCACCCGGCACGCCGACAGCACGCACCGGACGCCGCTCCTCGACGGGCAAACGTTGCCTGCCGCGGCACTAGGTCTTCCGGGGGTGGTCATGAGCACCCCTCGGGACCAGGTAGTATTTTCTTCGTCGCCGGACGCGGAAGCGAGAAGTCCGCGGAGGGCGGGAGTCATGCGCCGCTAGCTCAGTTGGTTAGAGCAGCTGACTCTTAATCAGCGGGTCCGGGGTTCGAGTCCCTGGCGGCGCACGATGACGATGGCGAGGCATGTCCGCGGAAAGCGCGGACATGCCTCGCCATCTCTGTTTCCGCGCTGCTTCGCCGCGCGTCGTGGGGGCTTCGCCATCCACCCCCCGAGCCCCCGTGAAGCGGTGCCGGGCGGGAACCACTACGGCACGAGGCCGCCCGCCTCCGTGAACATCATGTGGGCGGTCACGAGGAAGACGACGCAGAAGGCGATGGCCGCGCCGCAGAAGGCCACCCCGAAGCCGGTACCGACGGCGAGCCGGGCGCGGGCGGGCGGCAGCGCGGTGGCCCGCTCCGGCCGCCCGGGCAGGTACCGCACGGTGACGAGGTCGCCCTCCAGGACGGTGGCGGGCCCGTCCTTCTCCTCGAACCGGACCCTGCGGCCCTCGTGAGTGGTGAACTCGTGGACGTGGTGCACGGTCGTGCGCACCGAGGTGTCCCCGCCGCCCCCACTGGTCGTCGTGAACATCCTCAGGCACCGGCCCTCGGCGGTCAGCCCGTGCGACCAGGTCCTGCCGATCCGCCAGGCACGGCGCAGCAGCCCGATCGAAGCCGCTCCGAAGCCCGCGATCACGAGGGTGGGTACGGCGTAGAAGAACAGCTCGAACATGAGGTCCCCCCGAGGTCCGGTACGCCGTGCCCCTCGGCCGGCGTGGGGGGAAACGTACCCGGTGGCGGGGGCGGCGGCCCTCAAGGGAACCTCAGTTTCCGTGCTGTGGCGGAACGGTCCTCAGAAGGTGACGTCCGAACAGGCGTAGAACGCGTTGCCGGTGTCGGCGATCGTCCACACCGCGAGGATGACGTGGTGCCCGCTCAGCCCGCTCGGCAGGGTGCCGCTGTGGCTGAGGGTGGCCGGCGGGCGCCGGCCGTTGTACGGGACCGTGAGGAACGGGGTGAGGTCGAGGTCCGAGCGGGACAGGGGGTGGTTCTGGTCCCAGCCCTGCCTGGTGACGTAGTACTCGAAGTCCGTCGTGGCGTGCATGGCGGTGAACCGCCAGCGGAACGTGTACGTCTGACCGCCCGCCACCTCGGTGGTGGGCCACGCCCCGCCGGACGGTGTGGTCGGCGAGCTGAGCCGGGCGAACCGGCTCAGGCCGCCGTTGCACACCTGGCCGTCGGCGGGCCCCCCGGCCGGGAAGCCCTTGGGGCCCTCGACGCTCTGCGGCTCGTACTGGATGTCGCCGCAGCCCGTCACCGTGCCGTCGGCGCAGAGGCTCTGCCTGCTGACGGGGAGGTCGGTGTAGCCGTGCCCGCTGGCGCCGCCGGTGGAGAGCGCGAACGCTCCGGCGGTCACCACGCCCAGCACGACCGCGGACAGCTTGGTCCTCGTGTGCATACTGCCGCTCCTGGAGAACGTGGGGAGTTCGGTGAGCCGTGCAGGTGCGTAGGTCCAGACCAAGTGTCAGACTATTGCCAGCGTCTTGAGCATGTCCACACCAATCACGGGGCGGGGCTGCGGCGGCCCCGCCCCGCCGCTCACGACGGCTCCCCGCGCCCGGAACAGAACGCGACCGTCAGGTCCCGCACCAGCGCCTTGCGCTCGTAGTCGTCGAGCTCGACCAGGCCGCGCACGGCCAGCCGGGTCACCGTGTCCTCCACCGCGTCCACCACCGAGCTGAGCATGCCGGCCCGCTGCCGGGCGTCCAGCCGGGCGATCCGGCCCCGGCGCATCGCGGCCGCCACCTCCGGGGCGTACTCCGCCCGCACCGGATGCACCGAGAACACGTCCAGGCCGGCCGGCGCGGCCTCCTCCGCCACCAGCCCGGTCAGCGCGTCGCCCGCCACCGTCGCGACGCCCTCGGCACCGGCCGTCGGCTCCACCGGCACGCGGGCCAGCGCCGCCTCCACGCACGCGCGCAGATATCCCTCGTGGTCGTCGACGCCGAGCAGGGCCCGCGCGGTGTCCCGCACCTGCCACGCCACCAGCACGACCACCTGCAGCGGCATCCCGTCGGGATCCGCCGCCGGCATCGGCTCGCTGCGCCAGTGCCGCGGCCGCACATCGGCCGGGCGCCGCTGCAGCAGCGGGTTCACCCAGAACAGCCCGGTGCGCCGTACCGTCCCCCGGTAGCCGCCGAACAGGCCGAGCACCCAGGCCCGCCCGGTCCGCCCCCGGCCCAGCCCGCCGAAGCCGAACATGCCGAGCACCCAGGCGCCGGCGTATGCCGCCCACTGCACCGGACCGAGCCCCGCGACCGGGGACGCGGGCACCCGCAGCGTCCGCACGACGGCCGGCGGCAGCACTCCGGCCCACCAGGAGATCGCCAGGCCGGCGGCGATCCCGCACAACCCGACCAGCAGCCCGGCCGCCCCGGGCAGCACCCGCGCCGGGCGTTCCACCAGTTGCGGGTCGGCCTGGGGCAGCGGCCGGCGGCGCCCCGGTTCCGGGGATTCCACCCGCGGCTGCTCGCCGGTTCCCTCACGGCAGGCCACCACGGCGGCCTTGAGCGGCACCGTCGCCGGATCCGCCGGGTCGGGGCCGTCGCGGTAGAGCAGATGGACAGGGATCTCGGTGGTGTCGTGGTGGATCAGCCGGGCCGTGCGCCCGCCGTCGTCCACGGCGTCCTCCGGGTGCCCTTCGGATTCGGGCGGTGTGTGTGACGTGGTCGTCGTCATGTGTGCCTCCAGCCTCCGCGCCAGATGCGCCGTTAACAGGATTGGGATGTGGGTGTGTCGGATGCAGGGGAGCGGTCACCGCGGATGCGGTCACAGACCGGCACCCCGGTCAGGGGTCGTCTCCAGGAAAAGCCGGCGCCAGGTCTCCGGCCCCGGGATGCCGTCCGCCGCGCCGCCCCGCCAGCCCTGGGCGCGCTGGAAGGCCTCCACCGCGCGCCGGTCCGCGTCGCCCCAGCGCGGGCCGGGGCCGGTGGCGTAGAACCCGCCGAACCCCTTCTCCACCAGTCGCCGGCCCAGCTGCGCGACGTAGGCGTTCTCCGCGCCCGGACGGAAGAGGTGGCGGCCCGGGTAACCGAGCACGCCGTGCGAGGAGGGCACCCCCTGCGCGCCGAACGCACCGGGCAGGTCCGTGCCCACCGCACCGGTGCCGGCCGTGTCCGGTACCGCGTCCTTGCTCGTGCCGGTGCTCAGGCCCTTGTAGCGGTAGGGGACGTATTTGTCGGCGTTGCTCCAGTAGGGATAGGGGGTGGGCCGACTGCGGGCGTGCGGGGGCGTCTGCTCGTAGACCTTGTAGGAGGTGTGCGCGGAGTCCGTCCAGCCGCCGAAGATCACCACGTGGGAGCCTTTCTCGGGATTGTCCGGGTTGTGGTACAGCAGGATGTCGCCGGGCTCCAGTTCCTCCTTGGTGATCCTCACGCCGAACTCGCCGAGGCTGCCCGTCCACTCGTTGCCCGGCAGGCCCCAGGCCATGGAGACGTAGCCCGAGCAGTCCTGCCGGTAGCCGTCGGACCAGTAGTCGTTCATGCTGTACGGCACCTTGGCCGCCACCCAGATCTTGGCCCGCTCGATGATCTTGGCCCGGGTGGTGGCGGGGATCGGGACGCTGCCGGGCCCCTCCGGTGCGCCCTTGGGGCCGTGCAGCGGGCCCTTGGCACCCTGCGGGGTCGCGGGGTCGCCGTCACCGGGGACGTGCGGGCGCTGCTCGGCGGGGCGGCCGGCGGGGGCCGCGGCGACGGGGGCGGCCGCACCGAGGACCGCGGACGCGGTGGCCACCGCGACGATTCCGCAGGCCGCGGCAGGGCCGCCGAGCCGGCCTGCCGACGGGCGCGGGCGCACCCGCCGCCCCTGGACACAGCCGGGGCAGTCACAGTCGGCGGCGGGGTGGAACTCCTCGAACACCGGGGCCGTCATGCGATCCGCCTCACATTCGGTGGTGATTTGTCCGCTGATGTGCACGTTGATCAGTTTCTCAACTGGCCACGGCGCCGCCACTTTGACGGTCCGAATGATGTACAGCCCTCCTCCCGACCATCGCCTGATCACCCCGGGGTGGTCACAGGCACCCCCGAAGGTCGGGTAGAGTTCTCTTCGTCAGCAGGCGCCGCTAGCTCAGTTGGTTAGAGCAGCTGACTCTTAATCAGCGGGTCCGGGGTTCGAGTCCCTGGCGGCGCACCGACCGAATGGCCCCTCGCAAAAGCGGGGGGCCATTCGCATGGCCGGAGCTCACCCCCGCCCGGAACCGAGCCCTCCCCCCCCGTCGGGCCGGATACCCTCTCGCCATGGCGGGCCGGGACCTTCAGGAGCGGATCAAGGAGCTGATCGTCGACCGACGGCTGCCCTCGGGCGCCCCGCTGCCGACCGAGCCCGAGCCGACGGAGTACCTCGGCGCGAGCCGGAACTCCGTGCGCGAGGCCCTGAAGGCGCTCCAGGCGATGGGGATCGTCGAGATCCGGCACGGGTTCGGGACGTACGTCGGCTCGATGTCGCTCGCACCCATGACCGAGGGTCTGGCCTTCCCCACGGTCGCCGGGCACTACCGGGGCGAGGACTCCCTGCTGCAGCTGCTGGAGCTGCGCGAGGCCATGGAGACCGGGCTGGTGGCGCGGCCGGCCGGACGTCTGCCCGCGGCGGACCCCGGTGAGCTGGACGCCCTCGTGGACCGTATGGAACAGGAGGCCGCCGAGGGAGCGGGCCTCGCCGAGACCGACCGCGCCTTCCACGCCACCCTTTGCCGGGGGCTGGACAACGTGCTGCTGAGCGAGGTGCTGGAGGCGTTCTGGGACGCCTTCCACCGCGTACAGCGGGATCTCGTGGACGTGCCGCAGGACCCCAGGGTCACCTGCCGGCAGCACCGGGAGATCCTGGACGCGGTCCGGTCCGGCGACTCGATGCGGGCGGAGGAGGCCGTAAGGGATCACTTCGGCGACATCCGTGTCCGCCTCTCCACCACCGGCGCACCCCGGCCGCCCGGGATCACCGGCGCACCCCCGCCTCCCGAGCCCCACGCGCGCCACAATGAACGGGTTTGACCGGTAAACACCGCGTTTCGCGTCTTGCGATCATGCCGGACGCCGTAGACCCTGGATGTCCAAGCTGCCGTGCTATGACGGCAGTTGGGGGGAAGCAACCGGTTGGAGACGGCGGGGAGGGGGCCTCGCTCAGCAAACGATGCCGAGGGGGGCATCAGGCAACCGGAAGGTCGCCGTCCCGTGTCCACGAGGTGGGGATGACGTGGGGACTGCGCAGCACCGCTGATTCCGCACGCGCGGGCACAAGGGGAAGCCGGCCGGGCGGAAGGGAACCGACGAAACACGCGGTGACCCGCGTGTGGGGGGAATGACTCATGACGTCGACGCCGTCGGGCGCCGAACACAGCCACGTTCACGAAGATCCGTCACAGACCACACCGCTGAGGGTGATCGGCCACCGGACGGGCCAGTTCCGCCGGATCAGAAAGAGCCTGCCGAGATACGACTACGAGCACTACAGCCGGCTCGCCGGCCCCCTCACCCAGCCCGACCCGGCCCAGCCGTACACGGTGCGGTACCGGTCGCTGCTCTCGCAGGAGCCGCACCGCGTGCGCGCCGCGCTCATGCTGGGCGCGGCCCCCGTGCTCTCCCTGGTGCTGCTGTTCTGGCTGCTCCAGCCCGAGCACTGGACCGAACGGGACCATCCCGCCTACGGCTTCCTGCCGGCCCTCGACGTCGTCATGCTCGTCTCGATCGGCCTGATCGAGTTCTTCCGCTGCATCAACGTCCTGTCCAACGCGCACGCCACGCTCGTCGCCCGCGACCCGGTCCCGGTGGTCCCCGAGACCGGCACGAAAGTCGCCTTCCTCACCACCTACGTGCCCGGCAAGGAACCGCTGGAGATGGTGACGAAGACCCTTCGGGCGGCGGTGAGGCTGCGCCACCGGGGCCTGCTGCACATATGGCTGCTCGACGAGGGCGACGACCCGGCCGTCAGGGAGGTCTGCGCCCGGCTCGGCGTGCACCACTTCACCCGCAAGGGCGTCGCGAAGTGGAACCAGTCCAAGGGGCCGCACCGCGCGAAGACGAAGCACGGCAACTACAACGCCTGGCTGGAGGCGCACGGCGACGACTACGACTTCTTCGCCTCCGTCGACACCGACCACGTGCCGCTGCCCAACTACCTCGAGCGGATGCTCGGTTACTTCCGTGACCCCGACGTCGGCTTCGTCATCGGCCCACAGGTCTACGGCAACTACGACACGTTCGTCACCAAGGCCGCCGAGTCCCAGCAGTTCCTCTTCCACGCCCTGATCCAGCGCGCCGGAAACCGCTACGGCGCCCCGATGTTCGTCGGCACCTCCAACGCCGTGCGCATCAGGGCGATCAAGCAGATCGGCGGGCTGTACGACTCCATCACCGAGGACATGGCGACGGGCTTCGAGATGCACCGCGCCAAGAACCCGGCCACGGGACGGAGGTGGAAGTCGGTCTACACCCCGGACGTGCTCGCCGTCGGCGAGGGCCCGGCCGCCTGGACGGACTTCTTCACCCAGCAGCTGCGCTGGTCCCGGGGCACCTACGAGACGATCCTCAAGCAGTACGGGAAGGGCCTGTTCACGCTGGGGCCGGGCAAGCTCTTCAACTACACGATGATGATCGTCTTCTATCCGATGTCCGCCCTCAACTGGATCCTGGCGGCGTTGAGTTGCGCGCTGTTCCTGGGCCTGGGCGCCTCGGGCGTGAACATCGACCCGACCGTGTGGCTGATGCTGTACGGCAACGCCTCCGCCCTCCAGATCGGCCTGTACGTCTGGAACCGGCGGCACAACGTCTCCCCGCACGAGCCGGAGGGCTCCGGCGGTGTCGCGGGCATGGTGATGTCCGCGCTGTCCGCTCCGATCTACGCACGCTCCCTGATGGACGCCGTACTGCGCCGCAGGAGCACGTTCGTGGTGACGCCCAAGGGCGAGTCGGCGAGCCCCGACACGCTGTTCGGGACGTTCCGGGTCCACTGGTTCTTCGTCCTGGTCTTCGGCGGCTCGCTCGCCGCCGGCCTCGTGCTCGGGCACGCCCACCCCGCGATGATCACCTGGGCCTCGCTGGCCCTGCTGATCACCGCCTCGCCGATCTGCGCCTGGCGGTACACGCTGTGGCAGGAGCGGAAGCAGCCGGCGACGGCGGTCGCCGAACCGCAGGACGCGGTGCCCGCGGCGCACCCGGCCCATCCTCCGCTCCAGCGGCCCACCTGGGTGGCCGGCGCGGACGGGGAGCGGGGCCGGGAGAACGAGCAGACCGTGCAGATCGCACTTGGCGGACTTGGGGGACGTAAGGAATGAAGGACCAGGCCGGCCGCCGTCGCGCCCGCAGGCTCGCGATCGGTACGGCGGTGGTACTCGCGCTGGCCGGGATGAACGGGCCGTGGGTCTATCGCTTGGGCACCGCGCAGTACCACCAGTACAAGATCAACAAACCCGAGTACAAGGCCGAGAACGGCCACTGGGACATCATCGAGTTCCCTCCGCAGTACCGCCAGGACACCATCCACGCGGCGCTCCTGCACACCGGCAAGGTGCTGCTCGTCGCCGGCTCGGGCAACAACCAGGACAACTTCGACAAGAAGAAGTTCGACACCCGGATCTGGGACCCGGTCAAGGGCACGATCAAGAAGATTCCCACGCCCAACGACCTGTTCTGCACCGGCCACACCCAGCTCGCCGACGGCAACCTGCTCATCGCGGGCGGCACCAAGCGGTACGAGAAGCTCAAGGGCGACGTCAAGAAGGCCGGCGGCGTCATGATCCTCTACAACGAGAACCCGGACAAGCCGATCACACTGCCCGCGGGCACCAGGTTCACCGGCAGGCAGAACGGCAAGACGTTCGTCTCCCAGGACCCCGTGCTGGTCCCGCGTGCCACGAAGGTCTTCGACGGGACCGGCAAGTGGCTGCGGAACAACCCCGGTTACGGCCGGGTCTACGTCGAGGCGCAGAAGGAGGGAACCGCGTACGAGACCGGTACCCAGGACAACTACCGCATCCAGGGTCTGACCGGCGCCGACGCGCGCAACACCTACGGCATCGCGCAGAAACTGGCCCTCGACAAGAAGGACTTCGAGGGAATCAAGGACGCCTACGAGTTCGATCCGGTCGCCGAGCGGTACATCAAGGTCGACCCGATGAACGAGGCCCGCTGGTACCCGACGCTCACCACACTGTCCGACGGAAAGATCCTCAGCGTCTCCGGTCTGGACGACATCGGCCAGCTGGTGCCGGGCAAGAACGAGATCTTCGACCCCAGGACCAAGAAGTGGAGGTACACGAAGAAGATCCGGCAGTTCCCGACGTATCCGGCGCTGTTCCTGATGCAGAACGGGAAGATCTTCTACTCGGGTTCGAACGCGGGGTACGGGCCCGACGACATCGGCCGTGACCCGGGCATCTGGGACGTCGACACCAACCGGTTCACCGAGCTGCCCGGGCTCAGCGACCCGAAGATGATGGAGACCTCGGGGACCGTGCTGCTGCCTCCGGCGCAGGACGAGAAGTTCATGGTGATCGGCGGCGGCGGTGTCGGCGAGTCGAAGCTGTCCAGCAAGAGGACGCGGCTGATCGACCTGAAGGCGAAGAACCCGCACTTCGTGGACGGGCCCGAACTGGAGGAGGGCACGCGGTACCCGCAGTCCTCGATCCTGCCCGACGACACCGTGCTGGTCTCCGGCGGCTCGGAGGACTACCGGGGGCGCAGCGACTCCAACATCCTGCAGGCGCGGGTGTACCACCCGGACAGCAACAGCTTCACCCGGGTCGCGGATCCGCTGGTCGGGCGGAACTACCACTCCGGGTCGATCCTGCTGCCGGACGGGCGGGTGATGTTCTTCGGATCCGACTCGCTGTACGGGGACGAGGCGAACACCAACCCGGGGAAGTTCGAGCAGCGGATCGAGATCTACACCCCGCCCTATCTCTACCGAGGGCCCCGGCCGTCGCTCGGCAACGGTCCGCGGACGATCGCCCGCGGCGCTTCGGGGACGTTCACCTCGGAGCACGCGGCCGGCATCAGGAAGGTGCGGCTGATCCGGCCGAGCGCGTCCACGCATGTGACGGATGTGGACCAGCGGTCGATCGCGCTGGATTTCAAGACGTCCGGGAACAGGATCACGGTGACGGTCCCGAACAACCGGAACCTGGTCACCTCCGGGTGGTACATGCTGTTCGTGGACGACGACCAGGGGACGCCCAGCACCGCGCAGTGGGTGAGGGTGCCGTAGCGGATCACTTGCTGTTCTCGGCGAGGGCGAGTGCGTAACTCGCCCACCACTGCCCCGCCTTCGGTCCCCCCCTGCACGTGCCGTCCGACTCCCCCGGGCGCTTGACCCACAGGTAGGCGTCCACCAGAGGGTCGGCCGTCTTCGTCGTCGGGGGTTCGCCCAGGGCCCGGCCCGGCGGGTTGCACCAGCGCTGGGCCGGGTCGCCCCGGGTGTAGGGGCCGTTGCCGTTGCGGCTGGTGTCGACGACGAAGTGCTTGCCGCCCACCTTCGTCGAGAGCTGCTTGCCGTAGGCGATGGAGTCCTGGGTGGAGTAGAAGTTGGAGACGTTGACGGAGAAGCCGTCGGCCTGGTCGATGCCTGCCTGCTTCAGGGGCTGGAAGATCTGGTCGGGGTGGCCCCAGCCGGCGTTGCCCGCGTCCAGGTAGACCTTGGTGCTCTTCAGGGACTTGAGCCTGGCGACCGCACCCTTGAGCAGGTCGTAGCGCTCCTCGTGGAACTGGGCCGGGGTACAGCCGTCCACGAGGTGCAGGACGGCGTCCGGCTCCAGGATCACGATGGCGGAGCGGTCCTCGATACCCCGGGCCACGGCGTCGATCCAGGCGCGGTAGGCGTTGCCGTCGGCCGCCCCGCCCTGGGAGTACTGGCCGCAGTCGCGGTGCGGGATGTCGTAGAGGACGAGCAGGGCCGTGCGGTCGGAGTGCTCGGCGGCCTCGGTGAAGCCGCGGGCCTCCTGTTCCGGGTTCTCCGGGCCGATCCACTCCCCCACCGGCTGCTCGGCGATCTTCCGGATCTGCGCGGCCTCGGTCTTCCTGCCGGACTTCTCGTAGGCGGCGAGCCGACGAGCCGCGGTGCCGTCCGGGTCGACCCAGAACGGGTCGGCGGCCTTGGACTGTTGGGTGATCCGGGCCCCCGTGTCCCGGTTCCCGTTCCCGCTTCCCGAAGAGCATCCGGCGAGCAGCAGTGCCGCCCCCAGCACCACCGCCGCCGACGCCCGCGCGGACGCACGGGCCCCCCTGCTGTCGTACATGCGATTCCCCCCTGGGCGCACCGGTCCGGGTGTCCAATCGTGGCATATCCGGCGGTCCGTCACGAGGTCGCGAGGGGGCGCGGCGGGGCGTGCGGGACGGGGGGTTACGGCGGTCAGCCGGTGGTTCCGGTGAGGTAGGCGGAGACCACGACGTTGGCGGTGTAGTGGTGTGCGGTGCGGTCGAAGGTGCCGCCACAGGTGATCAGGCGGAGTTCGGCGCGGCCGGGGTGGTGGGGGGCGTAGGCCTGGCGGGCGTCGAAGCCGGCGCGGGGCAGGACGCGGACGTCGTCGATGGTGAACCGGGCGACCTTGCCGTCCGAGCGGACCACGCGGACCGTCTCGCCGGGCTTGAGGGTGCTGAGCTTGTAGAAGACCGCGGGCCGGGTCTCGGTGTCGACGTGCCCGACCAGGAGCGCCGCGCCGCGGGCGCCGGGCGCGGTGCCGGCGCCGTACCAGCCGACCACGGCCGGCTGGTCGAAGGGGGGCGGGTCGATGGCGCCCTGGGCGTCCAGTCCGCGGCTCACCACCGGTGCCTGCACGCCCAGTTGGGGGATGTCGAGCCGCTCGGGCAGCGCGTCGCCGAGCGGTTTGGCCGGGCTGGGCAGCCGGGGTGCGGCGGCGAACAGGCCGCCGGTGGAGGCGCCGTCCGTGGTGTGCGGTACGCCGGACACCCCGCGCCCCCACAGCCACAGCCCGAACAGCAGCAGCGCCCAGGTCAGGCCGGTGCCGAGCCGCCCGGTGCCGGTGGTGTGCCCGCGGTCGTCGGACATGGGCGGCGATCAGCGCGGGCCGCGGCCGGCGCGGGCGCGCAGTCCGACGGCGAGGGCCGCGAGTCCGGCGAGGGCCAGGCCGGTCACCGTCTGTACGGTGTCGGGGCCGGACTCGGTGGTGGCCACCGTCGCGAAGTGCGCGGTGCCGCCACCGCCCGCGGGGACGGGGGCGACGGGCGAGGGGACGACGGCGGGCTCACGTCCCGGCAGTGTGAACGGCCCGGCGCCCTGGCCGTTCGCCGTCCCCCGGCCGACGACGGTGATGCGTCCGGTGATCACGTAGTCGGCGCAGGTCACCCTCACGTCGTAGGCGCCCGGCTGCAGCGAGGTGCGGACGCGGGTCTCCCCGGACAGGGTGTCCTGGCCGCCGGTCAGCCGGGCGTCGGAGACGAAGGCGTTCGAGACGGCGGCGCCCTGGGACCCGGGGCAGCCGTGGACCCGGACCGACACGTCGGTGCCGGGCGCCGGGGAGGCGGGGGTCACGGAGACCGAACCCGCGTCGGCGGCCTGGGCCGCCGGGGCGAACGCGGTGGCGGCCAGGATTCCGGTACAGAGAGTGAGGCGTAGTGAGCCCATCGTGAACCTCCAGATACCAGGAGGCTCCCCCGCGCCGGGCGCCCCCGCATCCTGCGGGGGCGCCACATTGCTCCGAACGGGTGGATCAGGGCTTCGACCCCGCAGGCCAGGCCCGTTTCCCGCGGTCAGACGACCAGGTCGACCAGGTCCGCGATCGAGTCGACGACCTGGGAGGGCCGGAAGGGATAGCGGTCGACCCGGTCGGGCTGGGTGACGCCGGACAGCACCAGGAAGGTGCGCATGCCGGCCTCCAGGCCCGCGAGGACGTCGGTGTCCATGCGGTCGCCGATCATCGCGGAGGTCTCGGAGTGGGCGCCGATGGCGTTGAGCCCGGCCCGCATCATCAGCGGGTTCGGCTTGCCGACGAAATACGGCTTCTTGCCGGTCGCGGCGGTGATCAGGGCGGCGACCGAGCCGGTGGCGGGCAGGTCGCCCTCGGTGGAGGGGCCGACGTTGTCCGGGTTGGTGGCGATGAACCGGGCGCCGTCGTTGATCAGCCGTACGGCCTTGGTCAGGGCCTCGAAGGAGTACGTGCGGGTCTCGCCGAGGATCACGAAGTCGGGGTCGTGGTCGGTGAGGATGTAACCGATGTCGTGCAGCGCCGTGGTCAGGCCGGCCTCGCCGATGACGTAGGCGGTGCCGCCGGGCCGCTGGTCGTCCAGGAACTGGGCGGTGGCCAGCGCCGAGGTCCAGATGTTCTCCACCGGCACCTCCAGGCCCATGCGGTTCAGGCGGGCGTGCAGGTCGCGGGCGGTGTAGATGGAGTTGTTGGTCAGCACGAGGAAGGGACGGCCGGACTCCCGCAGCTTCTTCAGGAAGGCGTCGGCTCCCGGGATCGGAACGCCCTCGTGGATCAGGACACCGTCCATGTCGGTGAGCCACGACTCGATCGGCTTGCGGTCTGCCATGTGTGCGTCTCCTGGCGTGCGTGCGGTCAAGAAAGGCGGGGGCGCCGGAACCACGGCGTACCGACGCCCCCAGCCTAGTCAGCACGGCCTGATCCTGACCCCGGCGTTTCGCCAGTCGGTCGGCTCAGCTCCCGGTGGCCGACTTCCAGGCGTCGACGTACGACGTGATGTTCTCGTCGATGTCGTTCCAGTCGGGCTGGAAGACCTCCACGCCGTCCATCAGCGCGGCGAGCGCCACGGCGTTGGCGTCGGTGGCCTTGACGTCCTGACGGGCGGCGAAGCCGCCGCCGATCTCGCCGGCCTCCTGCTGCTGCTTTCGCGCGAGCACGAAGTCGAGCAGTTTCCTGCCGTTCTCGCCGTGCGGGGCCCTGGTGACGAGCAGCTCGCCCTTGTCCACCTTGGGCGCGAGCTTCCCGGTGGAGGCGGACGGGCCGACGTTGTTGGCCCGGAGTTCCTTCAGGTCGGCGGCGCCGCCCCCGCCGACCTGGCCGGCGTCCTTCGGGCCGTACTTCTCGGCCACCCGCATGTGCGGGAGGAGCGCGTAGCTCTGGACGACCGTTCCGATGCCGCGCCGGTACGGCGGCAGGTCCGTCACGTCCCGGCCGCCGAGGAGCACCCGCCCGGAAACGGGCCGTACGAACCCGGCGACCGCCCGCAGCGCGGTGGTCTCGCCGGAGCCGGACGGCCCGAGCAGCGCCATGACTCGCCGGGCCCGACGGTCAGGTCGAACGAGTCGAGGACGACGTTTCCGTCGTGGGCGACGGTGACGGAGTCGAAGCGGATGCCCATCTCACCTGTCTCCCGACAGCAGCGCGGGCAGGTCGACGACGGAGTCGAGGACGTGCGTGGCCCCGGCGGTGCGCAACCGCTCGTCGCCGTGGGCTCCGGTGCGCACCCCGGCGACCAGCCCGGCCCCCGCCCGTACGCCGCTGAGCACGTCGTAGGAGGTGTCCCCGACGACGGCGACCTGCCGTACGTCGTCGGCGGCCTTGGTGCGCACGAACGCCTCCAGGACCATGTCCGGGTACGGCCGCCCGCGCCCGCCGGCGTCGGCCGGGCACAGGGTGAGCGGGACGAGGTCCCGCCAGCCGAGGGCGTTCAGGACGGCGTCCTGGGTGACCCGGGCGAAGCCGGTGGTCAGGACGACGGTGCGGCCGCTGCCGGCCAGTTCCTCGATGGCCTCACGGGCGCCGGGGACCGGGGCGATCAACCCGGCGTCGACGAGGTCGCCGTACGCCTTCTCGAAGGCGGTGTTGGCGCGCCGGGCGCGGTCCTCGTCGCCGAACAGGTGCCGGAAGACCGAGATCTTGGACTCGCCCATGGTGGCGCGGACGTGGGCGAGGTGCTCGGCGTGCCGGGCCGAGCCGGGCTCGACGCCCAGTTCGCGGGCCGCCGTCCCGAAGGCGCGCTCGACCAGGCCGCCGTCGGCGACGGTCGTGCCGGCCATGTCCAGGACGACGAGTCCGATGTCGGTGGTGACGGGTGTCATGGGGTGCTCACCAGCCCAGTTCGTTCGCGGTGGTCTCGGCTATGGCGGGGGCGCAGGTCATGCCGCGCCCGCCGGGCCCGGTGACCAGCCACACCTCCTCGCTCACCTGTTGGCGGTGCACCATCCGGCCGGGGTCGGTGCACTGCGCGTACACGCCCGCCCAGCGGTGCCGGATGCGCGGCAGCGGCCGGCCGAGCAGGGACTCCACGACGCCGGTGAGGTGCTCGTACGGCTCCTCGACGGTGTCGAAGGCGAAGGGATGCTCGTATTCGTGGGTGTCGCCGATGGTCAGTCCGCCGTCGGCGCGCTGCACCATGAGCAGCTGCATCCTGTGCGTGGCCGCGGTCTCGGGCTGCGGCTGCCGCGCGTTGAGCTCGTCCAGCGCCGGGGAGGCGTAGGCCGGGTAGTAGCGGAAGCTGTCGGCGTCGGCGACGGAGGTCGGCAGCGGCTCGCCCAGCGGGTCGGTCTGCATCATCTGCAGCCGGACGCGGCGCACGGGCAGTCCGGGTCCGGCGAGTTCGCGGACCAGACCGCCGAGCCGGGCGCCGGTGCACAGCACGACCGCGTCGGCCCGGTGCACGTCGCCGTGGTCGTCGCGGACGGTTCCGGGACCGGTCACCTCGCGCACCTCACGGCCGGGCAGGAAGGTGTAGTTCGGTGACGTCAACAGCGCTGCACGCAGGGCGCGTTGGGCGGTGCGGGGCTCGACGGCCGCGTCCCGCTCGCAGTACAGGGCGGCGGTGAAGTCACCCCGCAGGGCGGGGTTGAGGGCGCGGGCCTCGCTCGGGCCGAGCAGCTTGTAGCCGCGGTCGGCGGCGTCCGCGCGGGCCACGGCGGCCTCGGCGACGGCGAGCTCCAGGGGACCCCGGACGGGGGTCAGGGAGCCGTTCGCCCGGAAGCCGAGCGCCGGTACCCGTGCGCCGATCCCTTCCCACAGCTCCCGCGCCCGCAGCGCGGTCCGCAGCTCTTGTCCGCCCGCGCGGCCGCTCACCCAGATCTGCCCGAAGTTGCGCAGCGAGGCGCCGCGCGCCTCGGGCTCGCGCTCGATCTGGACGACCTGGTGGCCGCGCCGTAGTGCGTGCCAGGCGTGCATGGTGCCCACCACGCCTGCTCCGACGACTGTCACTTTCACGGCGTCAACGCTCCTCGCGATCGGGCAACCGGGGACATCCGGCCGTCAACGAGAGCGTGAACGATCCATCGCGTTTGGGCTAGACCCGTTATCCGTTCGTAATATTCTCCTGATGGCCGGGTTACCGCTTCGGGAGGTTTCCCGGTGATTCTGCGCCTCGAGGTGGCGGGGTCATCCCTCGAGGTGGGTGGTGAAGGAGAACCTGTCTCCCCGGTACAGCGAGCGCACGCGCTCCAGGGGACGGCCCTCGGTGTCCCTCGAGACACGGTGGATCAGCAGCATGGGCAGGGCGGCCGGAGCGCCGACGAGCAGGGCCTCGCGGGGGGTGGCCAGCACGGTCTCGATGCGCTCGTCGGCGTCGCCGAAGGAGATGCCCCGGGCCGCGAGATAGCCGTAGAAGGAGGAGTCGGGGTCGAAGTCGGAGTCCAGCCGGGGCACCCGCGCGACGGCGACGTACGTGCTCTCCAGGCCGACCCGCTCCTCGTCGGCGAGCAGGACGCGCTCCAGGTGCCAGACGGGCTCGCCCCGGGTGAGCCCGGTTTCGGCGGCCAGGGCGTCCGGGCAGGGGAAGCGATCCAGGGTGACGAGGGAACGGCCGGGCGTACGGCCCTGCCGCCGCACCCCCTCGGTGTAGCTGGCGAGGGACAGCGGCTGGGCGAGCTTGGGCCCGGCGACGACGGTCCCGCGCCCCTTGCGCCGCAGCCGCCCCTCCAGCACCAGCTCCCGTACGGCCTGCCGCACGGTCTCCCGGGCGACGTCGTACCGCTCGGCGAGATCCCGTTCGGTGGGGATGACGCTGCCCTCCCCCAACTCCCCCAGCAGCGCGGCGATCCGCGCCTTCACCGCGTAGTACTTGGGGATGCGCCCGTGCTCGGGAACGCCGGAGCGGACGGGGTCGCCGGGGGCCTGGTCGTTCGGGTAGTCCACGCAGGGATCGTCGCAGACGGCACGGGTGGTGGCGTACACCCCCGGCTCAGCGGCGCCTGCGGGCCAGCAGCAGCGCCCCGCAGACCACGGCCAGGAGCGCCGCACCGGCCGCGAGCAGCCCGTGGGCGAGGCCGGGTCCGGTCTCGGCCAGCTCGCGGGCCCGCTCCGCGGCCGCCTGCGCGTCCGCGGCGAACGGCAGGGCGGGGCCGGGGGTGGAGGTGCCGTGATCGGTGCCGGGCGTGGGTTGCGGGGTGCCGGTAGGCCTCGGCCACTCGGTCCCCCCGCTCGCGTCCGGCTGCGGCGGCGGCGCGTCGCCGTACGGGCCGATCGTGAACCGGTAGGCGTTGGACTCGCCGACCCAGTCGCCGTCGTCGCCGCGGCGCTGGACGACGGCGGCGTTGACGGTGACCCCGTCGGACGGGGTGTCGGAGGGGAGCGCGAGCCTGAGCTTGACGCTGACGGTCTTGCCGGGGGGTACGGCGAAGCCCTCGAACCCGGCGCCGTCGAGCACACCGACCAGCTCCTGCTCGTCGGTGCTCTCGAACCTCACCGGCAGGGGTCGCGCGCCGTCGTAGAACTCCAGCTGGGGCTGGTCGGGGCGCAGCGCGTGCCGGTCGTCGACGACGACGATCACCGGGTGGACGCCGGTGCAGGTCTCGCCGGTGGTGTTGGTGAGGTCGAGGTACCAGGTGCCGTATCCGCCGCCCGCCTCGTAGGAGGGCGGGCCGCCGCGGATCCGGGCGGCCAGCGGGAAGGCCCCCGCGTCCGTGCCCGCGCACGCGGGGGGCGGGCCGGTGGACGCGTCGGCCGGCGCGGTGGTGACGACCACGACGACGGAGGCGGCCGCGGCGAGTCGGAGCGACGGGGACAGGGACCGGGGCAGGGGCGGGCACAGTCGCATGAACACATGAGCATGCCGGTCTGCCGGCGTGTCCCGGGCCGCCACTCCGATGGGGGCCGGGAAGTCCGCTCGATCAGCGGGGTCGGGCCGGGGTCAGCTCGTGACGGTCACGTCCACGGTGACCACGGTGTCCGGCTCGGAGGCGCAGACCATGGAGATGTGCGCCACGCCCGGCCGTGTGTTCCGCTCGATTCCGGCGACTCCGACCAGCAGGCCCTTCTCCGTCGGCTTGAGCCGGGTGGTCCGGATGGGGGTGCGTTCCGAGGTGTGCGCGCCGACCTGCTCTCCTTCGGCGTGGCCGCCCTTGCTGGGATCACTGCATCCCCTGAGCGTGAGGGAGACGGTCTGCCCGGGCTTCACCTTCGCGGGACTGACGGTGCCGGACGGGGAGGCGACGGCGGTGCCGGCGAGGGCGACGACGCCGACCCCGACGAGGGTGGCGGTGGCGATGCGGGAGTAGCGCATGCTCACTCCTCACCGCGCCGAGAGGCGCTTGATTCGGCTGATGCGCTTGGTTCTTTTGACGCGTTCTGATTCGCTCGGTGCTCTTGGTTCCATTGTGGGCACACGAACGGGCCTGTGTCGAAGGAGCGGACGGATGAAGATCGAGACGTCACAGAAGATCACCACGTTTCTGATGTTCGAGGGCGACGCCGAGGCGGCGATGACCTTCTACACCTCGCTCTTCGACGACGCCCGGATCGTCCACCTCACCCGCTACGGCGCCGACGGGCCCGGCGAGGAGGGGAGCGTGCAGCACGCGACGTTCTCGCTCGCCGGTCAGCAGTTCATGTGCATCGACAGCCCGGCGCGGCACGAGTTCACCTTCACCCCGGCGGTCTCGCTCTTCGTGCAGTGCGGGAACGAGGCCGAGATCGACCGCCTGCACGCCGCCCTCGCCGACGGGGGCACGGAACTCATGCCCCTGGGCGACTACGGCTTCAGCCTCAGGTTCGGCTGGGTCAACGACCGCTTCGGAGTGTCGTGGCAGCTCAACCTGCCGAAGGCGTGAACAGCACACACCGTGACCGCGGGCGGTCGCACCCGAGCGGTGCCGGTCGGCCGCGGCGCTGCGCACCGTCACGCGTCGCCCCGCCCGAACACCGGCGCCAACAGCAACTGCGCCGCACCCTCCGCCACCAGCCGCTCCCCGCGCGGTGCGCACCGCACCGGCACCGCACCGCCCGTGCCCTCCCGCCGGGCCCGGGCGTCGAGGACCTCCCCGACCCCCCGCACGAACACCTCCGGCTCCCCCGCGACGGTCCGCCCCCCGAGCAGCACGACGTCGATGTCCAGCAGGCCGACCAGATTCGCCGCCCCCACCCCGAGCACACGCGCCGCCTCCCCGGTCTCCCCGCGCCGTACCGCGCCCAGGCACAACGCCTCCACGCACCCCCGCTCCCCGCACTCGCACACCGGCCCGTCCAGCTGGACGACCTGGTGTCCGAACTCCCCCGCCCCGGTCCGCGCCCCACGGTGCACACGCCCTCCGATCACCAGCCCGGCGCCGAGCCCCGTGCCGAGGTGCAGATAGGCGAAGGACCCGCCCGCGCCCCCCTCACCGCCCACCGACAGCGCGAGCGCCGCGGCGTTGGTGTCCTTGTCCACGGCGACCGGCACCCCCAGCCGCTCGCCGAGCGCGTCCCGCAGCGGAAACCCCTCCCACTCGGGAAACCCGGTCACCCGGTGCAGCACGCCCCGCGCGTGATCGAGCGGCCCCGGCACCGCCACCCCCACCCCGAGCAGCGTCCCCGCGCCGGCGAGCCCCGCGCCGCCGCAGCGCAGGCCGTCCCGCACCACCGTCTCCACCGCGTCCCCGACCACCGCCGGTACGGCGTCCGCCCCGGCCCGCAGTCCCGGCTCGGCCCGCCGCTCCCCCACCACGGTCCCGTCGAGATCGACCAGCACCACCCGCAGCTCGTCCCGGTCCAGATGCACCCCCACCGCGTGCCCGGCCTCCGGCACCAACCGCAGCACGGTCCGCGGCTTGCCGCCGGTCGACGCGCGCCGCCCGGCCTGTGCCGCCAGCCCCTCCTCCCGCAGCCGCGCGATGATCTTGCTGACGGCCTGCGGGGTCAGCCCGGTGCGCTCGGCCAGTTCGAGCCGGCTGATCCCCCCGGCGCCGGCGTCCCGCAGCAACCCCAGCACCAGCGCGGCGTTGTGACTCCGTACCGCCCCGAGATTCGCCCCCGCGGGGCCCCCGGCCCCACCACTGCCCATCCCGGCCCCTGACCCGGTGCCCGCACTCGCCCTGTTCACGTCTCCATTCTCCCCACCACTTGCACTTTGGCAACAGCGTTGCGAAAGTGGACCGCATGACAGGACGCACGACTGCCACCCCGCTCCGCGTCGGCCTGATCGGCTACGGCCTCGCCGGCTCCGTCTTCCACGCCCCGCTGATCGCCGCCACCGAGGGCCTCGCCCTGGACACCGTGGTCACCTCGAGCCCGGAGCGGCAGCAACAGGCCTGCGCCGAGTTCCCGGAGGTACGGCTCGCCGCCGGCGCCGAGGAGCTGTTCGACCGGGCGGACGAGCTGGACCTGGTGGTCATCGCCTCGCCGAACAAGACGCACGTCCCGCTCGCCTCCACCGCCCTGAAGGCGGGCCTGCCGGTCGTGGTCGACAAGCCGGTCGCGGGCACGGCGGCCGACGCCCGTGACCTCGCCGCACTCGCCGAGGAACGCGGCCTGCTCCTGTCCGTCTTCCAGAACCGCCGCTGGGACAACGACTTCCTGACCGTGCGGGGACTGATCTCCCGGGGCGACCTGGGCGACGTGTGGCGCTTCGAGTCCCGCTTCGAGCGCTGGCGGCCCCGGCCGAAGGGCGGCTGGCGCGAGTCCGGCGACCCGGCGGAGATCGGAGGTCTGCTCTACGACCTCGGCAGCCATGTCGTCGACCAGGCCCTGGTCCTCTTCGGCCCGGTCACCGAGGTGTACGCCGAGACGGACGTCCGCCGCCCCGGCGCCGAGACCGACGACGACACCTTCATCGCGCTCACCCACGCCAACGGCGTCCGCTCCCACCTCCACGTCTCCGCGACGACCGCCCAGCTCGGCCCCCGCTTCCGGGTCCTCGGCTCCCGGGCGGGCTATGTGAAGTACGGCCTCGACCCGCAGGAGGCGGCGCTGCGCGAAGGCCTGCGCCCCGGCCCGCGATGGGGCGCGGAACCCGAGTCCCTGTACGGCCGGGTCGGCGCCGGAGAGTCCCCGCTGACCGGCGGCGGCACGGCCGTCCCGACCGCCCCCGGCGACTACCCCGCCTACTACGCGGCCGTCGCCCGCGCCCTGGCCGGCGCCGGGCCCAACCCGGTGACCGCCCTGGAGGCGGCCGCCGCCCTCGACGTACTCGAAGCGGCCCGCACGTCGGCCCGGGACAAGGTGACGGTGACCCTCTGATGCCCCACCAGCAGCACCATCCGCAGCTGACGCCCCGGACCACCCCCGAACTGACCCCGTCCGTCGAGGAGCTGGAGGCGCAGGAACGCCGCCTGGTCTTCCGGCAGTTCACGTACGACGACGCCTGGGCCCTCGGCTCGCTCCTGGTCGAGCTGGCCCGGGAGCGCCGGGCCCCGGTCGCCATCGACATCCACCGGGCCGGCCAGCAGCTCTTCCACGCGGCCCTGCCGGGCTCCACCCCGGACAACGACGCCTGGATCGCCCGCAAGCGCCGGGTCGTCGAGCGCTACGGCGCCTCCTCGTACCTGGTCGGTGCCCGCTTCCGCGCCAAGGGCACGACGTTCGAGGACTCCTCCCGGCTCGACCCGGACACCTACGCGGCGCACGGCGGCTCGTTCCCGATCGCCGTCGAGAACGTGGGCGTCGTCGGCGCGGTCACGGTCTCGGGCCTGCCCCAGCTCCAGGACCACCGGTTCGTCGTGGAGGCGCTGGAGCAGTTCCTGAACGTGTGACACCACCGGGATTACGTGAGCGATCCCTCCGGTTGGGAATGGCTGCAGACGTGACGATCACGACCCCATCCGGAGGGACGGCCCCATGAGCACCCCGAGCACCGTGAAGGACAGGATCGGCCCGTACGGCGTCTGGAGCGTCGGCCTGCGCGCGGAGGATGCCGCGCGGCGCGGCGAACTGGCCGAGGCCGCAGCCGAGTTGGAGCAGCTCGGCTTCGGAGCCGTCTGGCTGGGCGGTAGCAGCGCCGCCCGCCACGCCGTACCGCTCCTGGAGGCGACCCGCACCCTCACCGTCGGCACCAGCATCCAGAGCATCTGGGACTACGACGCCGAGAGCAGCGCCGCGTCCTGGGCCGAGGTGGACGCGGCCCACCCGGGTCGCTTCCTGCTCGGCCTCGGCGTGAGCCACGCCGAGCTCGCCGACCAGTACCGCCGCCCGTACTCCGCCCTGGTCGCCTACCTCGACACGCTCGACGCGTCCGGGGTGCCCGCGGACCGCCGGGTACTGGCCGCCCTCGGCCCGAGGACGCTCGAGCTGTCCCGGGACCGGGCGGCGGGCGCGGTGCCGTACCTGGTCACCGCGGAACACACCGCCCGGGCACGTGAGATCCTCGGCGCGGGCCCGCTGCTCGCCCCCGAGCTGAAGGTGATCCTGGAGGCCGACCCCGTCCGCGCCCGCACGCTCGCCCGCGAGACCCTCGCGATGTACCTGGCCCTGCCGAACTACACCGACAACTTCCTGCGCCTCGGCTTCACCGAGGACGACCTGGCGAACGGCGGCAGCGACCGCCTGGTCGACGCGGTCTTCGCCTGGGGCGACGAGAACCGGATCCGGGACCGCATCCACGCCTTCCACGAGGCGGGCGCGGACCACGTGGCCCTCCAGCTCCTGACGAACGCCCCGAGGGACACCCTCCCCAGGGAGGGATGGCGCCGGCTGGCCTCGGTCCTGACCTGACGGACGTGGCTCAGAGAGCGGCCCGGCCACCGGGCCCCGCCGGGCAGTCGCGCAACAGCCTGCGGATCTGCTCGGCGCGGTCGACCCCCGGCGGCAGCTGGTTCATGCGGCGCTGCAGAAGGTGCCTGGTCTCCTCGTCCAGCAGCTCACAGCGCCCCCGGAACATCTCGCCCAGCGCCTTGAGCGCCCAGTACTCGTTGAACGGTTTGTCCTCGGACATCACCGCCTCGGCGAGTCCGCGCCCCCACGCCGGATCCGGGTTGGCGTACAGGTACGCGGCGGCAGCCAGTCGCATCCCGCTGTCGGTGCTGCGGAGATGGCTCTCGACGTCGAAGTCGGAAGCGTCCCGGAGCACACGGATCATCTCGTTGACGACCTGGTTCATCGCGGCCGTCCTCGCACGCCCGCTGGACATGGTCCACCGGATCTCGTTGTAGCGTGCCGCCAGCTGCTCGACAGGACCGGCCGGCGGCGGCGCGGCGGCCCGGTCGGCCGGCTGCGTCCTGCTCAGCGCCTCCCTCACCCCGTCGGCGAGATCCCCGGCCACCACCGCCGCCTCCTGCTGCCTCTGCTGCACCTGCTGAGTCGTGCGGATGGCCTCCTGCGCGGTGCTTCGAGCCTCCTCCACCTGGCGCTTCACGGTGAACCCGAATCCGGAGACCTCGGAGAAGAAGGCACCGAGAAGCACCAGGGCCACGAGGCCGAGGACGACCATGGGAGGATCGGTCATCTGCGGGTGCCGGCAGACACGGACGACCCGGCCGGTCGAAGCCAGTTGCTGGTTGCACACCTCGGTGGTGAAGAACACGACCATGGCCGCACTCGCGGCGACGATGATCAGAAAGCCCGCCGCCCACTGGAACGGCGTGACCGTTCTGCGACCGGTCGTCGAGGTCTCGTCGGCTCCCGTCGTCGCCATCCCCCACCCCTCGGCGTTGCGGACACCAAAGCCGTGCCCGCCCCCTCAACTGGTGTGGCGGGCACGGTACTCCACGACGGAGCATAGGCGAGCGGGGGACAGGGACGGCGCAGGGCGCATTCCTTTCCCCGCGGCGAGGCCTCGGCGCCTCAGGCGTTCCTGAGTTCCTGCCGCTGCCGGCCGAGCCCCGAGATCTCCAGCTCGACCACGTCCCCTGCCCGCAGATACGGCTTGGGCTCCGGCCGCCCCATGGCCACCCCCGCCGGCGTCCCCGTGTTGATGACGTCGCCGGGGTACAGCGTCATGAACCGGCTGACGTAGCGCACGACTTCGCCGACCGGGAAGATCTGCTCGGCCGTCGTGCCGTCCTGCTTCAGTTCGCCGTTGACCCACAGCTTCAGCGACAGGCCCTGCGGATCCGGAACCTCGTCCGCCGTCACCAGCCAGGGACCCAGCGGGTTGAACGTCTCGCAGTTCTTGCCCTTGTCCCAGGTGCCGCCGCGCTCGATCTGGAACTCGCGCTCGGACACGTCGTGCGCCACCGCGTACCCCGCGACATGCGCAAGCCCCTCCTCGGCGGAATCGAGGTAGCGGGCCGTACGCCCGACGACGACCGCCAGTTCCACTTCCCAGTCGGTCTTGGCCGATCCCCTCGGGACGAGCACCGTGTCGTCGGGCCCGACGACCGTGTCCGGCGCCTTGAAGAAGACCACCGGCTCGGTGGGCGGCTCGGCGCCCGTCTCGCGGGCGTGGTCGTGGTAGTTGAGCCCGATGCATACGATCTTGCCGATGCGGGCCAGCGGCGGCCCGATCCGCAGTCCGGTCGCGTCCAGCGCGGGCAGCTCGCCGGAGTCGGCCGCCGCCCGGACCCGGCCGAGCGCGCCGTCGTCGGCGAGGAGCGCGCCGTCGATGTCGTCCACGAGGCCCGACAGGTCCCGCAGGGTCCCCTCGGTGTCGAGCAGCGCGGGCCGCTCGGCCCCTGCCGTACCGACTCGCAGCAGCTTCATGCTCACAATCTCCCTCGATCGCGGACGCCCGGACCGATGTGTGCGGCCATCGGAGGACTGGTCGATCCTCCGATCCCCAGGTCCAGTAGGCAAGACCTTGTTCACGTACTGGACCGTGACCCGTCCCTCTACCGGTACAGCACAGCGCGCTCGACCGCGCTCCACGTCGTGCTCGTGACGACGTACAGCGCGGCGGCCAGCGGGACGACCGCCACGGTGACGAGCGTGAGGAAGGGCATGAACGGCATGACCCTGGTGACCGCGCCGAGTCCCGGCACCTGCTCGCCGCCCCCGGCGCCCACCGCGGCCGGGCTGTCCTCCGCCATCCGCTTGGTGCGGCGGCAGGCGAAGGCGGCGACGGCCGCGACGACGGCGAAGAGCCCGAGGTAGACCAGCCCCGCCGGGCCGAACACCCCGCCACCGGCAAGGGCGTCGGCCCATCGCCCGCCGAGCGGGGCCGCGAACAGCCGGTGGGCGAGCAGGCGGTTGTCGTCGCCGCCGATCGTGGTGCTGGAGAACAGGTGGTAGAGCAGGAAGAAGGCGGGCATCTGGAGCAGGCCGGGCAGACAGCCGGACAGCGGCGAGACCTGTTCCTCGGCGTGCAGTTCGAGCACCGCCTGCTGCAGCCGCCGCGGATCCTCGGCGTACTTCCGGCGCAGCTCGGCGAGGCGCGGCTCGAGTGCGGCGCGGGCCCGCCGGCCACGGGCGGCGGCGCGGGACAGCGGGTGGACGAGGAGTCGTACGAGCGCGGTGAACAGGACGATCGCGGCGGCGGCCGCGGACGCGTGGAAGAGGGGCTGGAGCAGGTCGGCGAGGCGCTCGACCAGGTGGGCGAAAACAGGGAAGACGGACATGGGTGAGCCCTCCGGGGGTCTCGTCGTGCCGGAAATACGCAGAACGGCATGACGACCCGCGCGGGGTCACGTACGGGAGTGCAGGTGCCCTACGCGGCGGTCGCCGGGAGGGCGCGCCCGGGCGCCCTGGGCCGGCGCCGGCCGGGGGCGTCGGGATCGCGCTGCGGCAGGAAGGCCGTACGCCGGGCCCGGTCGCGGATCGCCGTGCGCACCCGGGTGGGCGGTACGGCGGGCGCGGTACGGGCGGCGATCAGCACGCAGACGGCGAACGCGGCCCCGGCCGCCGTGGTCGCCGCGAGCGCCACGGTCGCGGAGAGGTTGCCGGTGTCGAGCAGAAGGACCGGCAGCAGCAGAAGCAGCAGGGGGGCGAGCGCACGCGACCGCGCGAGACCACGAACCACCTGGCTCCGCCTCCCCCCAGGGCGTCAACCGCCAAGGCCTGCTTGCCCTCTCTCCTTGTATACCTGATGGCAGACACGTGAAGGACCCCGCATGTCTCGCATTCCCACCTGCGTCCTCACCGGCGCCTTCCCCGCACGCGTCGCCGACGGCCACGCCGTGGACCGGTTCGTGGAGATCGGCTCGTTCACCAAGGTGCTCACCGGTACGGCGCTCATGCGCATGGCCGCCGCGGGACTGCTCGACGTCGACGACCCCGTCGAGCGCGCGCTCCCCGCCGCACCCGGCACCGGCATCACCCTGCGGCACCTGGCCTCGCACACGTCCGGACTGCCCCGCCTGCCGCCCGGAGCGGCCGGCCGCGATCCCTACGCCGCGTTCGACGCCGACGCCCTGCGCCGGTTGCTGGGCCGGCTGGACTCGGTCGCGGTTCGGCCGCCGGGACAGCAGGAGGAGTACTCCAACCTCGGGTACGCCGTCCTGGGCGCCGCGCTGGCCGGGGCGGCCGGCACGTCGTACGAGGAGCTGCTCGCCGAGCACGTCCTGCGGCCGCTGGACGTCCACGAGGTGAGCGCACGGCCCGAGCGGGACCGGCGTCTGCTCGCCCCTGGGCTGTTCGGCAGGGGCCGGCGGCCCTGGACCATGGACGGGGCGATCCTTCCGGCGGGCGGGCTGTGGGCGACGCCGCGCGCGGTCGCCGAGCTGCTCGTCCGGCTGGTGATCGAGCGCCGGCTGGGAGATCCCGCTCCCTCGTGGCAGACGGCCGGACCGGTCCACTGGCACAACGGCGCGACCCGCCACGCGTCGGTCTTCGCCGGCGCCCACGCGGACGGCCGCTGGGTGGTCGTCCACCGGCTGGGCGGCGACGCGGAGACCACGGACGAGGCCGGCGTCGGCCTGCTCCGGGAGGCGGGCGCCGCCTGAGCGGCGCCGTGGCGGTCAGGCGGGCTCCGTCACCAGCGGCTCCAGCAGCCGTTTCGGCTTCAGGAGGGCCCGGCTGACCGGGTCCGCGGGGTCCGGGTCGAGGCCGGGCCCGGGCTCCATGACCACGTCTCCGACCGGTACGACGATCCCGCACGCGGGACATTCGCCGTACGGGCCGAGTTCCGTGCCGCACTCCGCGTGCCGGAAGTACCTCAGCCGCGCCTGGGTGAAGTGCTCGCGCCCCCACAGGGCGAGGGCGCGCAGGGTGGGCCACAGCGCGATGCCGCGCTCGGTGACGACGTACTCGTCGCGCGGCGGCGACTGCTGGTACCGCCGCTTCTCGAGGATGCCCTCGGCGGTCAGTGTCTGCAGCCGGGCGGCCAGGACGGCGCGCGGGATGCCGAGGTGGACCAGGAAGTCGTTGTACCGCCGGACGCCGTAGAGCGCGTCGCGGACGACGAGCAGCGTCCAGCGTTCGCCGACGATCTCGAGCGCGCGGGCGATGGAGCACTCCTGCGTCGCGTAGTCCTTGCCCAGTGCCATGCCGTCCACTGTAACCACTCCCCGAGCCCAGGTTCACTGACCGAACCATAGGTGTTACGGTGGTGCCGTCACGTAAGTTCAATGACCGAACTTGATCCACCGCCGCTCACGTGGCCGCAGCCCCCGGAAGGACGGACCACGCCATGACCGGGCTCGACTCCACCACCGCCACCACGCCCGCCGCCACAGCCGTACACGACCACACCCCCCGGGACGCCCCCGCCCGCCCCCGGGCCACCCTCGCCCTGACCAGCGCGGCCACCGCCGTCACGCTGATGACGTACACCGCCCCGATGGTCACGCTGCCGGACACCGCGACCGCCCTGCGCACCCCGCTCTCCGCCCAGGCCTGGCTGCTGAACGGCACCCCCCTCGGCCTGGCCGCCGTACTGCTCGTGGCCGGCAGCCTCGCCGACGACCACGGCCGCCGCCGGGTCTTCCTCGCCGGCACGCTGGCCCTCGGACTCACCACCGCCCTCGGCGCCTTCTCGACGAGCACCTGGCAGTTCACCCTCGCCCGCATCGCCCAGGGCGCGGCGAGCGCGGCGATCCTGGCGAGCAGCCTCGGCCTGCTGGTGGCCGCCTTCCCGTCCCCGCGCGGCAGGCTGCACGCGACCGGAGTGTGGGGCGCCTTCGTCAGCGGCGGCATCGCGGTGGGCCCGCTGGTCGCGGGCGCGCTGCCGACCTGGCGGGTGGCCTACGGCGTCCTGGGCGCCGCGGCCGTCGCCGTGGCCGCGCTGGGCACCCGTGCGCTGGCCGAATCACGCGCCCCGCGCGGCGGCCGCCCGGACATCCCGGGCGCCCTGACCTTCGGCCTGGCCCTGGGGGCCCTGGTGGCGGCCCTGACCCTGGGCCGTGACGGCTGGCTGCGGGCCCCGGTCGGACTGCTGCTCGCGGCCGCCATACTCCTCCTCGCGCTCTTCACCGCCGTGGAACACCGCACCGGGACCCCGATGATCGAGCTGGGCCTGCTGCGCCACACCCCGTTCCTGGCCTCGTCCGCGGGCGGCCTGTTCACCGGCCTCGCGGTGATCGGCATGTTCAGCTTCCTGCCCGCCCTGCTCCAGCAGGTCCTCCACCTGTCCCCGCTGCGGACCGCCTGGCTGCTCCTGCTCTGGTCCGGCCTGAGCTTCCTGGTCGCCCTCCAGGTCAAGCGCCTGGCCGGCCGCGTCGCCCCGCGCGCACAGCTCGCCGTCGGCTTCGTCCTGCACGCCGTCGCCGTCCTGACCATGCTCGGCGCCCTCGCCTCCGGCTCCTGGACCCGGCTGCTGCCCGGCCTGGTCGTCAGCGGCATCGGCAGCGGCCTGCTCAACGGCGCGCTGCCGCTGCTGGCCGTGGACTCGGTCCCGCGCGAACGGGCCGCGATGGGCTCCGGCGCCCAGCAGACCTTCCGCTACATCGGCTCCTGCGCCGGCGTGGCCCTGACCATCGCCCTCGCGACCTCCTCCCACACCCTGGCGAGCGGCGCGAACACCGCGCTGCTGGTGTCGGCGGGACTTTCGCTGGTGGGGGCGGCGACGGTGGGAGTACTGCGGGAGCGGCGGCGCCAGGAGGCCTAGCGGGGCCGCACGGACACCAGCTTCCCCCACACCACCATCCGGTAGCGGGAGGTGAACTCGGGGGTGCAGGTGGTCAGCGTGATGTAGTGACCCGGCTCGGAGTAGCCGTAACCGGGCAGGACGAGAGAGCGCGGAACCGGCCGTACGACCCCCGAGTCGGTGGCCGAGGTCCGCGGCAGCACCGTGTCGACGTCGTACGTGTACGTCGCCGTCCGCGTCTCCACCTCGACGGCGTCCCCGCGCCGCAGCCGGGGCAGGTACCGGAACGGCTCGCCGTGCGTGTTCCGGTGCCCGGCGAGCGCGAAGTTCCCTGCCTGGCCCGGCTGTTGGGTCCCCGGATAGTGGCCGACATACCCCTTGTCCAGGACGTCGGCCCTGCCCACGCCCTCGGCGACCGGAACGCGCAGGCCCAGCCGCGGGACGACGAGGACGGCGTACGCCTGGGAGCGCCGGGGCAGCACGACGGGGGTGTACGACCGCTGCGGCGCACGGGAGTCGGTGGTGTCCGGCGCCGGCGAGGGGGACGACGACGCGGGGGCCGCCGTACCACCGGCGCCGCCCCGCCCCCACTCCCGCTCCAGCGCCTGCACCTGCCGCTCGGCGCCACGCCGGGCCTCCCGGTCGGTCCACCACAGCTGGTGCACGACCAGCAGCATCAGCAGTGCCCCGACGGTGACGAGCACCTCGGCACCGCCCCGCAGCACACGCCGCCGCCGGGCGCGCCGACGCCGATCACTGTGCCGCACGACCCGCACGCCCGGCCACGCCGGCATCCGCACCACCTCCACCGACCCAGGGCCTTTACGGAAGCCGCCCGCAGGGTAGGCGCACGGACCACAACTGGCCATAGCCTCAGGCAAGTCGGGGTACAGCACCGGCTTCCTCAACGGGTTTTAGAAAGCGGTGTCGGAACCCTCGACAACCCACCCGTCACCCCCGATGCTTCCTGCTGCCGAAGCCGCCCCCGGGAAGCGGAGTCAGCCATGATCCGACGCAGAACCCTGTTGGTCCTTCGCCCCGAAGTCGATCCAGACGCTCCAGGTGGACGGAGTGACGGTGTGAACGAGGTCTCAGAAGGACCCCGACCAGCACCTACCCCCTTCCGTCAGTGCTCGGCAGTACGGTGTCACCCATGCGCCCCGACACGCCTGCCGAGAACGTCGACCACACCACCGAAGCGGCACGCCTGGAGCGGACCGCCGGACTGTATCCCGAGGACGCCGAAGCCCTCCTCCTGCGCGCCGCGGCCCACCTCGAACTGTCCGGCGACCGCCCCGCGGCCACCACGCTCTACGACCGCCTGCTGTCCTCGCCGGACGGCCTGGACAACCCCGCACTGGTGCGCGCCCTGAAGGCCTCCAACCTCTGGGAGTACGACCACGAGGCCGAGGCGCGGGCGATCATCGACGGCATCCGCACGACGGCCCCCCGGGACCCGGCCCCCTGGGTGATCATCGCGGAGTCACTGGAGTCGCACGACGAGCTGGAGGCGGCGGAGGAGACGTTCACGGAGGCGGCGCGCCTCCTCCTGCCGGCCGGCGAGGGGCCCCCTGCCGCCACCCATCCCCTCCTCCACGGCCGTCACCGCGTCCGCCGCATGCGCGGCCTCCCGCACGACGACTGGGACACCCTGGCGGACACCCTGCACACCTCCCCGGTGTCACTGGACGAACTCCACGACCCCAAACGCGTCTGGTCCCTCGGCTCGGACAACCCGGCGGAACTGGCAGCGGAGATCTCCCGTCTCCGAGCCGAACTGGGCGCCTACCGCGAGGCCCTCTCCCGCCCGTTCCCGGTCGCGGTCCTGCACTGGCCGGCGACGGAACTGTCGGAACTCCTCGCCGCGTACCCCACCCTCACCTCCGAGTACCCGTCCCACGAGGCCCACCTCGCGACCATAGAGTCCTCCCTGCGCGAGCTGTCCTCTTCGGGCACCCCCAACCTGGGCATCGTCACGGGCACGGTCCCGTCGTACGAGGCCTTCGCCGCGTCGGAGGGCTCCTCCCCGGCGGACGCGACGCTGCTGCCGCAGTACGCGACGACACTGGCGGCGCGGGGACGCGCGGTGGCCTGGCCACCGGGGAGGGGGGCGGAGTGCTGGTGCGGGGCGGCTCAGGCCTATGAGGGCTGCCACGGCGCATGACCCGGCCCCCCACCACGACATCTCCTCCGCCGGCCGCCAGTCCGGCCCGGCGTGCCGCCCCCCACCCGACGCCCCCCTGACTCCGGCTGCGTCTCCGACCCACCGATGGGCCACCCGCCTGGCCCCAGCCTTGCCGGGCCGCCCGCTCGCTTCATCCCCGTGCTGGAGCGGCCCGGGTCAAGGGTGGCCGCACGGCCATCGGCACAGCCGACGCGCGAGTGGAGCGCAGCGGAACGGGAGCGCCCTTGAGGCGGGCCGCGGAAGCACAACAGTGCGGAGAAGCGGGCGGCTTCCCAGCGTTCGCTGCAGAACCCCGGCAACTGAATACTGAATAAACGCAGCCTCCGTCTCTCAGTGGTTGCTGCTAGAACTGATCCTTGTCGGCGTGTAGGGGGCGCCTGCGCATCACGAAGGATCAGGGGGGAGCGGTCATGTCGGAACCTATGGGCCGGCCAGAGCCGATCGCTGGCGTCTACGAGAAGTTGATCACGGATGACGTACGCGACGAGCTGGCGCGATTCGAAGCAGCTGGCTGGAAAACCATCGATGCCGAGGTCAGCCCGGAGTCCGCTCCCCACGTCCTGGCCCGACACATCGGTGAAGCTGTCGGCCGAAGGCTGGCTGAAGTCCCAGCCCAGGACCGTGTCAAAGTCGCGAACCGCATCCTCGATGCACTGGCCGCTACACGCACTCCAGAGTCGAGCGAAGCCGAGGCCGTCAGCTCCATCATCGAGGGTCCTCGCCAGCTTCTGACTCTCGCCAGGCAGGAGGCTCCGGGCGTGTACGCGTTGCGCCCCTTAACGCCGCTGTCCGAGACGTCGCTCATCACCAACTCCCCTGAGGACCTCAGCCTGGGCTCCGAACTCAGGGCCGAGTTGGCTACGGCAGACCGTATTGATCTGCTGTGCGCGTTCGTGAAGTGGTACGGCCTTCGGGTCCTGGGAGACTCACTGCGCGCCGCGAGCGAGCGGGGAGTGACGATACGTGTCATAACGACCACTTACATCGGCGCCACCGACCGTCACGCGCTCGACCGACTGGTCCGCGACTTCGGCGCCACCGTCAAGGTCAACTACGAGACCCGTTCCACTCGATTGCACGCGAAGGCCTGGCTGTTCAGGCGCAAGACGGGCTTCGACACGGCGTACGTCGGCAGTTCCAACCTTTCGAAGGCTGCACTGCTCGATGGGCTGGAGTGGAACGTACGGCTGTCATCCGTGGCGACACCGGCCGTGCTGAACAAGTTTGAGGCGACCTTCGACGCGTACTGGAACGACACCGCCTTCGAGACGTACGACCCCGACCTCCACGCCGCCCGCCTCGATGAAGCGCTGGCCCAAGCCAGTGGCACCAGTCCAGGCACGGACCTGAAGATCAGCCTTTCCGGTCTCGAGGTACGCCCTTATCCCCACCAGCGGGACATGTTGGAGCGGCTCACCGTCGAGCGGGAAATCCGCGGTCGGCATCGCAACCTTCTGGTCGCAGCGACCGGCACTGGAAAAACGGTGATGGCCGCCCTCGACTACCGCGGTCTGTGCCGCAAGGCGGAGGGCGCCCGACCGAGGCTGCTGTTCGTGGCCCATCGCAAGGAGATCCTCAAGCAGTCCCTGCGCACCTACCGGGAGGTGCTGGACGACGCTTCCTTCGGGGAGTTGCTCCACGCAGGACAGGATCCGCGCGAGTGGAACCACGTCTTCGCCAGCGTCCAATCGCTCAACGTGCAGCGTCTTGAGCAACTGGCGCGCGAACACTTCGACGTCATCGTCATCGACGAGTTCCACCACGCCACCGCCACCACCTATCGGCGTGTGATCGACCACTTCACGCCGAAGGAGCTGCTGGGCCTGACGGCCACCCCTGAGCGGATGGACGGCCTCAATGTCCAGGACGAGTTCTTCGAGGGCCGGATCGCTGCCGAGATGCGGCTCTGGGCGGCCCTGGAGAACGACCTCCTCTGCCCCTTCCACTATTTCGGCATCCCCGACGGCACGGACCTGACGAATCTCGGCTGGCAGAAGGGTTCGTACGCCGATCAGGAACTCGGCAACCTCTACACGGGCAACCACGCGCGCGCCCGGATCGTGGTGAAGCAGATCCGGGACAAGGTCTCCAACCCCGGTGCCATGCGGGCGCTGGGCTTCTGCGTGACCAAGGCACACGCCCACTTCATGGCGGACTTCTTCCGAGAGGCCGGCTTCGCGGCAGTGGCGCTCGACAGCGACTCGCCCTCCGCAGTGCGCTCCCAGACCTTGTCCGACCTCCGTGACGGAAAGCTCCAGGTGATCTTCTCCGTCGACCTGTTCAACGAGGGACTCGACATCCCTGACGTCGACACGCTGCTCCTTCTGCGCCCCACCAACAGCGCCACCGTCTTCCTCCAGCAGTTGGGCCGGGGACTGCGGCGCACTGAATCGAAGCCCGTGCTCACCGTCCTCGACTTCATCGGGCAGCACCGCGCCGAGTTCCGCTTCGAGGAACAGTTCCGCGCCATGACCGATCTCTCGCGGAACCGACTCCTTGATCACATCGCGCACGACTTCCCCCAGCTGCCGTCGGGCTGCCAGATCATCCTGGAGGGCAAGTCGAAAGACCTCGTCATCGACAACATCCGGACCCAACTGGGCGCCACGGTGAAGACACTGGTGAAGGAGGTCAAGGCCTACGGCACGCCCCGCCTCGCCAGTTACCTTCGGGAGAGCCGCCGGGAGATCAAGGAGCTGTACAGGAGCGACAACTCCTGGACAGCAGTGCTGCGCCGCGCAGCCCTGATCGATGAACCCGCACCCGCTGGAGAAGCCGCGCTGCTCAAGCGGGTTCACGCCTTCCTGCACGTTGACGACCCGGAGCGCGCGCAGGCCTACCTCCGCCTCCTCCAGGACGACGCTCCTGCCTACGATGAACTTGGTCCCACCGACCAGTCGTACGCCCGCATGTTCTTCTTCAACCTCTGGGACAACGCAGGCGGCTTTACCAGCTTCCAGGAGGGTCTGGAATCGCTGAAGGAGCAGCGAGTGTTCCGTGACGAGCTACGGCAGGTGCTCACACACGTCATCGAGCAGGCCGACCATGTCCCCCTCCGGCTCTCCGGCCCGCTCAGTCATGTCCCGCTGAAGGTGCACAGCGCCTACAACCGCTCCGAAATCCTCGCCGCGCTCGGCGTAGCCCGCTTCGGTGGCCAGATGCCCCGCACCTTCGCGCAGGGCGTGCAGTGGGTGGAGGAGTTGAAGACCGACGCGCTCCTCATCACCCTCGAAAAGAACGAGAAGGACTTCTCGCCCACCATCCGCTACAAGGACTACGCGTTGAGCCCAACGCTCTTCCACTGGGAGTCGCAGAACTCGACCGCCGCCAACTCCCCCACTGGCCTGCGCTACGAGCACCACAGGGAGCGCGGCAGTCACGTCCTGCTCTTCATGCGGCGCTACAAAGAGACCGACATAGGAAAGTCTCAGCCGTGGATGCTCCTAGGCCCAGCCACCTACGAGAGCCACACCGGCAGCAGGCCGATGGCGATCACCTGGCGCCTGAAGCACGAACTACCGGCGGACGTCTGGACGTACTCGGCCATCACAGGGAGCTGACCTTAGGGCAGCGGGTTTGGAAGTCCGGAACCATCACAGGCTGCTTCGCTACTCCGGCCTTCCTTCTGGCGCGGAAAGACTCGGTAGTACGGCAAATCGAGGAAGTTACTGGCGAGTAAGCCGCGCGGCCCATTGCAAGGGCCAGCGCCACCGTGGCCGCGGCGCTGGCTCGTGTGACTGTCTATGCTGCGGTACATGATTCGCGCAGTCGTCTTCGACGTCGGTGAGTGCCTGGTGGACGAGACTCGGGAGTACGGCACCTGGGCGGACTGGCTGGGGGTGCCTCGGCACACGTTCCATGCGATGTTCGGCGCTGTGATCGCTCAGGGGCGGGACTACAGGGACGTCTTCCAGGAGTTCCGGCCGGGGTTCGATCTCTACGAGGAGCGGGAGAAGCGGGCCGCCGCGGGGCAACCGGAGACGTTCGGGGAAGAGGATCTGTACGCCGATGTTCGCCCGGCGCTCGCGCGGCTCCGCGCCGAGGGCCTGTGGCTCGGCATCGCCGGGAACCAGACCGTGCGTGCCGGGCGGATTCTGCGTCAGTTGTTCTCAAGCGACGTCGACCTGATCGGCACCTCTGACGACTGGGATGCCAGCAAGCCTGACCTCGAGTTCTTCAAGCGGGTTGCTGAGGCTGTGCCCTACGGTGTCGGCGAGATCCTTTACGTCGGGGACCGCTGCGACAACGACATCCGCCCGGCGCGCCAGGCGGGTATGCGCACGGCACTCGTGCATCGCGGCCCCTGGGCGACGATTCAGTGGGACTCCTCTGAGGCCCGAGAGTTGCCAACCTTCCGAGTCGAGAGTTTGCTCGAACTGTCAGAAGCCGTCGAAGACTTCAACGGCTCAGTGCGCTGAGCGTCGTCGACCAGTCGTACAGTCGGTCGTCGAGATCACGAACGCAGCGCTCATGTTGGTGCGGCGCCAGCGCACGGCGGGCTTCTCGCACTCGATCCATGCCGGTGGCGTACCAGGTGACGGCTAGCTGATCCAAAGCCTTACCCGCATACTCGCAGGCCTGCTCCGGATTGCCCGAGGCCGCTTCCGCCGCGGCCAGGTCGCCGTAGACCACCGAGCGCTGCTTGTCCTCGGCCGCTGTCATCGCGGCCAGGGCTTGGAGCAGGCTCTCACGGGCTTGCGGGAGGTGTCCCGCGATCGCTTGGGTGTTTCCCTTGAACGCGGCCAAGCGAGCTGGGGAGAACCAGTCCATCCACTCCGGCGATGGATGTTCGTTACCGCCTGCCAGGACGTCTTCGGCGTGTCCGATGAGGTGGAGAGCGGTACGCGTGTTGCCGCACCGGGTTTCGCATTCGGCCTCCACCGCGTCGAGCCAGGCGAGGAACTCGGCTGACGCCGGGACGCGTCGGGCGTATGTCCGTGCGGCTGTCATCCGCTCCAGGGCTCCGTGACGGTCCGCCGCCCAGCCCGGCACGAACGCCATGTGCGCGAGAATCGCCGAGCCCAGCAACGGGTCCTCTGCCTCGGCGGCGGCTTGCAGCGCCGAGAGGAGAGTGGCATCGGCGGCACCGGGCTCACGGAGGTCGAAGAACTCGATCCGCCCCGCCAGAAGGTATGTCTCAGCCAGCGCGTTCGCGACCGTCCGACGTGTCGAGTCCGAGGTGTCAGGCAGCAAGGCGCATCCCAGTCGGGCGTGAGCGACGACCGCGGGATGGAGTTGGGGCGGGGCGACGGACCAGTAGAGCCTTCGGTGAGATCGGGTGACTGCCTGATAGTCGATGCCTGCCGTTGACGGCTGCGGCGTGGCGGCGGCTCGACGAGGCATGGCTGTCACGCCCAGAGCGGCCGCGCCCCCAGCGACGACGGCGCGCCGGGTGGGCTCCGCGCCCTGCGGACCGTCAGCGCCCCAAGGAGGCGTGAACCCGAGTGCTTCCATGCTTTGGCCCAGCAGGTGAACAAGTACCCGCTGGCAGTCCGGCTGCGGCCACGGCGGACTGTCCGACTCCCAGCGGCGGACTTGTCGTACACCGACAGAGAGTCCTCGTAGGCCCATGCTCTCTGCATGCCTGGTCAGTGCGTCCGCCAGATCTTGCTGGGAGTTGAAGCCGGTAGCTACTCGAGCGGCCTTGAGTCGGATGTTCCCGGTGGGCCTGGACACGTGGACACCTCCTGCTCTTGCTCGTTCAACACTCCCACACTTAGTCCTCTCTCAGGCGTTGCTTCCCTCACACGGATTGATAAGAGTCCTATTGAGGTCCTTTTCCCGACCTGTACAAGTCCTGGATGGTGCCGCTGCGTTGCTGAACGCTGGAGCAGGTGCTCGACCGGAGCCCAGCACGGGAGGTGGCTCTTTGGAAACGCAAGAGGCTATGGACAGAGCGACTGGTGATGCGCACAGCTGCGCCCAGCCAATGTCCCGGCGGGTACGGGCCGAGGGCACGGCGGTTCCGCTACGAGACGTTGCCGACCGCCCGCTCATGACCATGCGTGTCTCTCAGGACTCCGGTAAGAGCTGGGGACCCGAGCGTGTCGTGTTCGCCACCGATGATCTTCCACCGTTGATCACTGCGGAGTGGCCGCCGTGTCAGTGCCGGCGGTGCAACGTACGCGGTACGGGCTCCGGGCGCTGAGACGTCGGCCTCCCTACCACGAACTCCCGCCCATCCGGGCGGCTGCGGTCAGTCTTGGCCGTGATCAGTTGAGCAGGAAGGTGCAGTGATGCTGGACGGAAACAAGCTGTATGGGCTCGACATCAGCGGGGCCTCCTTCGTGAAGGCTTGCGGAGGGCCCTGTACCGAGGGGTGCGTGACGCTCGCGCGGATCGGCGACGACGCCTGGGCCCTGGGTGACAGCAAGCGGCCGGATGTGGAGCCGCTGCGTTTCACGACGGAGGAGTTGGCCGTGGCCGGCATCGATCCGGCGCGGTTCGGGCTGTCCGTCTGATCCTTACCGACCGGTCCCCGGCTTTCGCGGGAAGCCGGGGACCGGTCCCGCTCGTCCATCGGCGCCCGACAGGAATGACTGGTGCATCACCACGGCTATGTGTGGGTGGGAGCGAAAGAGCGTTTCGACCGGGAGGCACTACGGCGGCCTCCGCATCCCGAGCCCCCACCGGCCGGGTGCAGGCCTGAGCTGGTCGAGCGCTACCGGGAGGTGGCGGCCGCCTTTCCGACCGTGGATCTTCCTCCCCTGGAGACGGCCTACTGGCTTGTGAAACCGCGGTCCCTGGTGCGTGGCACATGGGAAGAGGCCCAGGATGCCGCCGGGTGGGTCGGCGCGTGCGTGGCCGAGTACGCGCCTCGAATTGCGTCCGAACGGTATCGGGACTTCATGGACCTCGCCCTGCTCGTCGACTCCGCTGCGGAACAGCTGGGCTCGGGGGGTGATGTGTCGTTGGGGTTCTACCTTGAGCGGCCCTTGTACCTGTCGCTCGCGGTGGTGGCTTGTTCTCCGAACCGTTCGAAGCCTGAGCTGCCGTGTCCTGTCTCAGGAAGGGACACGGTGTGACCGGCGGCCGTGTCGAGCTCGCCGTCGGTGGCGCGCGGGCGCCGCACGGGGGCGTGCGGCGCCCGCGTTGGCCGTCAGGCCGTCGCCGCCAGGTCCGCGCGGCCGAAGAGGAGGGCGTAGCCCGGGGGGAGTTGGGTGAGGAGGCGGGTGGTCAGGGGGTCGCCCAGCCAGTCGGCCAGGGTGCTGAGGACCGAGCTGACGTCCCAGCGGGCCGTCGCGGGCGTCGCGCCCTCGATGCGGGTGGCGACCGAGTCGACGAACTCCCGGGCCGTGAGCGGGTGGGTCGCGGGGATCTGGGAGGCGATCACCCGGCCCGCCTCTCGGGGGAGGGCCTGGGCGAGGGCCACGCGCTCGTCGCCGGTCACATGGCCGCCCAGGGCCGAGAGGACGACGCGGGTCACGCGTTCCGCCTCCGCTCTCGTGGTGTACTGGCCCGCCTCGCGCACCTTCTCCGTCAGTTCGTGCCAGCGTGTGGTGTCGGTGTCGCGGTCGCGGGTGACCAGGGGGGACGGGGCCGGGATCGTCGTTCTCGGCTGCGGGGTCGTCACGGTCATCGTGGTGGCTCCTCCTCCGGGCGCTTCGATACTTCGGCGGATGGGCGGATCCATGGGATCGGCTGGTCACGCCGTGAGGTATCGGGTGGACCCCGAATACCCCCTTCTGCTGTTGTCACGGGTGCGATTCGGGCCAACGCGTGGCCGGGTGGCCCGAGTGGTGGCAGCCGGATTCCGCGCAGGGCGGCGCGTCCCGGGGCTCGCTGCGAGTCCGGGACGCGCGGTGTCGTCAGCCGGCCGGCGGTTCCGCCGTCAGCCGCTGATCTCCTTGCGGTCCGCGCCGCCGCCCGTGATCTGGATGCGGCGCGGCTTGGCCTGTTCGGCCATCGGGATGCGCAGGGTCAGGACGCCGGCCTCGTACGACGCGTCGATACGGTCCGTGTCGAGGGTCTCACCGAGGAACAGCTGGCGGGTGAAGGTGCCCGTGGGGCGTTCGGCCACGAGCATGTCCGCGTCCTGGGGCGCCGGGCTGCGGCGCTCGGCGCGGACGTTGAGGACGTTGCGCTCGACGTCCAGTTCGATCGACTCGGGGTCGATGCCGGGCAGGTCGAAGTGGACCAGGAAGTCGTCCCCGGCGCGGTAGGCGTCCATCGGCATCGCGGCCGGACGCGCGGCTTCTCCGAAGAACTGCTGCGTGAGGCGGTCGAGTTCGCGGAAGGGGTCGGTGCGCATGAGCATCACAGGTCACTCCTCTCGTCAGGGGCCGGTGTGCGATGCCCTACGCCTTCTTATATAACTCTCCGCCGGAAACTTGACAAGCCTCGACTCAGGTTGGGGGGCCGGGGTCGACTGCGCGTTAGCCTCGAACTCGGACACAGTGCAAAAGTGGAGAAAGAGGAGGCTGTCGTGGCCAGGGTTCCCAGTGCAGTCGTCGCCGCGACCGGGCTCGTCGGAGGGTACGGCGTCGCCCGTTGGACCAGGAAGCGGCAGCTGGGCGGGGCCGTCCTGGCCGTCGCCGGGGCCGCCGCCGCCCAGCAGTGGCGCGCGCAGGCCGGCGGCAAGGCCGCCGGCGCACTGAGCGTCGCGTACCTCGCCGCGTTCGCCGGATCCCACCCGCTGGCCAAGAAGATCGGCGCCTGGCCGTCCGTCCTCGGTGTCGCCGGCGCCGTCGCCCTCGCCTCCTGGGCCGTCGCCGACCGCAGGGCCTGAACCGGTGGCGCAAGGCCTGAACCTGGGCCACCGTGACCGTCCTGATGATCGTCCGGCCCGGATCCACCACCGGCGCCGGACACCGTCCCGGCCCGGTTACGGCGTGCTCGCCGCCGGAGGTGTCGCGGGGCCCTCGCCCGGCCCCCGCGCCCCCCGCGTCGCCGCCTTGGCCCGGCTCGCCACCGCCGTCAGCGGGCGGGCGACGTCCTCCAGGGAGCGGCGCTCCGCCCGTACCGCCAGCACGGCCGCGACCAGGCCCGCCGCGCACATCAGGGCCGCGCCGATCGAGAACGCCAGGACCGTGTCACCGACCCTGCCCGTGCCCGTGAGGTCCGCGAACAGCAGCGGACCGCTGACGCCGCCGGCCGCCGTACCGAGGGCGTAGAAGAAGGCGATCGACATCGCCCGGGTCTCCATGGGGAAGATCTCCGAGACGGTCAGATACGCGCTCGACGCGCCCGCCGAGGCGAAGAACAGCACCACGCACCAGCAGGCCGTCATCGTGCCCGCGCTCAGCGCGCCCCGGCCGAACAGCCACGCCGTGCCGAACAGCAGCAGGCCCGAGAGCAGGTAGGTAGAGGAGATCATCACCCGGCGGCCCACCGTGTCGAACAGCTTGCCCAGCAGCAGCGGGCCGCAGAAGTTGCCGACGGCGATCACCGCGAAGTAGTAACCGGTGTGGTCCGAGGGCACGTCGAAGAACTTGGTCAGGATCGCGCCGAAGCCGAAGGTGATCGCGTTGTAGAGGAACGCCTGGCCGATGAAGAGGGAGAAGCCGAGCACGGCGCGCCTGCGGTACCGGGCGAACACCGTGTGCGCGATCTCCAGGAACGTCACGCTCTTGCGCTGGTGGATCTCCAGCTCGCCCCGCGGCTCGGGCAGCCTTACCCCCTTCTCCCGCTCCACCCGCTGCTCGATCCCGGAGACGATCTCCTCCGCCTCCCGGTCCCTGCCGTGGATCAGCAGCCAGCGCGGACTCTCCGGGACATGCCGCCGTACCAGGAGGATGACCAGTGCCAGGAGGGCGCCGAGGGCGAACGTCAGCCGCCAGCCGACGTTCTTCGCCAGGAGATCGGTGTTCAGGGCGACGATCGACAGCAGTGAGCCGCCCATCGCGCCCAGCCAGAAGCTGCCGTTGATGATCAGGTCCACCCGGCCGCGGTAGTGCGCCGGGATCAGCTCGTCGATCGCGGAGTTGATCGCCGCGTACTCACCGCCGACACCGAACCCGGTCAGGAAGCGGAACAGGAAGAACCACCAGGCCTCCCAGGAGACGGCCGTGAGCGCCGTCGCCGCCAGATACACCGCCAGAGTGATCATGAACAGCTTCTTGCGGCCGAACCGGTCGGTCAGCCGCCCCCAGAAAAGGGCGCCCGAACAGGCACCGGCCACATACAGCGCGGCGGCCACACCGGTGATCTGGCTCGACGTGATCGACACCCCGCTGCCCGGCTCGGCCAGACGGCTCGCGATGTTGCCGACGACCGTGACCTCCAGGCCGTCCAGGATCCACACCGTCCCGAGACCGATCACGATCATCCAGTGCCAGCGGGACCAGGGCAGCCGGTCCAGCCGCGCGGGAATGTCGGTGGTGATCGTCCTGCCGGTCTTTTCGGGCCTTGCGATGCCCGGCGACGACGCCTCGGCTGCGCTCATGGGCTCCCTCCTCCTCGAAGGACGTCCCCCCGGCAACGGTGACTGCGGGGGACGCCACAACGGGTGCCCCCGACCGGCGGAACCAGTCGGAAGCGGCCCTACGCGCCCAGCGTCCGCGTCACCGTGTAGATCAGCAGTCCCGCCAGTGACCCCACCACCGTGCCGTTGATCCGGATGAACTGCAGATCGCGGCCGATGTGCGCCTCGATCTTCCGGGTCGTGTGCTCCGCGTCCCAGCCCGCCACCGTGTCCGTGATCAGCGAGGTGATCTCCTTGCGGTACGTCGTCACCACATGCACGGCCGCGCCTTCCACCCAGCTGTCGACCTTGCCCTGCACCTTCGGCTCGGTCGCCATCCGCGCACCCAGCGACAGCAGCGCCGCCCGCACCCGCACCCGCAGCTCGCTCCGCTCGTCCTCGGCCGCCGCCACCACCATCGACCGTACGGCCGTCCAGACCGAGGCGATCAGATCCTGCACCTCGCCCCGGCCCAGCACCTCACCCTTCAGCCGCTCCACCCGCACCCGGGTGTCCGAGTCGGACTGCAGATCGGAGGCGAAATCGGTGAGAAAACGGTCCAGCGCGCCGCGCGCCGGATGCGAGGGCATGTCCCGCATCTCCGTCACGAACCGCAGCAGTTCCCGGTAGACCCGCTCGCCGACCTTCCGGTCCACGAACCGCGGCGTCCAGCCGGGCGCACCGCCCTCCACCGCCACCATCACGTCGTCGCGGTGCAGCACCAGCCAGTCGTGCGCACGCGCCACCACCAGGTCCACCGCCCGCCGGTGCCCGCCGTCCGCCACGATCTTCTCCAGCATCTTCCCGATGCCCGGCGCGACCTCCTGTGTGCTCGCCCGCCGCGTGATCGCCTCGCTGACCACGGCCTGCACGTCCGCGTCGCGCAGCACCGTCAGCGCGCCGCGCAACGCCGTCGCCAGCTCCGCCGTCACCCGGTCCGCGTGCTCCGGCTCGGCCAGCCACCCCCCCAGCCGGCTGCCGATGCCGACCGCGCGCAACCGCTGCCGTACGACGTCCTGCGACAGGAAGTTCTCCCCCACGAACTCGCCCAGCGAGACACCCAACTGATCCTTCTTCGTGGGGATGATCGCGGTGTGCGGAATGGGCAGCCCCAGCGGATGCCGGAACAGCGCCGTCACGGCGAACCAGTCGGCCAGCGCGCCCACCATGCCGGCCTCCGCCGCGGCCGCCACAAAACCCGCCCACTCCCCCGCCCCCGCGTGCGCGGCGACCTTGGCCAGCACATAGACCACCGCCACGAACAGCAGCATGGCCGTCGCCGTCAGCTTCATCCGCCGCACCCCGCGCCGGCGCTCCTCGTCGGCCGGGGTGAAGGCCGTCATCGTCCGGTACGACACACCCCGCGCCGGCGCCGTCCCGGTCTCCGTAGGTCCCATCAGCTCCACCCGTTCAGCTCGGCCGTACGATGATCACGTCCGACGATCACGTCAGTGACCAGGTCGGTGATCACATCCGGTGATCCCGCCCCCAATTGTCCCTTCCTGACCGACTCCCGGAACGGAACAAGAGTTCCCGGCGTCTGACGGAACGGGGGCTCGGACAGGTTCCTGACAGCTCTCCCCCGCCCATGACGCATCATGGGCTCACCCAGATCGGAGCCTCGGGCTCCCATCCCCGAGGAGAACAACACAAGCATGACCAAGCGTCATGGTTATGCGGTGCTCAGCGCACTCGTCGCGCTGGTCCTGGCCGTTTCCGCCGTCATCTACCTCACCGTGGCCGCCGACGACGGCACCCCGCGCGGCACCCTCACCGACGACCGTCCCCACCGCGGATCCTCCGCCGCCCCCGTCTCCACCGGCACCTGGGTCGGTGCCTGGTCCACCGCCCCCGTCGGCGGCGAACCCGGCACCGAGACCGAAGGCCTCGCCGGCCACTCCGTCCGCAACATCGTCCACACCAGCACCGGCGGTACGAGCGCCCGGATCACGCTGTCCAACCTCTACGGCCACACCCCGCTGACCGTCACGCACGCCTCCATAGCCCTCTCCGCGGGCGACGGCACCGCCGCCGCCGAGCCGGACTCCGTGCGCCGCCTCACCTTCAACGGCTCCACCACCGTCGTCATACCCGCCGGCGAACAGGCCGTCAGCGACGCCGTGCGCCTCGCCCTGCCCCACGACAGCGACGTCCTGGTCACCACCTACTCCCCCACCCCCTCAGGACCCGTCACCTACCACCCGCACGCCCGGCAGATCTCCTACCTCGCCGCGGGCGACGCCACCGAGGACGCCACCGGCATCCCCTACACCCGGCAGACCGCCTACTGGCGTTACCTGACCGGCCTGGACGTCCTCAGCAACGAGGCCGACGGCACCGTCGTCGTCCTCGGCGACTCCATCACCGACGGCATCACCTCCACCATCGGCGCCGACCGCCGCTGGCCGGACATCCTCGCCGGCCGCCTGCGCACCGCCGTCGAGAGCGGACGCCGGGTGCCGCGCTGCAGCATCGTCAACGAGGGCATCAGCGGCAACCAGGTCCTCACCGACGGACTCGGCCGGCCGGCCGAGAACCAGAGCGGCCTCGGCCGCTTCGGGCGCGACGCGCTGTCCCACCCGAACGTGAAGGTCGTCGTCATCGACCTGGGCGTCAACGACATCCTCCACAACCCCCGCCTCGCCGACCCCGACAGGATCGTCACCGGTCTGCGCACCCTCGTCCGCGACGCCCACGCCCACGGCCTGAAGGCCGTCGGCGCCACCCTCATGCCCTTCGAGGGCCACCGCGGCTGGACCCCGGCCCGGGAAGCGGTCCGGCGACGGGTCAACGCGCAGATCCGCTCCGGCCGCGTGTACGACGCCGTCGTCGACTTCGACAGGGCCCTCCGCGACCCCTACGCCCCCCGACGCCTCCGCCCCGACTACGACTCCGGCGACCACCTCCACCCCGGCGACCTCGGCTTCGCCAGGATGGCGAGGATCTTCGACCTCGGCACGCTCCAGGGCGCGGGCCAGGCGGAACTGTAGGTACGGAGGCCGCAATAGGGTGGCGGGCATGACCCGCTTGATCCTCGCCACCCGCAACACCGGAAAGATCACCGAACTCAGGGCGATCCTCGCCGAGGCCGGACTCCCCCACGAGCTGATCGGCGCCGACGCCTACCCCGACATCCCCGACGTCAAGGAGACGGGCGTCACCTTCGCCGAGAACGCCCTGCTCAAGGCCCACGCCCTCGCCCAGTGCACCGGCCTCCCGGCGGTCGCCGACGACTCCGGCCTCTGCGTCGACGTCCTGGGCGGCGCCCCCGGCATCTTCTCCGCCCGCTGGGCCGGCCGCCACGGCGACGACAAGGCCAACCTCGACCTCCTCCTGGCCCAGCTCGCCGACATCGCCGAGGAACACCGGGGCGCCCACTTCGCCTGCGCGGCGGCCCTGGCACTGCCGGACGGCCGGGAACGGGTCGTCGAGGGCCAACTGCGGGGCGTCCTGCGCCACACCCCCGCCGGGACGAACGGCTTCGGCTACGACCCGATCCTCCAGCCGCACGGCGAGACCCGGACGTGCGCCGAGCTGAGCCCGGAGGAGAAGAACGCGATCAGCCACCGGGGGAAGGCGTTCCGGGCGCTGGTGCCCGTGGTGCGGGAGCTGCTGAGCTGAGTGCGCGGGAGGGGCCGCCTGGACAGGCGGCCCCTCACGTGTGCGGTCGGTGGGACTCGAACCCACACGGGATTTCTCCCACGGGCACCTAAAACCCGCGCGTATCGCCTATTTCGCCACGACCGCTCCAGAACGGGCAATCGACCTTCAGGCCGTTCCGCCTCGCCCAGTGTACGGGGCTGCGCCTTTCACCGTCCGCCCCCTCGGCACCAGCCGTTGGCGGTCGCACGGCAGTTGGGCACAGGAACCCCTCGTCCGCTTCGCCCCCTCCGTCTCCGACCAGACGTTCGTTGCCCGTGCGGAGCAACGAACCGGTTGAAGGAGGGGCACGCACGGTGAAGAGAAAGCGGCTCGCACCCGGTCGTTCCGGTGCGAGCCGCCGGCAGACGGTTCGGGCGCTCAGATGCCCAGATCCTTGATGATCTTGGCTACGTGGCCCGTGGCGCGGACGTTGTAGAGGGCTCGTTCGACCTTGCCGTCCTCGTCGACGACGACCGTGGAGCGGATGACGCCCATGTAGGTCCTGCCGTAGTTCTTCTTCTCGCCGTAGGCGCCGTAGGCCTCGGTCACCTTCTTGTCCGGATCGGCCAGCAGCGTGACCTCGAGGGCCTCCTTCTCGCGGAACTCGGCGAGCTTCTCCGGGGGGTCGGGGCTGATGCCGATGACGTCGTAGCCGGCGCCCGCCAGGAGGGAGAGGTTGTCCGTGAAGTCGCAGGCCTGCTTGGTGCAGCCGGGCGTCAGGGCGGCGGGGTAGAAGTAGACGATGACCTTGCGGCCCTTGTGGGCGGAAAGGGACACCTCGTTGCCGTCGGCGTCCGGGAGGGTGAAGGCGGGGGCCACGTCCCCCGGCTGGAGTCGCTCGCTCATCGGCCCAGCGTAACCGGGGGGCCTTGCGGTGCGCCGTGAGGAGAAGCTGACAGACTGTCCGGGACAGCATCAGGAGACTTCGGCAGACTTCGGAGGCCGTACGGTGGCGGAGACGGCGGACACCAGAACCCCGGCGCAGATCGAGGCGGACATCCAGCGCCGCCGTGAAGTGCTGGCCGAGACGCTCGACGAGATCGGGGTGCGGGTGCATCCGCAGACGATCATCGGGGATGCGAAGGCGAAGGTCGTCGCCCATGTCGATCACACCGTCGGACGGGCGTACGTACAGGTCAACCGGGTGGTGAGCGAGGTCAGGGGGCAGTTCGTCGACGAGGAGGGCGCGCTGCGGATGGCGCGGGTCGTGCCCGTCGCGCTGCTCGCGGTCGGTGTCGTCGGGCTGCTGGCCATGGGCTCGCGGCGACGCAAGGGCTGACCCGGGCGCGGACGAGCGGGTCGAAGGCAGGTAGGTTCGAGGCGTGAGCGCCAACAGAAACGAGCACAGCACCCCCCATCACGACAAGCTGCCCATCCGGATGCTGCACGACCGGGTTCTGGTCAAGCAGGAGACCGGTGAGGGCGAGCGGCGGTCGGGGGGCGGCATTCTGATTCCCGCCACGGCCGCGGTCGGTCGGCGGCTGGCCTGGGCCGAGGTCGTCGCGGTCGGGCAGAACGTACGGACGGTGGAGCCGGGTGACCGGGTTCTGTTCGATCCGGAGGACCGGGCCGAGGTCGAGGTGCGCGGTGTGGCGTACGTGCTCATGCGTGAGCGCGATCTGCACGCCGTGGCCGCGGACCGCTTCGAGGGGTCGGAGGACTCCACCGGGCTGTATCTGTGAGTCCGTTGCGGTAGAAGGGGCCGGTGACCGTGGTCACCGGCCCCTTCTACGTTCCATTGCCACTTGGGCGTCAGCCCGACGAGACGCGCCGTACCGGGACCCCGACCTTCCGGCGAAGACGACGCACCCCCGTTCAGAGATTCCTGATCAGACCTGGCGGGCGGCCACCGAAGCGAGCCACACCGCGGCGAGGGCCGCGCACATCGGGGCGGCCGGGGCGGCGGTGCCCGGCATGGCGGTGCTGGGGTGAGCCGGTCACCGCCGCCCGGATCTTCTCCGTGTGTCTGCTGCTGGTCGCCGTGGTGGGACCGAAGGCGACCAGCGGTCACCGAGGAGGGGCACGGGGGCGTCAGGCGCCCGGGTCGCCGCCTCCGGCTCCGGCGGTCGTGCCGGTCGTACCACCGCCGCCCGTTCCGCCGCCGGCGGTCGTGCCGCCGTCGGTGGTCTGGCCGCCGGCGGTCGTGCCGCCGCCGGTGGTCGTACCGCCGTTGGTGGTCGTACCGCCGTTGGTGGTCGTACCGCCGTTGGTGGTGCCGCCGCCTGTGGTGGTGCCGCCGGTGGTGGGGGTGCCGCCGGTGGTCGTACCGCCGGTGGTCGTGCCGCCGTTGGTGGGAGTGCCGGTGGTGGTGCCGGTGGTCGGGGTACCGGTCGGGGTGCCGCCGGTGGGGGTGCCGGTGGTGCCGCCGGTGTTCTGGCCGCCGGTGGTGACCGGCTGGCTGGGGTTGGCGGAGCTGGGCGGCTGCGGCTGGTCCGCGCCCTGCTCCAGCTGGAGGTCGAAGTCGGAGGACGGGGTGCCCTGCAGGGCGTCGTGCGTGTACTGGGCCCAGATCTGGGTCGGCGGGCCGCCGCCGTTGATGCGGGGCTGGCCGAGGGCGCCGTACAGCGGCATGTGCTTGGCGGTCACCGGGTCCTGGCCCATGACCGAGACGACCGTGGCCAGGTCGGGGGTGTAGCCGGCGAACCAGGCGGCGGTGTCGTTCTCGGCGGTGCCGGTCTTGCCGGCCGCCGGGCGGCCCGCGGCCTGCGCGGCGGTGGCGGTGCCGTTGTCGACCACGCTCTGCAGGATCGAGGTGGTGGTGTCGGCGGCCTGCCGGGGAACGGCCTGCTTGACCGACTGGTCGGGCAGCTTGACCTCGTCCGTGCCGTCCTTGGTGATCTTGTCGATCAGCGTGTACGTGCCGTGCTGCCCGTGGTTGGCGAGCGTGGCGTACGCCTCCGCCATGTCCAGGACGCTGGCCGTGGCGGTGCCGAGCGCGATCGACGGGTACGGCTGGAGGTCCGGGGTGTCGGCGGGGATGCCGAGGTCGACGGCGGTCTGCTTGACCTTGGAGGGGCCGACGTCGACGGCCATCTGCGCGTAGACGGCGTTCACGGACAGGTCGGTCGCCTTCGTGACGGTGATCTGGCCGTAGGACTTCTGGTCCTCGTTCTGCGGGGCGTAGGCGCCGCCGCTCCAGCCCTGCACGGGGCGCTCGTTGGTGCCGTCGTACATGGTGTTCGGGGTGATGGTGCGGCCGTCCTGGGTGGTCGAGCCGTTCTGCACCGCGGAGGTGAACACGAACGGCTTGAAGGTGGAACCGACCTGGAAGTCGCCGCGGGTCGCGCCGTTGGTGTACTGCTTGACGTAGTCGATGCCGCCGTACATGGCGACGACCTTGCCGGTCCTGGGGTCGACGGAGGCGCCGCCGGCCCGGACGTAGTTGTCGACCTTGTTGTTCTTCTTGTCCAGCTTGGAGACCAGCTGGTCGTTCACCGCCTTGACGAAGGCGTTCTGCCTGGCCTTCTGGATGGTGGTGGTGATGCGGTAGCCGCCGGCGGCGAGCTGGTCGTCGGTGAGGATGTTGTTGGTGGTCAGGTAGTGCTTGACCGCTTCGACGAGGTAGCCGCGCTGGCCGGACAGGCCGGTGGAGACGGTCTGCTCCTTCGGCATCGGGAACTTCATGCCGGCGCGCTCGGACGCGCTGAGCCAGCCCTTCTTGACCATGCCGTCCAGGACGTAGTTCCAGCGTGCGACGGCGGCGGCCTTGTTCTCGGGGTGGGCGACGACGTCGTACTCGCTGGGCGCGTTGACGAGCGCGGCGAGGTAGGCGGCGCGGGCCGGGTCGAGGTCCTTGGCGTCTCTGCCGTAGTAGGCCTGGGCGGCGGCCTGGATGCCGTAGGCGTTGCGGCCGAAGAAGCTGGTGTTGAGGTAGCCCTCGAGGATCTCGTCCTTGGACTTGTTGCGGTCCAGCTTGATCGAGATGAAGAACTCCTTGGCCTTGCGGGTGAGCGTCTGCTCCTGGGCGAGGTAGTAGTTCTTCACGTACTGCTGGGTGATCGTCGAGCCGGACTGCTTGCCCTTGCCGGTCGCTGTGTTCCAGGCGGCGCGGATCATCGCCTTGGGATCGATCGCGGACTCGCTGTAGAAGTCGCGGTCCTCGGCGGCGAGTACGGCGCGCTGGGCGTCCTTGGAGACCTGCGCGAGGCTGACGTTCTCCCGGTTGACCTGGCCGTCGCGGGCCAGCTGGGAGCCGTCGGCGTATAGGTAGACGTTGCTCTGCTTGGTGGCGAGGGCGTTGGCGGGCGGGATCTTGACCATGGAGTAGCCGAGGTAGAACAGGCCGATGATCAGGAGCACGCCGACGAAGAAGGTGCCGAGCACCATGCGCCAGGTCGGGATGATCCGCCGCCACCCGGTCCGCTTGGGCCGCTTCCCCTTCTTCCCGCCACCGCCGCCTCCGGCGGGCTCACCGTCGGGGGGTGTGGGGGCGGCTACGGCGCCGGCGGTGGTGGTGCCGGGGCCGAGGGTGGCTGCTCCGGCCGCACGCGCCGCGCCGGGCGCGCCCGCGGGGCCGGCCGCGGATGCCTGACCGGCCGCGAGGCCGGCGGCGCCGAGTGCACCGGCGGCACCGGCCGCCCGGGCGGCACGGTTCGCAGCGCCACCCGGGCGCGCGGCGCGGGGGCTGGTGTCGGGGCCGGTGGCACGAGGAGTACGACCGGTGGCGTTCGGCTCGGCGGACGGGGAGGCGGACGGCGTCCTGGCAGGGTCGCCCGGCTCGGTCGCTCGGGGTGCGGTGACGCGCCTGAGGACCTGGGTGGTCTCGGGCGTCCCCGTCTCACCGGAGCCCTGCGTGGGCCCGGCCGCCTTGCCGGACGGCGCCGTGACTCGCCGGAGCACCTGCGTGCTCTCGGCCGGCCGAGCCTGCTCGGAGTCGCCGCGAGCCGCCGGCACCTGTGGCTTCTTGGAGTCCTCGGGGGACCGCCCGGACCCGGGGGCCGCCGGCGACTCGTCGGACACGGATCCCTTGACGGCTGCCGAGGCCTGGTCGGCCGCCGAAGCGCCGCCGGAACCCGACGCGCCTCGGTCCGGCGAACCCTTGCCGGCACCCGGGACCTCACGGCCACCGATCGCGCCATCGGCGGCGCCGGAGGCGGGGCCGGACGTCGATGCCCCGCGAGCCGGCGGGCCCGCCTGGACGCCCGACACCCCGCTCGGCGCCATGTCACCGCTCGACGCGCCCGTCTCCCGCTGCTCCGTCCGCCCACCGCGAGCCGCCTGGCGGGCGCGGGCGACGGATGCCGTGCGGTCCGGAGCCGAAAAGCCCGCCGAAGGGTCCCCCTCGGCCGACGAGCCCGCCTCGGTGGAGCGGGTCCGGCCCGCAGCGCCGTCACCCGCTCGGCCGAGCTCCGCCCCCCGAGCGCGACCGCCCTGCTCGGCCCGGTCGCCACGCCCGGTCCGCTCCGTCGCAGCGGACGCCTCGGCCCGGGGCCCCACCGATGCCGTCGGCCCCTCCGGTTCCGCCTCGCTGATCGGTTCCTCCGTGGTGTCCTTCGGCTGGGTCGGCTCGGCTGGTGTCCTGGCCGCCGCGTGGCCTTCGGGGTCACCGGGCCCATCAGCCGGCAGCGGCTTTCTCGGCGGCACGCCTTCGTTCGGCTGCTGCGGCTGCGGCTCGTCGCTCATGTCGTGCACGGACTCCTGTTTCGCGTCGTACGTTCCCGTACGCCTCGTACGCTTCTGCGCCCCCAGTCTGAAGACTCACGCACCTGGCGTTCCGTTCCCGGATTCCAGCACGCTTCGGGCACGAAATTGTGTGGCCGGCCGCCGGGCCCCGGGACTAGGCTCCTGCGCTTCGGTGTCGGGCGGTCCCGGGAGGTGGACTGACGTGGGCGCGGGACGGTTGTACGCGGCCGTCGCGGCGGGGGGATTCAGACGGTACGCGACGTATCGCACCGCCACTGCGGCAGGGGTCTTCACGAACACGGTCTTCGGCCTGATCCTCGTGTACACGTATCGGGCGCTGTGGGACGAGCGGCCGCACCTCGGCGGGTGGGACCAGGCACAGGTCGTGACCTATGTGTGGCTGGGGCAGGCGTTCCTGTCGACGCTCGCGATCGGCGGCGGGGGCGTCGAGAGCGAGTTGATGGAACGCATCCGTACGGGGGACGTGGCGATCGACCTGTACCGGCCCGCCGACCTGCAGCTGTGGTGGCTGGCCACCGATCTGGGCCGGGCGTTCTTCCAGCTGCTGGGGCGGGGGGTCGTGCCGTTCGTGTTCGGTGCGCTGTTCTTCCCGGCGTACCTGCCGACGGACGTGGGCACCTGGGCCGCCTTCCTCGTCGCCGTGCTGCTCGCGATGATCGTCGGGTTCGGACTGCGGTACCTGGTGGCGCTGAGCGCGTTCTGGCTGCTGGACGGCCTGGGTGTGTCGCAGATGTCCTGGCTTGTCGGCTATTTCTGCTCGGGCATGCTGCTGCCGCTGAACGTCTTCCCGGGGGCGCTGGGCGAGGTCGTACGGGCCCTGCCCTGGTCGTCGCTGCTCCAGGCGCCGGCGGAGATCCTGCTCGGCAACGGTGATCCGCTGGGCACGTATGTGTTCCAGGGCACATGGGCGGTGGTGCTGCTGGGCGCCGGGCGGCTGGTGCAGTCGGCGGCGACGCGGCGGGTGGTGGTCCAGGGTGGGTGAGGCGGGGCGGGTCAGGGAGGGGCTGCGGGCCTACCTGCTGATCGCCGGGATGTGGATCCGGTCCACGATGGCGTACCGCGCCTCGTTCGCGATGACGACGTTCGGCAGTTTCGCGGTGACGTTCTTCGACTTCGTCGCGATCCTGCTGATGTTCTCCCGGGTGGACGCGCTCGGCGGCTGGTCGCTGCCCGAGGTGGCGTTCCTCTACGGCCTGTCGGGGACGGCGTTCGGTCTGGCCGACCTGGTGATCGGGTCGATGGAGCGGCTGGGGCGCCGGGTGCGCGACGGCACGCTGGACGCGCTGCTGGTGCGTCCGGCACCGGTGCTGGCACAGATTGCGGCCGACCAGTTCGCGCTGCGCCGGCTGGGCCGGGTGACGCAGGGCCTGCTGGTGCTGGGGTGGGCGCTCGTGCGACTGGACGTCGACTGGACGCCGCTACGGGTGCTGCTGATGCCGGTGATGGTGCTGAGCGGCTGCGGGATCTTCTGCGCGGTGTTCGTGGCGGGGGCGGCCTTCCAGTTCCTGGCGTCGGACGCCTCGGAGGTGCAGAACGCCTTCACCTACGGCGGGACGACGCTGCTGCAGTATCCGCCGACGGTGTTCGCGAAGGAGCTGGTGCGCGGGGTGACGTTCGTGCTGCCGCTGGCCTTCGTCAACTGGCTGCCCGCGACCTACGTGCTGGGGCGGTCGTATCCGCTGGGGCTGCCGCGGTGGACGGCGTTCGCTCCGCCGCTGGTGGCGGTGGGGTGCTGTGCGCTGGCGGGGCTGGCCTGGCGGGCGGGACTTCGTTCGTACCGGAGCACAGGGAGCTAGTCGTGAGTGACTTCATCGCACTGGAGCGGGTGGAGAAGGTCTTCTCCGTGCGCAGGAAGACCGGGTTCATGAAGCGGGAGCGGCGCGAGGTGCGGGCGGTGGACTCGCTCTCGTTCACCGTCGGGCGCGGGGAGATGGTCGGGTACATCGGGCCGAACGGCGCCGGGAAGTCGACCACGATCAAGATGCTGACGGGGATTCTCACGCCGAGCGGGGGGCGGCTGCGGGTGGCGGGGATCGATCCGTCGCGGGAGCGGCGGCGGCTGGCGCACCGGATCGGGGTGGTGTTCGGGCAGCGTACGACGCTGTGGTGGGATCTGCCGCTGATCGACTCCTACCGGCTGGCGCACCGCATGTACCGGATCCCCGAGGCCCGTTACCGGGAGAACCTGGACCGGTGCGTCGAACTGCTGGACCTGGCACCCCTGTTGGACGTGCCGGTGCGGCAGCTGTCGCTGGGGCAGCGGATGCGCGGGGACATCGCTGCGGCCCTGCTGCACGACCCGGAGGTGCTGTACCTGGACGAACCGACGATCGGCCTGGACGTGGTGTCGAAGGCGAAGGTGCGCGGTTTTCTGCGGGAGTTGAACGCGGAGCGGGGCACGACGGTGCTGCTGACCACCCATGACCTGCAGGACATCGAGCAGTTGTGCTCGCGGGTGATGGTGATCGACCACGGCCGGCTGATGTACGACGGTCCGCTCGCGGGGCTGCACGAGGCCGGGGAGAGCGAGCGGACGCTGGTGGTGGACCTGGAGCGGGAGTTGCCGCCGGTCGAGGTGCCGTCGGCGCGGGTGGTGCGGGTGGAGGGGCCGCGGCAGTGGCTGGCGTTCCCGGCGGGGCAGTCGGCGGCGCCGCTCGTGGCGTGTCTCGCGGCGCAGTATCCGCTGGTGGACCTGTCGGTGCGGGAGCCGGACATCGAGGCCGTCATCGCCAAGATGTACGAGGAGAAGGCGGTCTCGTAGGCTTCTGTCATGACCGACGACGCAGTCCCGGACCTCCGGGCGTCCGACGCCGACCGTGAGCGGGTCGCCGAGGTCCTGCGGGACGCCCTGGCCGAGGGCCGGCTCGACATGGGGGAGTTCGAGGAGAGGCTGGACGCGGCGTACAAGGCGCGCACGTACGGCGAACTGGCACCGCTCACGCGTGACCTGCCGGCCGGCGGGGCACCGGCCCCCGCTCCGGTGTCCTTCGTCAAGGAGCCGGTCCGGGGCGGTGGTTGGGCCGACAGGATCGTGGGGGGCGAGGGATCCTCGGCGGGTGCGGTCGCCGTCATGTCGGGGTTCCAGCGCAAGGGCCGCTGGACGGTGCCGAAGCAGTTCAACTGCTTCGCGGTCATGGGCGGCGGTGAGATCGACCTGCGGGAGGCGGACTTCGCGGACCGCGAGGTCGTGATCAACTGCGTGGCGGTCATGGGCGGGGTGCAGGTGATCGTGCCGCCGGGGGTCGAGGTCGTGGTGCGGGGCATCGGCATCATGGGGGGCTTCGACCACCCGAGGGACGACGGTCCGCCCGAGCCGGGCGCTCCGCGCGTGGTCGTCGGAGGGTTCGCCTTCTGGGGCGGGGTCGCGGTGGAACGCAAGGTCACCCGCGCGGAGCGGCTCCGCCTGAAGGAGCAGCGCAGGCAGGAGAGGCTGGAGCGCAGGGAGTCCCGGCACGAGTCGCTCCGGGCGCGGCGCGAGGAGCGCCGCGAGGAGCGGGAGCGGCGTCGGGGGTACTGAGCGCCCGGGCGGGGCGGCCGCTCCCCCGCGCCCCTTGGGGGCGTTACTTCGTGCAGACCTTGGTCAGTTCGCCGGCCGCGTCCGTCACCGGGCTGACGTCCGGCGTCCGGTCGCCGTTCCTGAGGGCCGTACGGACGTTCCCCACGGCCTTCTTCAGGTCGTCGACCGCCTTGTTGACGTCGACGTCGTCGGTCCTGTCGCCGATCTTGTCGAGGTTGTTCTCGATGGCGTTCAGGGAGGTGTCCGCCCGGGTGGGGTCGTTCGCGGCGTTCTCCACGGCCTGCTGCAGGCTGGTGACGCTGTCGGCGATGGAGTCGGCGGTCTGCACGCAGTCCAGGGCCTTGTTCACGCTGTCGCAGCCGGTGGCGAGGCCGGCGGCGAGCGCGGTGAGGGCCACGGCGGCGGCTCCGGTGAGACGGCGTCGGCGTGGGCTGACGGCCATGGCGGTGTTCCCCTCGCCTGATGGGCTGTCCGTTCCTGACCTAGGACGCCGAGGGGGGCGCGGGGGTTGCCCGCGCCCTCCTCGTTCTCTTTGTCTGCCGTTTACTTCTGGGTCGCGAGCGTGGCCTCGAGCGCCGTGCGCTGGTGGGCGGCGAGTTCGGCGCAGCCGCCGACGGCGAGGTCGAGCAGGGCGTCGAGTTCCTCGCGGGCGAAGGGGGCGGCCTCGGCGGTGCCCTGGACCTCGACGAAGCGGCCGTCGCCGGTGCAGACGACGTTCATGTCGGTCTCGGCGCGCACGTCTTCCTCGTAGCAGAGGTCGAGCAGCGGGACGCCGCCGACGATGCCGACGGAGACGGCGGACACGGTTCCGGTGAGCGGCTGCCGGCCCGCCTTGATCAGCTTCCTGCCCTGCGCCCAGGCGACGGCGTCGGCGAGGGCGACGTAGGCGCCGGTGATGGCGGCGGTGCGGGTGCCGCCGTCGGCCTGGAGGACGTCGCAGTCGAGGACGATGGTGTTCTCGCCGAGCGCCTTGTAGTCGATGACGGCGCGCAGGGAGCGGCCGATGAGCCGGGAGATCTCGTGGGTACGGCCGCCGATCTTGCCCCGGACGGACTCGCGGTCGCCGCGGGTGTTGGTGGCGCGAGGCAGCATGGCGTACTCGGCGGTGACCCAGCCCTCGCCGCTGCCCTTGCGCCAGCGCGGGACGCCCTCGGTCACGGAGGCGGTGCAGAACACCTTGGTGTCGCCGAAGGAGACGAGGACGGAGCCCTCGGCGTGCTTGCTCCAGCCACGTTCGATGGTGACCGGTCGGAGCTGTTCGGGAGTACGGCCGTCGATGCGAGACATGGCAGGGAGCCTAGCCGTACACGCGGAAGGGGCTCCTCCCGCGTCGGGAAGAGCCCCTCGAGGGTGAACCGGTGCGGCTCACATCATGTCTTCGATCTCCGCCGCGATGGGGTCGGCGTCGGTGCCGATGACGACCTGGACGGCGGTGCCCATCTTGACGACGCCGTGGGCGCCGGCGGCCTTCAGGGCGGCATCGTCGACCAGGGAGGGGTCGGACACCTCGGTGCGCAGCCGGGTGATGCAGCCCTCGATCTCCTCGATGTTGTCGATACCGCCGAGGCCGGCGACGATCTTCTCAGCCTTGCTGGCCATGTTCCTTCTCCCTGATCCGAACCGCTTTGTCGCAGTAACCCACAGTTGGCCCATCTTCGCGAGCGGTCATGCCGTACGTGCCGAATGATGGCGATCACGACAGCGGAACCGTCCGCCAACTGGTCTACACCACAGGGGGGACGGTCGCCAAACCGCGTGCGGGTCGAGTGCCGGGAGGACGCCATGAGTGCCGACAGCGCGCCCGCCGACAGCACGGCCGGACCGGCGCGGGAGCGCTGGAACCGCCTGTTCCAGGGCCTGCAGAAGATGGGCCGCAGTCTGCAGCTGCCGATCGCCGTGCTGCCGGCGGCGGGCATCCTGAACCGGCTGGGGCAACCGGAACTGTTCGGGACCGGCGGCCTGGGCTGGACGGCCGTCTCCAAGGTCATGACGGGCGCGGGCGGCGCCCTCCTCGACGGCTCCCTCGGTCTTCCGCTGCTGTTCTGCGTGGGTGTCGCGATCGGCATGGCCAGGAAGTCGGACGGCTCCACCGCGCTCGCGGCGGTGGCGGGCTTCCTCGTCTATTACGGCGTGCTGCACCAGTTCCCCGAGGCGTGCCCCGGCGGTTCGAAGGCGATCCCTCAGGTCGGCTGCCAGGTGAGCGTCGGCGCGGGCGTGGGGTCGGTGACGCCGTTCACCTTCCAGAACCCGGGGGTGTTCGGCGGCATCGTCATGGGGCTGCTGACCGCCTTCTTCTGGGCCCGTTTCCATCGCACGCGGCTGGTGGACTGGCTGGGCTTCTTCAACGGCCGACGCCTGGTGCCGATCATCATGGCCTTCGTCGCGATCGTGTTCGCGGCGCTGTGCCTGTGGATCTGGCCGCCGATCGGCGGGGCCCTGGAGAGCTTCGGCCACTGGCTGCGGTCGATCGGGGCGTGGGGCGCCGGAGTGTTCGGGGTCGCCAACCGGGCGCTGCTCGTGGTGGGCCTGCACCAGTTCCTGAACGTGCCCATCTGGTTCCAGTTCGGCAGCTACGCGAGGCCGGACGGCACGGTCGTGCACGGCGACATCAACATGTTCCTCGCGGGCGATCCGCACGCGGGCCAGTTCACCTCGGGCTTCTTCCCGATCATGATGTTCGCGCTGCCGGCGGCCGCGCTGGCGATCACGCACTGCGCCAAGCCGCACCGCCGCAAGGAGGTCGGCGGCCTGATGCTGTCGGTCGCGCTGACGTCCTTCGTCACCGGCATCACCGAGCCCATCGAGTACTCCTTCCTCTTCATCGCTCCCCTTCTGTACGCCGTCCACGCGGTGCTCACCGGAGTCTCGATGGCGGTGACCTGGGCGCTCGGGGTGCACGACGGGTTCAGCTTCTCGGCGGGCCTGATCGACTACGTGATCAACTGGAACCTGGCGACCAAGCCGTGGGCGATCGTCCCGATCGGCCTGTGCTTCGCGGTCGTCTACTACACGGTCTTCCGCTTCGCCATCACGAGGTTCGACCTGAAGACGCCGGGGCGTGAGCCCGAGGACGAGGTCGAGGACGTCACCAAGGCGTGAGGCCCTGGCGCGTCGGCACGCCGCGTAGTACTCCGGTCGCGGATTTCGTGGTTCCTTATCCGGCCTTCATCGTGCTACAACAGGTCTACACCACTGAGTGGTGTAGACCACCACCCGATGGAGGAACCCACCATGAGCACCGCCACCGCCACGGCGGCTCCCGCGAAGAAGCGGGGATCCGGCCTGTTCCAGGGCCTGCAGAAGGTCGGCCGCAGCCTGCAGCTCCCCATCGCCGTCCTGCCGGCGGCGGGCATCCTGCTGCGCCTGGGCCAGCAGGACATCCATGACAAGCTGAACCTGCCCGACAAGGTCACGGCGGTGTTCGCCACGGCCGGTGGCGCGATCTTCGACAACCTGCCGATGCTGTTCTGCATCGGTGTCGCGATCGGCTTCGCCAAGAAGGCGGACGGTTCGACGGCGCTGGCCGCCCTGGTCGGCTTCCTGGTCTACAGCAATGTACTGAAGGCGTTCCCGGTCACCGAGGCCAAGATCACCAAGGGTGCGGACATAGCCGCGACCTACAACAACCCCGGTGTCCTCGGCGGCATTCTGATGGGTCTGCTGGCCGCCGTGCTCTGGCAGCGCTACCACCGCAAGAAGCTGGTCGACTGGCTCGGCTTCTTCAACGGCCGCCGGCTGGTGCCGATCATCATGGCCTTCGTCGGCACCGCCATGGGCGTCTTCTTCGGCCTGGTCTGGAAGCCCATCGGTGAGGGCATCTCGCACGCCGGCGAGTGGATCACCGGTCTCGGAGCGCTCGGCGCGGGTCTGTTCGGTCTGGTCAACCGCGCGCTGATCCCGGTCGGCATGCACCAGTTCGTCAACACCGTCTCCTGGTTCCAGATCGGCGACTACAAGAACGCCGCCGGCCAGGTCGTGCACGGTGACCTCAACCGGTTCTTCGCCGGTGACCCGCACGCCGGTATGTTCATGTCCGGCTTCTTCCCGATCATGATGTTCGGTCTGCCGGCCGCCGCGCTCGCCATCGCGCACTCCGCCCGGCCCGAGCGCCGCAAGGCCGTCCTCGGCATGATGATCTCCCTCGCGCTGACCTCGTTCGTCACCGGTGTCACCGAGCCCATCGAGTTCTCCTTCATGTTCATCGCGCCGCTGCTGTACGCGATCCACGCGGTGCTGACGGCCCTGTCCATGGCGGTCACCTGGGCGCTCGGCGTCCACGCGGGCTTCACCTTCTCCGCGGGCTTCATCGACTACGCGCTCAACTGGAACCTGGCGACCAAGCCCTGGCTGATCATCCCGATCGGCCTGGTGTTCGCGGCGATCTACTACACGCTCTTCCGCTTCGCCATCACCAGGTTCAACCTCCCGACCCCGGGCCGCGAGCCCGACGAGGAGGTCGAGGACCTCACCAAGGCGTGAGTCCGGCCGCTGCGGCACGCGGAAGGCCCCGGAACCCGAGCTTGGGTTCCGGGGCCTTCCCCCGTGCGGTCTCAGATCTCGTACGTCGCCCCGGGCGCGGCCAGCTCCACCGGCCCCGCGAACACCTCGCGCGCGTCACGGAGGTTGATGGCGGGGTCCGTCCACGGCGGGATGTGGGTGAGGACCAGGCGCCGCGCACCGGCACGCGCCGCCGCCTCGCCCGCCTCGCGGCCGTTGAGATGCAGATCCGGGATGTCCTCCTTGCCGTGCGTGAACGCGGCCTCGCACAGGAACAGGTCCGTGTCCCGGGCCAGCCGCTCCAGCACCTCGGTGACACCCGTGTCGCCGGAGTACGTCAGCGACCGCCCGCCGTGCTCGACGCGGATGGCGTACGCCTCCACGGGATGACGGACCCGCTCGGTGTGCGCCGTGAACGGGCCGATCTCGAACGTGGACGGCTTGACGGTGCGGAAGTCGAAGACCTCGCTCATGGAGGAGGCGGAGGGAGTGTCGGCGTAGGCCGTGGTCAGGCGGTGTTCGGTGCCCTCGGGGCCGTAGACGGGGATCGGGTCGCAGCGGCCGCCGTCGTGGCGGTAGTAGCGCGCGACGAAATAAGCCAGCATGTCGATGCAGTGGTCGGCGTGCAGATGGCTCAGGAAGATCGCGTCGAGGTCGTAGAGACCGCAGTGGCGCTGCAGCTCGCCCAGGGCGCCGTTGCCCATGTCGAGAAGCAGCCGGAAGCCGTCGGCCTCGACGAGGTAGCTCGAGCAGGCCGATTCCGCGGACGGGAACGACCCCGAGCAGCCGACGACGGTGAGCTTCATGAAGCAGAAACCTCCGTTGGCGGAAAAGATCACAAGGGTGGGAAACGGGGGCCGTGCGGTTCGTCGAGCGTAAGGCGCAAAAGCACGGGTCGCTCCTCCGCCAGGGGCCGTTGTGGGCGAACTCACCTGTGCTGTCACCGGTTCGGCTGGACCGGGGGCGCACAAGGTTCCGCAGAGGGCGCGCAATCCTCGGCGCGCGCCGGTAACGTCGTCGTATGGACACGTCCTGGTGGCTGGCGCTCGCGGCGGTGGTACTGCTCGCGCTGGTCGCCACGCTCGTCGACGGCTGGGGACGCGGTCGCCGCTACGCCGGCCGGCGCCTCGGTGCGCTGGGCCGCGCGGGCACGCACCCGGGCGGGGCCCCCGGGCCGGCCCCCGGCGACATATGGTGGGCGGACGTCCCCCACGAGGACCGCGCCCAGCGCAGGGACCGGCCGTGCCTGGTGCTGGCGGTGCGCGGGAACCGGGCCACGGTCGCCAAGATCACCAGCAAGTACCACGACGAGCGGGCCGGGGTGATCCCGCTGCCGCCCGGCGCGGTCGGCGACGCCCGTGGCCGCCCCAGCTTCGTGGAGACCGACGAGTTGCGCGAGGTGCCGGTGGGCGACTTCCGCCGCCGGGTGGGCGTGGTCGACCCGGTGCTGTGGGACCAGGTACGGCACCTCGCCGGCTGATCACTTCACGGTCACCGTGACCGTCCACTCCTGGATCCCCTTGCAGGACATCTGACCCGGAGCCGTGGCCTCGGCGCACAGGGGGCGGGAGGACGTCAGTTTCTCGGTGCCGGTGGCGACCGCCCGGTACGCGGCCGTGGCCTGGCCCGGCTGGATGACGAAGCCCGCGTTGATGCCCTGCAGCACGCTGCCCCGGGCCGTCACCGGCTTCCAGGGCCGGGACTTGGTGCCGTCCAGGGTCAGGCGGACCTCGCCGCCCTTGGCCACGCAGACGGCACGGCCGCTGTCGGCGGCCTTGAGCTGCACCAGGGGGGCGCAGTCGCTCGTGGCCGGTGCGGAGGGCGACGGCGCCACCTTGCCGGCGCTCGAGTCGTCCTTGCCGCTGTGCGAGCCGCATCCGGCGAGGAGCAGCGCTGCCGCCGCGAGGCCGAGGATGGTCGTCGTACGCCGCATGGGGTTCGCCTTTCTGCCGTGGCCGCCGGGGAGCGGCCGGGTGGTGCAGATGAGACGTACCCCGAAGGAAAAAGGATCCCGCACGCGGACGGCTTCCGCGTGCGGGACCACCTGGTCACAGGGTGCGGATCAGCTGGTCGTCAGGGCGGTGTCGTCCACGACGAAGCTGGTCTGCAGCGAGGAGTCCTCCACGCCGTTGAACTTCAGGGTGACCGTCTGGCCCGCCAGCGAGGACAGGTCGAAGGTCTTCTGCGCGTAACCCGAGTTGGCGTTCAGGTTCGAGTACGTCGCCAGCGTGGTCGAACCGGCGGTGACCGTCAGCTTGTCGTACGCGGTGCTGGACGTGGTCTCCGCGGTGTCGATGTGCAGATAGAAGGTGAGCGTGGCCTTGCAGCCGGCCGGGATCGTCACCGACTGCGACAGCGTGTCGGTGTGGCTGGTGCCGTAGCCGTCGAGCCAGGCGTAGTACGAGCCGCTGTGGGCCGCCTCACCGGTGTCGTTGGTGATGACGCCGCTGGTCGCGCTCCAGCCGGTGCTGCCGGACTCGAAGCCGGGGTTGGCCAGCAGCTGGGAGGAGGTGCAGCCACCGCCGCCGGAGGAGCCGACCGTCCAGGTGAAGGAGGCCGAGCCGGAGGCGCCGGTGGAGTCCTTCGCGGTGACGGTGACCTGGTAGGTGCCCGCGGTGGACGCCGTACCGGAGATCAGGCCGGTGGAGCTGTTGACGGACAGCCCGGTGGGCAGGCCGGAGGCGCTGTAGGTGAGGGCCGCGCCGGCGCTGTCGCTGGCGTGGATCTGCAAGCTGACCGCGCTGCCGGTGGTGGTGGACTGGCTGCCGGGGTTGGTGACGGTCACCGTGTTGCCACTGGTGGAGCCGGAGGTGAAGGCGGCGGTGCCGTTCGGGGTGCCCCAGCCGGTCGGGCCGTCGTAGCCGGTCCGGGCGGTGCAGAAGTACGAGGTGGAACAGGAGCCGTTGGAGCCGCTGGTCACGTCGTACAGGTTGCCGGTGTGGGCGTACGGGTACTTCGCCGGGTAGTCGCTCGAACCCGGGGTCCCCGCCAGGGCGTAGACCGAGGCGATGATCGGGGAGCTGGCGCTGGTGCCGCCGTAGACCGCCCAGCCGGAGCCGCCGTAGGTGTCGTAGACCGCCACGCCGGTGGCCGGGTCGGCGACGGCGGAGACGTCGGCTTCCATGCGGTTGGAGCAGCCGGTGTCGGTCTGCCAGCTCGGCTTCGGGTCGTAGGCCGAGCAGCCGGATCCGGTGCCCTCGGTGGAGCTGGTGTTCCACACCGACTCGCTCCAGCCGCGGGAGTTGGAGGCGGCGGTGAGCGCGGTGCCGCCGACGGCCGTCACGTACTGCGAGGTCGCGGGGTACTCGGCGCCGTAGCCGGAGTCGCCCGCGGAGACGGTGATCGCGACGCCCGGGTGCTTGAAGTAGGAGGTGTCCTCGCTGGTCTGGGAGGAGGACTCGGAGCCGCCCCAGCTGTTGGAGATGAACTTGGCGCCGAGCGAGACCGCCTCGTTCTCGGCGATGCCGAGGTCGGTGTCGTTGGCGGAGTTGGCCTCGACCAGGATGATGCTGCAGTTCGGGCAGACCGCGCTGACCATGTCGATGTCGAGCATCTCTTCACCGGCCCAGCCGCTGTCGTTCGTCGGCAGCGAGGTGGTGGAGCCGGTCTGACTGACCTGCTTGAAGCAGCCGTTGGCCTTGGTGCAGGAGGACAGGCCGTAGGTGGAGCGGTAAGTGGCCAGGTCCGACTCGGCGTTCGGGTCGTTGTAGGCGTCGACGATCGCGACCGTCATGCCCGAACCGGCCGCGGTGGGCAGGTTGTAGGCGCTGTGCAGGTTGGCCGGGGAGAGGCCGGACGGCGCGGCGGCGGCGACCGCCGATGCGAGCCGCTGCTTGATGTCGGTGCGGCGCTGGGCGAAGCAGGCCGCGTGGCCCGGGGAGGGCTTGCCGCACAGGTGCTCGGTCGGCACCTTCTGGCCCGCCTTGCCGGTAGGGTGGAAGGTCTGCCGCTCGGGGGCGGTCAGCGCTCTGGCGTTCTGCGTGACCTTGGTGGCCTGGGGGTGGCCGGCGGCGGTCTGTGCTCCGGCCGTGGGGGCCGCGACGAGACCGGCGACGGTGAGGGCGAGGGCGGGGAAAGCGACGGCGACCAGTCTTCGCAGACTCCGTCTCCGCCTGCTCGGGCGTGACTCACGCATGGGGTGCTGCCTCCGGTTGACGTGGGGTTTCGCACTGGATTGGCAGGCCCGTGACGCGCGTGAAGCGGCGGCGTGACCGCGCAGTCATGAGCATGACACTCACACCTGGCATGGCAGTGAATGAGCGTGACATGTCAGGGTGCGGGAGGAACGTAGCCGTGGCCCGGGCGCTACCGGCAGTACCCAAAGGAATTCTTTGCCCTACCATAGGAATGGCTTAGCCCCCTCATAGGAGGGGGCTGGGGCGCGCTTGGGGGGTCCGGC
>NZ_JCAJZW010000018.1:0-145454 GCF_059510455.1 Streptomyces sp. NTD91
GGATGAGTCCTGCGCACTGGCTGCCGCTCGTGGGCTCGGCGAGCGACGCGCATGCCGCCCCACCGTGTGCATGCCGCCTCACCGTGGGTGACGAGGATCATGGGAGGCGTCACGACCGGGTGGGGGTGGGACCGCTCCACACGGACCGGGAGACGCGCGTCCGCTCGTCCTCGGCCACGGGCCGGCCGCTCGGTCCGCTCCCTCCGTCGCACCCTTGCCGCCCTCGGCGCGCATGCCCGTGTCATCGCGGTGGACGTGCGCGGACACAGCGAGTTCGTGGGGTGTGCGGTGTCGAGGCGCGACGAACCAGCGCTCGCCACCGGTATTCGGCGGGGTTCCGGTGTGACGCGCGACAAATCGGCCACCCAGTGAGAGTGGCGTTCCTGGTCCCCCTCCCGCCGTCCCGGTCCGCAAGCGGGCCGGTATCGCTCATGGCCGTCCTAGACGTCTTCTCCCACGGCCTGGCCGCCCTGTTCACCAGCCGGCAGCCGTGGAACACGATCGCCGTCGGCGGGTGCGCGATGTTCCTGCTGCAGTCGGCGATGCACGCAGGCCCCCCGCCGGCCACCCAACCCGGCCTGACCACGGCCGATCCGGTGGTCGCCATGCTCTGGGGAACGCTGGTGTTCCACGAGCGTGTACGGGGCGGCCCATTCGTCGCCCTGGCTGTGCCGGCCGCCGCGGCGGCCGCGGTGATGGTGCTGTCCCGTTCGCCGCTGCTGAGCGGCGACGTCGACCAGGGCGAGAACCCCGGCCCGGCCCGGCAGGACGAGAGAGAAGCACCGCAGGCGAGGGGCGGATGAAGGCGCCGGCGCCCGCCCGGGCACTCATCAGGCGAGGGCTCCGGACTCTCGGCGGCCCTGCCCGGGCCAGAGTGGTCCTCACCCTGGCCGCCACCTTGGCGGTGGACGGCGCGGACAAGGGCACCGTGTCGGCCATGGCTGCACAACTGAAGCACACCTTCGACATCGACAACACCGAAATCGGGCTGCTCGTCTCCGTGGTCGGGCTGTCCAGTGCGGTGTTCACCATCCCTGTCGGACTGATCACCGACCGCGCATGCCGCACCCGGCTGCTCGCCGTCAGCGTAGGCCTGTGGGCCATGGCGATGCTCCTTGCGGGCATGAGCACCTCGTATGCGTGGCTGTTGTCCTCCCGTGCGGCGCTGGGAGCCGTCAGCGCCACTTCCGGGCCCACGATCGCCTCGCTGATGGGCGACTCCTTCCCCGTCAGGGACCGGGCCCGGATGTGCGGGCTCGTCCTGGCCGGCGAACTGGCCGGAACCGGCCTGGGCTTCGCCCTGTCGGGTTCCATCGGTTCCTACCTCACCTGGCGGTTCGCCTTCTGGTGGCTGGTGATCCCGGCCGGCGCTGTCGTCTGGTTCCTGCACCGTCTTCCGGAACCCGAGCGCGGCGGGCAGTCCCGTCCGGAGCACGGCCGGGAGCACCTTCCGGACGAGCACGGTGCGCTCGAGGCCAATTCCCCGGAGCGTTCCCGGGAGAGTGCAGGTCCGACCGGGTCCCGCCGCCGGGACGACGACATGGCCGCCGATGCCGTGCGGCGCGCACAGGTCGAACCGCACGAAGCCCTCGTCCTGGTCTCGGACCCACGCACAGCGTCCAAGTGGTGGTCGATCCGCTACGTCCTGCGCGTGCGCACCAACCTGGTCCTGATCCTGGCGTCCTCGCTCGGCTACTTCTACTTCACCGGGCTGCGCTCGTTCGCCACCCTCTACACCACCCACCACTTCGGCCTCAGCACCTCCGTGGCCACGTCCCTCGTCCTCGTCGTGGGCATCGGAGCGCTGGCCGGGGTTCTGACCGGCGGGCGCGTCGCCGACCGGCTGCTACGCGGAGGCAGGGTGAATGCCCGAGCCCTGGTGCCGACCGTCTGCATGCTGACCGTCCCCTTCGTCCTCGCGCCGGCCCTCTACGTCACCTTCCTCGGGGTGGCCCTGCCCCTGCTGATCGCCGGCACGCTGTTGATCGGGGCGGCGAACCCACCCCTGGACGCCGCTCGGCTCGACATCCTGCCCCCGTTCCTCTGGGGGACGGGCGAAGGCGTACGGACCATGCTGCGGACCCTGTGCGAAGCCGTCGCCCCGACCCTGTTCGGCTACTTCTCCACCACCGTCTTCGCCGGACACGGCGGCGACAGCGGCGCAGGCCTGGAGCACACGCTGCTGTTCTTCCTCGTCGCACTGGTCGGCGCCGGGCTGCTCGGGCTGGTGGCGATGCGCAGCTACCCCCGTGATCTGGCCACCGCTCAGGAATCCACCAGCCGGATCGCGCAGTCCCTGCACGCTCCCCCCGCTCAGGGGGGCTGACGCCTCAGGGGGTGCGCGCAGCTGGCGTTCAGCGCGGTTGGCCTTCCTCAGGGTCCAGCGGTGGTGCGGGCACAGGCAGCTTCGAGGGCCTCGGAGCGGTTGGAGTATCCGGTGATGCGGGTGATCAAGCCGCTGGCGATGTCATAGACCTGGTACACGGTGGTCTGCGGACCAGTTGTCGGCCCGGTGCTCAGGTTGCGCAGGCCGAGGACCACGGCCGCCGGGTAGGCGAAGCTCTCATCGACCGTCACGCACTCGCCGTCGGCGTGCAGACGCGTGCAGCGATCGAGGACGTGGCCGCGTCCGTGGCAGCCTTCGTCGCCCCCTTCGCCAGGCCGCCATGACACGTCGGGGTGGAAGAACTCGGTCAAGGGCTGCCAATCGGCGGATTCGACGGCATCGCGGAGGTGAGCGGTGATGGCGCTGGGGCTTGTGGTGGACGGCATGAAGACCTTTCTGAGCTGCGGGGTGGGAGACGCCCGAGACGTTTCATGACCTCCGTCGGCCGGCGCCGCCGAGAGCGACGCCGCGGGCTTCGGTCACCCACGACGGAATCGAGGCGAGACGGCTCAAGGGCGGCCCCTGCCTCCCTGTGAGCGGGATGCAGGCGAACCGATGGGCGCCGGGCAGACCGGCAAACCGCACGACGGTGCGGCGCATCCGCAGCACGAGTGGTGATTCGGGTACGGACCAGCGGGCGGCACGCCGAGCGGCACGCTGCGTGTGCGTGATGACCGGACGCCACAGCCGTTCATAGCCGTGCAGCGCGTCCTCGACGTGGGGGGTGCGGGCAAGCCGGTCGGCCAGGACATAGGCGCCACCGACGGCCAGGGAAGCCCCCTGCCCACCGAACCGGGACACCGCCTGACAGGCGTCGCCGACCAGTACGACGCGTCCGCGGCTCCAACACGGCAGGTCCACCTGGGCAACTTGGTCGTAGTACATCCGCTCGGTGGCCGGGCAGTTGGCCAGGACCCGGGGTACGAGCCAGCCCGACGCGCCGTACTCACGACGCAGTGCCGCCCGCGCGTCCCCGGGAGGAACCGCGCCGGGGGCGCGGTGCACGGCAGACACGGCGACCCTGCCGTCGCCCAGTGCGAGCAGGGTCATACGCCGTCCCGGAGTCTCGGCGACGCAGTACCGGTCCCCGATTTCCGCGTGCGTCTCGGGGTCGTCGAAGGTGAAGGCCGCGGTGTGGTGGCCGAGGTGGTGGACGTACCGCGCCTCCTCACCGAAGACGAGCGCGCGCACGGTCGAGTGGATGCCGTCCGCACCGACGAGGAGGTCTGCGTCGATGCTCTCGCCGTTGGTGAGAGTGATGCGGACACCGTCCGCCGTGGGTTCGATGTGGGCGGGGCCCACCCCGAAGCGCAGAGCGACCGCCAGCGACAGTCGCTCCCGCAACACGAGTTCGAGGTCCGGCCGCATGACGGTCAGCACGCGCCCGTTCACGGAACGGGCGAAGCGGTCATACCTCAGCTCGGCACGGCACCGCCCTTGGTCGTCCACCAGGGCAGCACCGGTGACCGGCTGACTGAGCTCTTCGAGCCACGGCAGCATGCCCATGGCCTCGGCTGCGTCGTATCCGGGCCCGAAAAAGTCGATCACGTGCCCTTCGGTGCGGGGCTGTGCCGCCCGCTCCAGGATCATCACCTCCCAGCCGAGCATGTTGTGCAGGCGGCCGGCCAGGGCGAGGCCAGCGATCCCGGCTCCGCAGACGACGACCCTCATCGGCGCGCACCACCTTCCCTCGCTCGGCCGGTATGGCCGGCACCCTCTCCTTTTTGCGCTATGCAAAGCTACACGTCAAGAAGGCCTGCGGCCCAACGGCCCGGGCGGCTTTGACGACCGCCAACGCCGCGCCTGCGGACGCCTGACGTAGCGTGGACGGCGGCGTACAGGGAAGCCCCGTCGGCGAAGAGACCCGGATCGGAGCCTTGCCCGAGGACGTTCGGGAAGATCCCTGCAATGCAAGGACGGCTGCCGCCGGACCATCCGTGCAGGCGGGCCGCTGAAGGCACCACCCCGCCGCCGCACTCGCACCCCTGGTACAGCTGGGGTGGGGCACGCATCGCACGAGCGGGAGACGCCGTGACCGGATCCCGTCCATCGAGCTTCCCTGTTCCAGCAAGCGGAGAACACGCGCGTCCCCTCGAGTATTTTTGCATACTGCAAAAGTACGGAAGGGGGTTCGACGAGTGCAGCTAGGCCACCCGTCGCTTCCGGGGACAGCTGTGCGACCGAGCAGCACAGACCTGCATCGGTGGCGCCGGCCATTGGCGAGGCGGCCATGTCGGCCGGTACTGCTCGCTCTGTCCAATGATCTCGCCGATGGTCCTGCAGCAGGTGCCCCCTGGTGGGCGCCGGGCGACGATCAGCAGCACCGCCTTCCCTCGTCAGTGGTCTGGACATGCCGCAGACGCCGGTGACGTACGGCTTGTGTCGGAGACGTCGCAGATGTGGCTGCAGTCCCGGATCAGGGAAGGACAGACCAGTCCGGTCGCATGGCGGATCGGCATTGGTGACCAGATCGCCGGCGATGAGCCTCGTCGTGAACGGCAGGTCGGGTACACCCCACCCCGTCAGTTGCTCGGCGGCGTGTGCGGACTTGCGGGACGACGGCCGGATTGCCGGGAAAGTCCAATCCGGCCCGGGACCGGCCTACGACGCGGGCAAGGAGAAGGGCCGCATCGTCGGGCGGCGGCCCGTGCGCGAGTAGGCGTGGCGATGCAGGGGTACTCGCGGTCACCGAGATGCGAGTGAGAGGAGGGACGGACCATGGGAACCCTGACCAAGCTCACGACGGCGAGCAGGTCACTACTCGCCGGTAAAACCACGGCCGAGGCCGCGACGACCGCTTCTACCTGGTCAATGCGGATGATGCGGGCTGTGGGCGGCGAAAACGTCGTCGACGTGCTCACCCGCCAGCACCGCCAGATCAAGCTCGGCTTCCTCCGGGCCGCGCTGCCCGGCCCGTGGCGCCGCCAAAACTTCGACCGCCTGATGCGTCTGCTCGCCGTACACGAGGCCGCTGAGGAGGCGCACGTCCATCCCGCCGCGCGCCGCGCCCTCCAACACGGCCGGGAACTGGCAGCCCGCCGTCGAGACGAGGAGAAGCAGGCCAAAGAACTTCTGATCGCGCTCTGGCGCACCGGGCCGGGAGGGCCCGGATATCTGCGACGTCTGAACGAGGTCCGGCGTGCGGTTTCCGAGCACGCTGCACGGGAGGAACGCGAGGAGTTCGCCGCACTGCGAAAGGCCGTCAGCGGCGCACGGCTGCGTATGCTGGGCGCCGAGGTCAAGCTCACCGAAGCCTACGCGCCAACCCGGCCGCACCGCTGGGTCAACAACGAGGCCACGAACAAGCTCGCGGCACCGGTCCTCGGTCCCGTCGACCGAGCACTGGACGCCGTGCGCCATCGCCTCGCGTCCTGACAATCAGACGCTCCGCCGCTATTCGTACGGCCTACCAGGTCGGGCAGAACCCGCAGCCGCGTCCCGTGGTGAACGGCACGATCTCCTCTCCAGCCGATGCGACCGCCCTCACGGGAAGCAGAGTGAACTGGGCTGCCACGTGGGCGGTCAGGGTCTGATCAGTCGGTCTTCGTTTCATAGCTGAGCCGGGTGGGCCGCCAAGCGCCGCGGCCGCTCGTAGGGGCGGCGCCATGCCCGGCGATCAGGGGGCCAGCTCGCATCGTGCGCCTGTTGCCGGCAATGGTCCCCGTCCGCGGCCCCGCCCCCAGTCGCTCAGTCCGGTCGGGGGGTCAACAGTAGCGGGCTGTCAGTGTTGGGTCAGCAGCCGCCGGACGACGTACCCCGCGGAGTCCACACCGGACCGGCCGCCCTCGACGAGCGCTGCCGTGGCGATACGGGAGTTGTACGCGGTCAGCCACCCGTTCGTGTGGTCCCCTTCCTCGGCGGTACCGGTCTTGGCGCCGACACCTGTCAGTCCGCCGAGGCGTGGTGCCGCGGTGCCGCTGGTGGCCACGTCACGCATCATCGTCTGGAGGTATCCGGCTGTCCGTCTGGCGATCTGCCGGGGTGCGGTCACCTGATGTTGGTCTGGAAGGATGATCGGCTGCTTGAAGCCGACGTTGCGCACCGTTGCCGCCACGGACGCCATGAACAAGGGCGTGGCGGTGACCTTGCCCTGTCCTATGAACTGGGCTGCCTGATCGCCGCCGTGCACGTCGGGCGGGATGCTCGGGTCGGTGGTGGCGACCCCGCCGCCGATGGACCAGCTGCCCATGCCGAAGACGTTCGCGGCCTCGTCGTGCAGGGCGGAGGCGTTCCCGTCGTGGACGAGGTGGCGGAATCCTTCCTTGATGAAGGAGGTGTTGCACGACACGGTGAAGGCTTGGGCGAGCGTGGCGTCGGGATTCGCCCGCACACCGGGGTCGTTGTGGAACACCTGACTGTTGGCCACGACTGAGTCGGTACAGGGGGCGACGCTGTTCGCGGTGAGACCGGCCTGGTCGAACAGTGCTGCCGAAGTGATGATCTTCATGGTGGATCCCGGCGACTTGATACCGTCGATGGCGATGTCTCCGTCCGCCCCCGTGTGCGCCACGGCGAGGATGTGACCGGTCCTCCAGTCAAGTGCCACCGCTCCGGCCGGCTTCTCCTGAAGGTGGCGGTCCTTGACGGCCTGCTCGGCCACGGCCTGAAGGGAAGCGTCGATCGTCGTCTTGATGACCGGGGCCCGGCCCTTGGTGAAGACATGCAGAGTCCTGCCCTCAGCGCCACCGGAGCCGACAACCGCGACGCCCGTACCGCCGCTCCCACCAGCGGCCTTTGCGTTCCGGCGGATGGCGGCTGCGATGTCCCGCAGGGAGGGGAAGAGGGACAGCTCCGTCTTGCCGTCGTTCGCGACCACTTTGGCCGCGTCGGCGTCGACCGGAAGCTTGCCGGCGCTCAGCGACTGGTGCTCGCCGAGGCCGGGATAGAGAACCGAGTTGTTCCAGTGCACCGCCACCTGGCCGTTCCGGCTCTGCAACACTGCCACCGCACTCGCATATCTCCAAGTCCCGCCGGCCACCTCTGCCGTGACGTCGAAGGTGACTTTGGCGGCACCCGACGTGACGGCAGACGACCCCATCGCCTGCACATGACTGAAAGTGAGCCTCTTCAGATGTAGGCCCTGCCGGTATCCCCGCATCGCACGGGAGGCCGCGTCCGGGGCGTCCGTTCGCCCGGCCGCAGTGTGTAGGCGCTGGTCGGACCAGTCGTCCAGGAACGCTTGGGTTTGCTTCACCGCCTTAGCGTCCGACGGTGGTGACGTCGACACCGCTGACGGGTCGAAACCACTTCCTGCCGTCCCTTCGCCTTGCGCCGCGCTGGACGTCTGGGCATGGACGATGCTGTAGGCGCCGATCCCCCCGGCGACGAGCAGCGCCGCACAAGTGCTGACCATGCCGACCTTTACACCCGTGTTCATGCGATGAACCCTAGGGCTTTGCACTGACTAATTATTAGCCAGCAGAAAGATTGTTATCGCACTGTCAGCGACGCAGAGGCTGCGAGCAGTATGCACAAGGGAAAATCCGGTTCATCAGTGCGCAAATCGGTCGCTGGATCGGTGTAATCGCCGCAGATGCGGGGCTGCGATGAGACTTAGCGTCGAAGATGCACACGGGCCGCACGGACCAGAAAGGCATCGAGACACTCATGCCCACGCCACATACCGACGTCATGCCCTCAACAGGCCCCGACACCGTGGCCGTTGCCTCCGGAATCGGCCGTCCGCCCGCCGACGACCTCCTTCTCCCGATCGACGAGCTGCCCGACTCGGTGTCCTCCCCCGACCTGGTCTACCGCCGCGTACACGACGAGTTGATGCTCGACGGGAACGCCCGGCTCAACCTCGCCACCTTCGTGACCTCGTGGATGGAGCCGCAGGCTCGGCAGCTGATGGCGGACACCGCGGAGAAGAACCTTGCCGACCGCGCCGAGTACCCACAGATCGCCGCGATGGAAGAGCGCTGTGTGCGGATGCTCGCCCGACTCTGGCACGCGCCGCACCCGGGGCAGGTACGCGGCTGCTCCACCACCGGCTCCAGCGAGGCGGCCATGCTCGGTGGTCTGGCGCTCAAGCGCCGATGGCAGGACCGCCAGAGCTCGCAGGGCAAGGACGCCGGACGCCCGAATCTCGTCATGGGTGCCAACGTCCAGGTCTGCTGGAAGAAGTTCGCCAACTACTTCGAGGTGGAACCGCGCTACGTTCCCTTGAAACCGGGCCGCTACCACCTCACTCCCGACGCGCTCACCTCCTACTGCGACGACAACACCATCGGCGTTGTGGCCGTCCTCGGGTCTACATTCGACGGCTCCTACGAACCCGTCGCGGACATCTGCCTGGCTCTGGACGGATTTCAGGTCGCCACGGGTACCGACATCCCCGTGCATGTCGACGGCGCATCGGGCGCCCTGGTCGCCCCCTTCCTCGAACCTGACCTCATGTGGGACTTCCAGCTGGAACGCGTCGCCTCCATCAACACCTCAGGTCACAAATATGGACACGTCTTCCCCGGCCTGGGCTGGGCTCTGTGGCGTGACGCCCAGGCCCTCCCTGACGACCTGGTCTTCGAGGTCGACTACCTCGGCGGCCGTTCCCCGAGCTACACCCTCAACTTCTCCCGCCCGGGGGCGCACGTCGTCGCGCAGTACTACAGCTTCCTGCGGTACGGCTTCGAGGGGATGAGGGAGCTTGCGGCCCAGAGCCGTACGACGGCCCGCGCGCTCGCGGCGCGGATCCGGAGCATTCCGCCATACGAGTTGATCACCGATGGTTCCGACCTCCCCGCTCTTGCTTTCCGCCTGACGCCCGGAACAGCAGGGTTCACGGTCTTCGACGTGGCACTGGCCATGCGGGCACGAGGCTGGCACCTGCCCGCCTACACTTTTCCCGCTCCTTGCGACGATGTCTCCGTTCTGCGCCTGGTGGTACGCACCGGATTCACGACCGAGCTCGCTGGCATGTTCATCGCCGACCTGACCGAGGTCACCAGGCAGCTCCACACCAGCCGATCCATGCCGTCGCCGGCTTCAGAGGCCCTGGCCGCCTTCTGACTTCACCGCGCCGACCCGTCACAACGGGCTGGTACAACTGCGGTCACCTCCCCCTGCACCGTGAGGGACTGAAGGCTCTGCGTAGCCGGACATGCGGAACGAGCGAACGACGGCCACCACACTCACCCCGACGAGAGCCGCGGCCCAAGAGGCCACGTCACGCAGTGACCCAGGCACTCCCTGCGCGCCTCGCGGGGGCACTGTTCCCCTGGGGTCGTAGACGACGGAAAGAGCGTCACCGGGCTGGGTCGTCCGCTCGCATCCACGCCAGATGCGAATCTTGAGCGGGACGCCATGGGCATCGGTCACCGCGCAGAAGTACCGGCCACGCCCACCGTCGACAGCGCGGCCCGCCTGAACCGACGACACCACCACGGACTCGACCCGGCCCCGTTCCGCCAACACCATCCCGGCGGCAGTCTGTGGGATCTGGACCGCAAGACTCGCTGCCAGCACCGCAGTGATGCCGACCAGGGCGCGTCCGGCCCCCACGCAGGTGAGGTAGACGCCCAGAGCTGCCACGCACACCAGGCCCGCCTCACCGTCGGCCAGCAAGGGTCTGCCCGTCCAGGCTCCGAAGAAGGCAACACCGGCGATCGCCGCGGCACCGAGGACGCCGACGAGGAGCCCCTCCCCCACCAACCAGCGAGGCGGAAGGCCGACGAATTCGGCGGGCCCCCACACCGCGGTACGCACATAGGAGGCGAGATGGGGCTCGGCCGGCGATGAGGCCTGGAGCCTTCGACGTACAGAGACCACTCTCCTACAGCCTTTCTTGTCCTCAAGGACCGCCATGCTGCCATCCGCATGGTTCTTCCGCCCTCCCCGGACCGGACGGCGGCGGCGGCGGCATCGGTTGCCGGATCCCGGCAGCGGGGCCTATGTTCCCCGTTCTTTTGCATCAAGCAAAATCTTTGGACGTCACCAACCAGGTGGCGGCATCATCGCGGAGCGGACCGGCGGCGTGACGCAGCAGCAAGGGCCAGGTCAGCGGTCGGCATGAACCGCCAGACCAGGCGCCGACGTCGTACATCGTGCGTTTGACTGCTCTCCCCGGCCTGCCGGCTGGCACGCCCCGTCGTCAGAAGGGACCGGGTCACGGTGCCGCACAGCGGTCCGGTGATGTCATCCCAGACGGGCTGGCTCGGTCCGCTCCGACCGTTGCTCCGCTCGGACCCGTCTCCACGAAGGTGGCTCCGCCGGCGCATGCCCGATGATGCACCCGTTCGGCACAGGCTGTAGATCACTTCGACCCCTTGCATGAACGAGTGGCGTGGCCGCCCTGGTGCGTCTACAGGCCCGCGGCACAACCTCCTGAGCCGGGCGTCTGGCCTTCCCGACCTCTGGGACCGTCACGGCTGATGACCGGCGGGCGCTTCTCCGGGGCTGTCCGTGAGGGTCACCGTAGCCACCGTGCGCTTCCCGATCGGCTCACGGTGCACTTCGAACCTCCGGCTCACCGCCATGACAATCTCCAGGCCGTGCTGACCGACCCGGCCCAGCTCGGGAGTCCTGGTCACCGGCAACACCTGCTCACTGTCCCAAACGGTGATCCGTATCTGTCCCTCCCCCAGCTCCAGTTCCAGCAGGCATGGCCCGGGGGCGTACTTGAAGGCGTTCGTCACTAGCTCGCTCACGACCAGTTGCACCATGCCCATCGCTCGGTCCGAAACCGGAAGGCCATGGACGGACGTCACCCGCTGGAGGAACGACCGAGCCAGTTCACGCGCTCGCGCGATGTCACGCATGTTCCCCTCGTAGACAGCGGAGACTTTGACCAGCATGCCGGCCGACTGATCGTCTCTTCCGCTTTCCCCGTCCATCCGATCCGCCCGCTTCCTGCCCGCCACGGCGGAGCCGACGGCGGCAGCCATCGAGCTTCCTCTCCCCGCGCGACGCCCCTCTGCACGCCGGTGCCGCTCTTGCAGCACGGGTGACAGTTACAGACAACGCTTTGCACAATGCAAGCGTAGGGCCCGGGGGCGGCTTGCGCCCAGGCAATGACCGACACGGGCGACCGAGACACCAGAGCAACCGCCCTGGCACAGCCGAGGAGCATGTTGCACTACGCAAGATCGGGTGACGATTCGTCCGTAGCCACCCGTCCTTACCGAGATGGTCGCGCGAGCGTGAACATGGCCGAGCCCTGCGACCGGTGCCTTCCAGAAGCGAGCCGACGCCCGACACGGGTCGACCGGAAGGTTGCACCCCCATCGTTTGGCCTGTGCAAGAAAGCGGCCCGAGGGAAGATGAGGTACATCACACGCCCTGCGGCACACTCCTGGTCAGGCCTCTCGTCCTCCTGGCAGCTCCAGCGCCCAGCCGAGCGGGTGCTGCTCTCCACCTCCGGCTGACGCGGGGGGCTCTCCGCCGGCCTCATTGAAAGCATGGAGCGCTTCGACGAGTGCCAATCGCTGCGTCGGCCTCAGGCGTTGGACGATCGCCGCGATCTCGGCCCGACGGCGGGCGGTGGCCGTCTCGACCGTTCGCCGCCCCTCCTCCGTGAGCTTCAGCATGGTCTCCCGACGATTGGCGGGATTGTGCTGTCGCTCGGCGAGACCGGCCGCGATCAACCGGTCCACCATGCGCATGGCCGTCGACGGTGCCACATGCAGCAGCTCCGCCAGGTCGACCAGCTTCGTGGCTCCACGGCTCGCCAGCACGACCAGCATCCGGAACTGCGGCAGGGTGACCCGCTCTTCGACCTCGGCGAGCGAGCGAGCGGAGACAGCCACCAGCAATCGGGAAGCGGTCAGCACCGCTCGCGTGACCGCGTCCACGTCATCCACGTCCCCGACCGGGGTTTCCATCTCCGCCATACGTCCTTTCTACCGCGCCAGGCTCCCTCTCCCGACCACAGAGGGTCAGGGCAGCGCTCTGGGACCGTCGGAAAAGAATCAGAAGATTTGCACTGTGCCAGTGAATCGCACGCGCCTGCACGGATACACAGAAGGGGATGAAACGTCCGAACTCGACGAGAAAGGAGGTGGCCTTCGTGGCCACGCACACTCGCATCGAAGAACACCCGGATCTCATGGCGATGCGGGCCCACTACGCGGAGGTGTCTGCACGACCTCAGCTGCAGGCGGCCGAGGGACTGACCCTGCTCACTGGCCTGTATCTGGCTATCTCTCCGTGGGTGGTCGGTTTCAACGGCAACCCCCTGGCGGTCAGCAATCTGGTCACCGGAATCGCCCTGGCGGTCCTTGCGCTGGGCTTCGGCTCGGTCTACGAGCGGACGTTCGGTATGGGCTGGGTCGCGGCCGGTATCGGCGCGTGGACGATCATCAGTCCTTGGGCCGTGCAGCACGCGTCGGCCACGACCGGGACAATCGTCAGCAACACGATCACGGGCGCCGTTGCGGTGATCCTGGGGTTGATGACCACGGCGATGGCCTCTCGCAGCCGAACCTGACATCCGCAGCGGATCGGCCGGCACGTGCCCCCCGTCACGTGCCGGCCACTGTCTTGTGTCGACCCTCGTGTCCACGACCATACGGGTGACCGACCGCGTATGAAGGTGTTCCCTCGGGTACCCACCGGCACATGACGGCGTCCTCGGAAGCACGGTGAAGCGTCCGGCCCTCCGCCGATCAACCGTCGCACGACGGACAGGCGCGGGCCTGGGTGCGTGGTGTCTTTTGTATGCGCTGTGGTTCGCCTTCAGCGGGCAAGTCGACTGGGCAACAGTTCTCTGGGGTGCGGTCGCGGCTGGTGTCGCCACGGCTGCCTCACACATGGTGGTGTCTCGCGGACTGGTTATGAGACGTCCGCGGTGGCGAGCAGCGACCGCTCTTCCCCGTGCGGCCTGGCAGACCGTGTTCGACTTCGGGCTCGTCATGCGGGTGCTGGCCGCAGGCATCGCAGGGGGGCGGCGCGGGCCGGTCGGCCGGTTCGTGCGGAAGCAGGTGGACCTCGCCGCTCTCGGGGCGGCCGACAGGGCAGGAACAGCGGCGCTCCTCGCCGTCATCGCGACCTACTCCCCGAACGCGTACGTGGTCGACATCGACCCGCGCGACGGTCGGGCTCTGCTGCATGACCTGAGCCCTCTCCAGGCGTCTGAGGAGCCGCTGTGAAAGAGGAGTACCTGATCGCTGGGAGCGCGCTCCTCGTCGGTCTGCTGCCGCTGCTGGTGGTCGCCATGCGGGAGCGGGCGATCGACGGGCTCGTGGCCCTGGAGCTCGCAGGAGCCGTGATCACACTCGCGCTGGTCTGCGTGGCCGTCGGCACACAGAGCTCCGCGGCCACCGGCGTCGCGCTCATCACCGCTCCGCTGAGCTGGGTCGGCGGACTTCTCTTCGCCCGCTTCCTGGACCGCAACCCGTGAGCGCCGCCCACGTCCTGGCGGACGTGACCCTGGCCTCCGGTGTTGTCGCGCAACTGGCCTGCTGCCTGGGGGCGTGGTGGATGCGGGACGTCTTCGACCGGCTCCACTTCGCCGCCGCGGGGACGACGGTCGGCCCCCTCCTGATCGGCGTGTCCGTCGCGATCACCGGCTTCTCCTCGCCATCGGGCACCGTCCAGGCACTCACAGCGATCGCTCTCCTCATGCTGCTCAACCCCGTGCTCACCCATGCGACCGGCCGGGCGGCACACCGACGGGTCCTGGGTGACACGGGGCCGCCCGCACCGGGCGGTCGCGAAAGCACGGACGGATCGGACGGCGGGGCGCCGGAGGCGACAGAGTGACTGTGCTGCAAGCCGTCGTGCTGACGCTCGTTGCCATCCTGGGTGTGGCCGTGGTGGCCTGTCGTGATCCTTTGCGTCAGACGGTGGTGAACGGCCTGTACGGCCTTGCCCTGGTGGTGCTGTTCGTCGTGCTCCAGGCCCCCGACGTCGCGATCTCCGTCGCCGTCGTCTCCACCGTCGCCTACTCGATGCTGCTTCTGACCACGATCCAGCGCACCCGTCGTCAGGGTCGGCGCGGAGAGGATCGCAGATGAACCGGCAGCTGCGACTGGTGCTCTTCGCCGCCCTTGCTGTGTTGGTGACCGGATTCCTGCTCCGGGGCCTCACCGGACTGCCCGCGTTCGGATCCGCCCCGCGACCCTACGCCGCATACATCCTGAACCACGCCGTACGACAGCGTCACGTCACCAACATCCCCTCGGCCGTCGTCTTCGACTACCGGGGCTTCGACACGCTCGGCGAGGAACTCATCCTCTTCAGCAGTGTGATGGGCACCGCGCTGCTCCTGCGCAGTACCCGGGACGAGCCCGACGAGCGGCCCGAGGACCGGATGGAGAGTGCGCCCGTACGGCAGTCGGGCGTGCTTGTCGTACCGGTCGTCCTGCTGCTCGGGCTGTGGACCGTCGCTTACGGCTATGTCACACCCGGCGGCGGTTTCCAGGGTGGCATGATCTGTGCCTATGCCGCCCTGCTCGTCTGGATCGCAGGGAGCTACCGCAGCCACCGCGACCTGAGCCCGACGACTCTGGTCGACGCGGCCGAGGGCTCGGGCGCCGCGGCGTACATCGCCGTCGGGCTGGCGGCTCTGGTGGCCGGACAGGCCTTCCTGGCCGGCTTCCTCCCTGCGGGAACCCCGGGAAGCGTCGCCTCCGGAGGCACCATCGCCCTGCTCAACTGGTCCACGGCGCTCGAGGTCGCGGCCGCGGGCGTACTGATCTTTCACGAGTTCCTGGAGGAGTACATCGCCACCGTCCTGCCGCCCCACTCCACCCGGGAGGCCGAGTGACCGTCTATCCGTACGTCGTCGCAGGCGTGCTTTTCATGGCCGGCCTGTACGGAGTCGTCAGCAGCCGCAACTACATCCACGCGGCGGTGAGTCTGACCGTGATGCAGTCCGCGACCTACCTGACGCTGGTGGCCTTGGGCTTCGTACGCAACGGCCGGCCGCCCATCGCGCAGGGCGCCCAGCCCGGCAAGCCGATGGCCGACCCGATCGTCCAGGCACTCACGCTCACCGACGTTGTGGTGAGCGTCGTCGTGCTCGCGCTGATGCTGGCCCTCGCCCAGCAGAGCCACCGGGACAGCGGCACGCTCGACCCCGACGAACTCACGAGCATCCATGGCTGACCCGGACGTGCTGGCCCCTCTCACCGTGGCCGTGCCGCTGGTCACGGCCGCGCTTCTGGCAGCCACGGCCCGCTGGGTTCCCCGACGCGGCCCCGACGTGGTCGCCATCCTTGCGGCCGTCGCCGTCACGGTGATGGCCGTCGTCCTGCTCGTCACCACGCAGAACGAACCGCTCATCTACTGGTTCGGCGGCTGGCACCCCGTCCGGGGCGTCGCGATCGGCATCGCGTTCGTCGTCGAGCCGTCCAGCGCCACGCTGGCCGCCCTGGCGGGGTTCGTCACCGTGGCCAGCCTGGTGTTCTCATGGCGGTATTTCGAGGAGGTCGGGCACCTCTACCACGCGCTCGTCCTCACGCTGCTCGCCGGCATGGTCGGCTTCTCGCTCTCGGCCGACCTGTTCAATATCTTCGTCTGGCTGGAGCTGATGAGCGTGTCCGCCTACGCCCTGTGCGGCTACCGGGTCGAGAAACCGGGCGTGGTGCAGGGCGCCGTGAACTTCGCGGTGCTGAACACGATCGGCACGCTCACCATGCTGCTCGGGATCGCCCTGATCTACGGCCGCACAGGTGCCCTGAACCTCGCTCAGATCGCCGAGGTGCTGCGCGGGCGGCCGCCCGGCGGGCCGACGATCGTCGGCTTCACACTGATCACCGCCGGCCTGCTGGTGAAGGCGGGCACGGTTCCGTTCCACTTCTGGCTGGCGGACGCCTACACCGTCGCCCCCGCGCCGGTGGGCGCCCTCTTCGCGGGCGTCATGAGCGATCTGCCCTTCCATGTACTCGCCCGAATCTACTGGGACGGATTCTCGGAAGCGCTGGCACCTCATCAGCAGGCGGTGCGCGTCGCTCTGCTCGGCATGGCCGTGGCGTCCGTCCTGATCGGCGCCGCCATGGCCCTCCTGCAGGCCGATCTCAAAAGGCAGCTGGCGTTCGCCACGGTGGCGGCCGGGGGCACGATGCTCGCCGGCATCGCGCTGCTCACGCCGGAAGGTTTGGCCGGTGCGACGGTCCTGCTCACCGCGGACGGTGCGCTGAAGGCGGCCCTTTTCCTCTTGATCGCCGGAGCCATCCGATGGCTCGGTGCCAGCGACGAGTTGCTGCTGCACGGGCGCGGGCGAGTACGCCGCGGCGTGGTGCCGGGACTGCTCTTGGCCTGCTGCGGACTGGGCCTCGCCCTGCTGCCCCCGTTCGGCCCTTTTCTGGGTACGGCACTCGTGGCGGGCTCAGCCGGTGAGGGCTGGTTGACCGTGGTCCTCATGTGCGGGGCTATGGGAACGGGTGCGGTATTCCTGCGGGCGACCGTCCGCATCTTCCTGGGTTGGGGCCCGGTGCAGGACCCGGCCCTGACTCACGAGCCGACCGAACCCGACGAAGGCGAGCCCGGGTCCCAGCCCAATGAGGACTGGAACAGTCTCATGCACCGCATCCTCATGCTGGCACCGCCCGCCGCGCTGGCCGCCGCCGGGTACGCCTTGTCCCTGGTGCCCGGGGTCGCCGCCTGGTTCACCCACGTGGCCCACTCGTTCACCGATTCACGCCGCACCGCCGCCCTCGTCCTCGGCGGACGCCTGCCGCCGGCTTCCCCGGCACCGGCACATACCGGACCAGGTGACAAAGCCTGGCTCGGGGCCGTCGTCTCGTGCGCGGGAGCGATGGCGTTGGCGGCCGCGTCCCTGTGGTGGCAGCGCTTCGCGGGAGGACTCCGCCGCATCCTGCTCGTCCCGGTGGGCGTGCTGAAGAGCCTGCATGACGGCACTGTTGGCGACTACGCGCTCTGGTTCACGATGGGACTGGCGGCGCTCGGCACAGGGTGGTCCATGACCCTGCGCTAGGTGTATTGCCCTGAGAGGTTGGGGACATCAGAGCGGCTGCACGAGTGCAACAGCCGCACGGAGGTGCCATACGCCATCCCGCCTCAGCCAGCCGGGTGACGGTGGTTTCGCCAGCGGCGCAATCGGTCACCTAGAACGAGATCGTGAAAGCGGATCAGCCGAAAGCCGTTCCAGTCCTTCACAAGATCGATCCACGTCGTATCGCCCGTCGGCGCACCCGCAAAGGACTCGGTAGAGCCCATGCAGAGGCAACCTGGCGCCCGCCCGGCGCGCCCGGACCACGTCCCGACCGGCGATCATTCCTCGGAGTGGATCGACGCCATGATGCGCGACCTTGCCGACTGCCCTGCGGGCCCACGCCGCCAAGCTCTCCGCGAGGGGGTGATCCGAGCCCTGCTGCCGCTGGCGCGGCGCTTGGCGCGCCGCTTCCGAGGACACGGGGAGGACTTCGACGACCTGGTCCAAGTCGCCTCACTCGGCCTCATGAAGGCGGTTGACGGATTCGTCCCGTCGCGAGGGCACGCCTTCCTCTCCTACGCACTGCCGACCATCGTCGGCGAGATGAAACGGCACTTGCGGGACCGGGTTCCGACGATCAGGCTCCCTAGGTCCCTGCAGCAGGCACGCGGTCCGGTATTCCAGGCCATCGAAGAGTTGGAGCAGCGATACGGAGGCGTGCCGCCCGTCGTGGAACAGGTCGCGGCGCACACCGGCCTGGACGTCGTACTGATCGCGGAGACTCTGCGTGCCGTACAGGAATGCCGCCTTGTCTCCCTTGACGCCTCGGACGGCATTCCTGAGGACCTCCCCGCGCCCGGCCAGGCCGGCTTCGCGGACCGGAACATCGACCACGTGGTGGACGTGGTGGCCCTTGTAGCCGCCGTCCGACAGCTCACCGAACTCGAGCGTCGCATTCTGTACCTGCGCTTCTACCAGGATTACACCCAGCACGAGATCGCCGAAGCCGTCGGGCTGTCCCAAGTCCAGGTGTCTCGTGCCATGGCCCGGACATGTCGGCGGCTTCGACACATTCTCACAGCGGAACCGGTGGAGGCCGTGTGCGACCGGCTACGCCACATCACCGCCGGATCAAAGCGTCTCGTGCCCGGTCCACCATCGCCGCGGCCATGCCCGCCGCGCGCAGTACCGCCGGGTGCGTGGGCAGATGCGAGTGGGGTCGCGTCGGCGTCATCCTCCAGGCGCTTTCCCACTGCCGAACCATCTGTGCGACGTCACGTGCCGTGAGCCGGTCCGGCAGGCGGGGCCAGATCTGGTGCTGCTCGTAGCTCAGGTGCGTGCGGTTGAGACCGGCGACTGTGTTGCTGCACCGGGTGAACTTCTGACTGCCCGGCGAGATGTGCTCCAACTCGTTGAAAGCCCACTTCGGTTCGCTCTCTTGGGCGAGGACCGGGCCGACGAGTTCCTCACCGTCCGCACAACGTTTGCGGACCGTGGGCCACACCACCAGTTCCTCGGCGAGTTCATGCGCGGACTGGAAAGCGTAGCGTTTTTCGTCAGCCAGGCCGAGTCGTCGTGCGGGAGCAGCTTTGGCAGCTCGTGGCCTCCCGGGGATCTCGGGGCGTGTCCTGACCGGGACCCCGCCCGTCGTCCGGCGGGGCGGCTTCGCCATCGGTCTCAACTCTCCTTCACGAGCCTCGTCATGTGGTTCCTGTCCCGTACACGCGGTAGCGCTCGGCGTCCGGCCACTTGACCTCCAGGCCGAGGCCGGGCCGCGAGGTGTCCGGGCGCAGGGCACCGCCGTCGGATGACAGCGTGCCGTCGAACAGCAGACGCTCGAGCCGCACGTGGTCGTGGAAGTACTCCAGGTGCCGCAGTCGGCGCACGGCGCAGAACGCGTGCGCCGAGACCGAAGGCGCGCAGTGGGCGGACAGGTCCAGGTGATGGGCCGCCGCCAGGCCGGACACCTCCAGCACACCGGTGATGTCGGGTCCATGCCGAAGCACTTGAGGTGCGGACCGCACCAGGAGCGGCTCCTTCGTAACCGCCACACAGAGGCGTGGGTCGGTCGATTGCCGTCCCTTCGGCAGGTGCGAGGACTTCGTGGCCTCGGGTCGGCCGGGCGCCGTCGGAAGGGACAGGGGGGTGCGCCTCGGCCGCCCGGCCGACGGCCCAGGCGCTGGACGGCCTCCCGTTCGGCACCGCTGCCTTGTCGGCCGGGCTCCTCTCCCTGCGCAGGAGACCCAGGCACGGCCATGGTGCTGTTCCCGGCAAGAGACGCGGCAGGGTCGTCCGGTGCTGTGCCGAGGTGGGGGGTCTCAATGGCTTCGGGACCCGGTTGTCGCTGCGCCGGAGTTTGAGGTGCCAAGTGCCCGAGCACCTCCCGCAGGCGTGCCAGGCATCGAGTGAGCAGCCGGGACACATGCATCTGTGAGACACCCACGGTGGCCGCGATCTGCTGCTGGGTCTGGTCGTGGAAGAAGCGCAGCAGCAAGATGCGGCGTTCCCGCTCGGGGAACTCGAGCAGGGCCCGGATGATGTCTGCTCGTTCGGCGACGGCTTCGATGCCGGGGTCACGATCGCCCATCATCTCGGCGTACGCGGGCAGCGCCCCCTCCGCGCCGTCCAGAGGTGCGTCAAGTGACCGGGGCTGTAGCGCTCCTTGCGAGCGGATGGCCTCCACCACCACGCCCTCGGAGAGACCGCAGGCCTCGGCGATCTCCGCGACGGCAGGAGGACGCCCACCGGAGGCCTGTTCGAGATCGTGGCTTACCCGCCGGACGTGCTGCCTGGCCTCCTGCACTGTACGCGGCAATCGCACGAGGCCCACTCGGTCCCTGAGGTGGCGCTTCACCTCCCCGGTGATCGTCGGCACAGCGTAGGACAGGAAGGCGTGGCCCTGGGCCGGATCGTAGCCGTCGACGGCCTTGACCAGGCCCACACACGCCACCTGGAAGAGGTCGTCCGGGTCCTCGGCCCAGACGTTGCGGTACTTGGCCGCGATCCGGCGTGCCAAGGGAATCAGAGCGCGGACGGCCTCCTCACGGACGGCCCGCCGCGCAGGACCCGACGCCTGCCGGCTGACACGGCCCACGAGCTCATCGATCTGCTCGGACGTGAGTGCGCCGCCCGCCTCGGTCTCGACCGCAGGACGAAGGATGGTGAGGAGAGTCATGTGAGCCTCTGCGTTGGACTGGCTTCCTGGGCATCGGCTGGGTTTCCCCGCTCCTTTGGCCTATGCAAACTTCACCCGGTCGGCCGTGAATTTTCTGTTGCTGCTCGCCCGAGTGGCGGACCGTTGTTTCGCGTCTCCAAGGCCAGGTGACTCAGGGGCTCCCCACCGCGCCCGAGGTGACCCATGCGTCTGCTGCTCGTACACCCCAGTGCCCTGATGTACTCGGAGATCTTCCTGAAGCTGGAACCGCTCGGCCTGGAACGCGTGGCCGCCGCCGCCCGCGACGCGGGGCACGACGTGCGGGCCGTGGACCTCCAGGTGCGCAAGCACGGTGACCTTCGCAGGACTGTCGCCTCCTTTCGGCCCGAGGCGGTGGGGTTCTCGCTCAACTACCTGGCGAACATCCCGGAGGCCATCGATCTGGCGCGTGCCATCAAAAGGATGGTTCCGAGCTGTTTCGTCTTCTTCGGCGGCCACAGCGTCTCCTTCGTCGCCGAGGACGTCCTTGAGCAGGCGGAGGGAGCGGTGGACGCGGTGGTGCGCGGCGAGGGTGAGACGGCCATCGCACCGCTTCTGGAAGCCGTACGTGACGGTGGTGTGGACTGCGCACCCGGCGTCGTCACCACGAGCGGGCGCGGGCCGACCCCGAGCATGCTGCACTCGATCGACAGCCCCCGTCCGGCGCGGGACCTGATGAGCCACCGCAACCGCTACTTCATCGGCGAGCTGGACCCGTGCGCATCCATCGAGTTCACCCGCGGCTGCCCCTGGGACTGCTCCTTTTGCTCCGCGTGGACCTTCTACGGCCGCAGCTACCGCAAGGCGTCCCCCGAGGCCGCCGCCGAAGAGTTGGCGAGCATCAGGGAGCCGAACGTCTTCATCGTCGATGACGTCGCCTTCATCCGCCCGGAGCACGGGGACGCCATCGCCGCCGAGGTGGAACGACGGCGCGTCCGCAAGCAGTACTACCTTGAGACCCGAAGCGACGTGCTGCTGCGCAATACCGACGTCTTCGAACGCTGGACGCGCCTGGGCCTGCAGTACATGTTCCTCGGTATGGAAGCGATCGACGCCGAGGGGCTGGACCTGTTCCGCAAGCGGGTCAGCCCCGACGAGAACTTCCGCGCACTGGAGACGGCCCGCAAGCTGGGGATCAACGTCGCCATCAACCTGATCGTGGATCCGGCCTGGGACGCCGAGCGCTTCCGCGTCGTCCGCGAGTTCGCCCTCTCCGTGCCGGAGATCGTGCACCTCACGGTGATGACCCCCTATCCGGGCACCGAAATCTGGCATACCGAGTCGCGCCGGCTGACGACGCGGGACTACCGCCTGTTCGACATTCAGCACGCCGTCGTACCGACCACACTGCCCCTGGACGAGTTCTACTGGGAACTGGTCCGCACCCAGGCCGTGATCAATCGCAAGCACCTGGGCTGGCGCACCGCCCTGGGCGCCGCGCAGGTCCTCGGACGCAACCTCCTGCACGGGCAGACGAACTTCGCCCGCATGCTGTGGAAGTTCAATCAGGTCTACAACCCGAAGCGGCAGCTGGCCGACCACAACCGGCCCGTGCACTACGAACTCCCCCTGCCGCGTCGACTGGACGTCGGCGACCGGCGTCAGCTCTACGTGCACTCCAAGCGGGCAACTCGCTCAAGCTCCTCCCCCGGTCCTGCGACGGATACCAGCACTGAGCAGTGATCGGCAGGTGAGCGACCGGACCGGGCCTGTCTGCGGCAGGCGGCCCGCCTGTGACGCACCACAGGGGCGGTTTCAAGGCCGCCGGGCCAGGGGACCCTCGTCCGCGGCCGGGAGCCGCTCGTCCCGGCCTTTTCTCGGCGGGTCCGGCCCGCTCGCAGGCCACCGGAGGTGAACTCTTCTTGTCACTCCTGCGGAAGCTACTGCACCCGGAACCGCAGCCCACCCGGGGCGAGCGGCTCGTGACCGCAGTGGACCGGCGTGTGCCCCTGTCCGAGGCGGGGAAGAAATTCCTGCGCAAGGCCTTTCCCGACCACTGGTCCTTCCTCCTCGGCGAGATCGCGCTCTACAGCTTCGTGGTACTGGTGCTCACCGGAACGTTCCTCACGTTCTTCTTCCACCCCAGCATGAAAGAGCGCCCCTACAACGGTTCCTACGAACCTCTGCTGGGGCAAATGGCCTCCGGGGCTTACACCTCCGCCTTGCACATCAGCTTCGACGTCCGCGGCGGACTCCTGATGCGGCAGATGCACCACTGGGCGGCACTGATCTTCGTCGCCTCGATCGGCGTGCACATGCTGCGGATCTTCTTCACCGGGGCGTTCCGCAGGCCGCGCGAGGTCAACTGGACGATCGGCGTGACCCTCTTCTGGATGGCCATCCTGGAAGGCTTCTGCGGCTACTCCCTCCCCGACGACCTGCTCTCCGGCACGGGACTGCGTACCGCGGAAGGCATCGTGCTCTCCATTCCGATCGTGGGCACCTACCTGCAGTTCTTCATCTTCGGCGGCCAGTACCCGGGCCACGAGATCATTCCCCGGATGTACGCGGCGCACATCCTGCTCATCCCAGGGCTGATGATCGCGCTGATCGCGGTCCACCTTGGGCTGGTCATCTATCTCAAGCACACCCAGTGGGCCGGAACGGAGCGCACCAACCAGAACGTGATCGGAAAACCGCTCTACCCGCAGTACACGACGAAGTCGGTGGGGCTCTTCTTCATCCTGTTCGGGGTTCTCGCCGTCATGTCCGCCCTGATGCAGATCAACCCCATCTGGGACTTCGGCCCCTACCGCGCCGACCAGGCGTCCATCGACGCCCAGCCGGACTGGTACCTGGGCTGGCTCGAGGGTTCTCTGCGCCTGATGCCGAGGTGGGAGACCAACTTCCTTGGACACACCGTCGTCTGGGACGTCCTCATCCCCGCCGTACTGCTCCCGATGCTCCTGTTCGGGATGCTGTACGTGTATCCCTTCTTCGAACGGTGGGTCACCGGCAGCGGCAAGGAGTACCACCTCTGCGACCGGCCCCGGAACCAGCCCACCCGTACCGGCCTGGGAGTTGCCGGCATCACCTTTTTCGGCGTGCTGCTGCTGGACGGCAGCCAGGACGTGCTGGAGAGGGTCTTCAGTGTCCCGTTCGAGGTCTACACCTGGACGTTGCGAGTCAGCCTCTTCGTCCTGCCGGTCCTCGGATTCGTGCTCACCAAGCGACTGTGCCTCGGCCTGCAGGCCAAGGACCGAGCGCGCCTTGTGAAGGGAGAGCCCACCTCGGAGGTACGGCTGTCTGGCGACGGCACGTACGCGAGGGCTCATGAACCCCTGTCGAAGGACGAACGCATCGCCCTGGTCGTCCGGGACACTCCCCTGCCACTGCAGAAACCCGGCCGTTGGTACATGCCCATCGGGCGGTACCTCAGGCGAGGCCTCAGTCGTTGGTACTACGCCGAACGTGTCGAGATGCCGCTCACGGAGGAGGCACGTCGTCAGGTCGCCGCCGTGACGGCCGATCCCGCCGAGGCGCAGAAGGCCGAGGAGGAGTCGGGCGAGTAGATGCGGTCGGTCACTCGGCGCCGGCTTCCGCCAGGCGTTCCTCCTGGGTGATCCAGCGCCAGGTGATACCGAGAGCCGCCAGGCCGATCGGCAGCATGGCCGCGACCATGGCCAGTCCTCCTGCTGTGTGGCCCAGCGCAACCATCACCACTGCGGGCAGGTCCAGCAGCGGCATCGACAGGTAGAGGTACACGGAACGCGCCGGATCGCTGAGCCGGTGTCGTGTGCCGAGGACGGGCAGCCAGTACAGCGTCGATGCGCACAGCAAGAGCGCCTCGACGGCGAGCCGGGCCAGCCCTGAGGGCACGAACGGCTCGGTCAGGACGACAGCCGCGTGCAGGACGACGAACAGGGGCAGGGCCACCGCGGCAGGCAGGGAGATGGTCCGCCACCCGGCCCATGCGCGCGTGAAGTGGATCAGGGTGGGGGCCCCGGCTGCCACGAGCAGCCCTGAAGAGGTCATGGTGAGGGTCACCGGGTTCAGGACGCCCATACCGGTCATGACGAACCTCCCTTCCGCCAGGCCCCGCGGTGCACCCCCACGGCGAACGCCACCAGGAGCAGCGGAACCGCCAGGGACAGCATCCAGGGTCCGTACGCGAGGGTGAGCAGGGCCAGAGTGAGGCCGACGGCCATGAGCGGGAGCGCTACGGCGCCCCGCACCCCGAGAGTCTGGTGCACCTGTCCCTGGGGATTGCGTCGAGCGGAGACCAGGACCGGCACGGCGGCGAGCTCGAGCAGGACGACCGCGCCGACGTACAGCATGAGGGGGATGATGTGGCCGTGGTAGACGGCGAGGACAGCCGCAAGAATGCCGTTGAAGAGTCCCCAGGCCGCCATCACGGCCCAACCCGGATATTTCTTGATCATGGGTGGCATCCCTCGCCGGCTGCGGAGGTGTCCTCGGCGCCCCCCCGCCTCTGTTTCTTCAGGTCGAGCAGCGGGGCGTAGCTGGTGATCGGGGGCAGCGGGTGCCCGGGGGTGAAGTTGACCTCCGGTGGAGGCGACGATGTGGCCCATTCCAGGGTCTGACCGCCCCACGGGTCGTCGCCGGCGGGCCGCTTGCTGCGCAGCGACTCCAGGACGTTGAACATGAATACCAGCATCCCTATCGCCAGCACACCGGCACCGCAGCTGGACAGCAGGTTCAGCCACCCGAACCCGTCCACCGCGTCGTAGGTGTAGACCCTGCGCGGCATGCCGAGGTAGCCCAGCCCGAACATGGGCAGGAAGGTCAGGTTCGTACCCACGACGAGCAGCCAGAAGTGCAGCTTGCCCAGGCCCTCCCGGAGGAAGACGCCGGTGGCCTTGGGGAACCAGTAGTAGACCGCCGCGAACAGGCCGAAGGCGCTGCCGGCGAACAGGACGTAGTGCAGGTGGGCCACGACGAAGTAGCTGTCGGTGACGTGGTAGTCGATCACCGGTGTACCGACCATGATCCCGGTGAGGCCGCCGATCAGAAACTGCGGGATGAACGCCAGGGCGAAGAGCATCGGAGCACGGAAGACCAGCCGCCCGCCCAGGATGGTGCCGATCAGCGAGAAGTACTCGATCCCGGCCGGGATGAGCAGGCAGATCGAGGTCAGGGAGTAGTAGTCGTTCGCAGCCTGACCGGTGGCGAACATGTGGTGGCCCCAGACGCTCATCGACAGCGCGGCGAAGGTCAGCAGCGCCAGAACGGTCCCCTTGTAGCCAAAGAAGCGGCGGCCGGAGAAGACGGCGAGTACTTCGCCCACCGCGGCCAGGTAGGGGAAGAACATCACGTAGACGACCGGATGGCCGTAGAACCAGAAGATGTGCTGGTAGCCGATGTTCCACACGTTGGACGCGAAGACCGCGGGATCGACCCGGCCCACCGCGAGCATCACCAGGGCGGCGAGCAGTGCCGGAAAGGAGCCGACGACCATCAGGCAGGTGGCCACCATGGACCAGGAGAAGACGGGCATCCGCATCATCGTCATGCCCGGCGCCCGTTTGCGCAGCACCGTCCAGAGCACGGTCCAGCCGATGAGGATGGTGCCGGTGACCGCGAGGAACACGCCGACGATCCACAGATCCGTGCCGACGGAGGGCGAGTGCTGGCTGTCGGCCAGGGGCGGGTAGGAGAACCAGCCACTGGAGGCGGCTCCCTCGGAGGCCGCGAAGCCGGACAGCATCGTCACGGCGCCGCACACGTAGAGCCAGTAACCCATCAGCGTGGTGCGCGGCATGGCGATGCCCGGCGCGCCGATCTGCAGCGGCACCAGGTAGACGCCGAGACCAAGAGCGAATGGCGTCATGACCATGTAGATCATGCCCGAGCCGTGGATGGTGAAGAGCTGGTTGTAGACGTGCGCGTCCAGGAACGTCTCGTCGGGCAGGGCGAGCTGGCTGCGCATCAACAGGGCGATTACTCCGACCAGCGACATGAGGACGAGGGAAGTCGCGATGGTCAGCAGCCCGATGCGCTTGTGATCGGTCGAGGTCAGGGACGTCAGGCGACTGCCGGCTCGGGTATGGCCGGGGGCTTGGGCGGTGGCCTGCTGATCGGTGGTCATGCGGCGGCCCCGGGAGCGGTACCGGCCGCCTGCGTGCTGAGCCACTTGCGGTACTCGTCGGGTGACACGGCCTTCACCCAGAAGTCCATCGACTTGTGGCGCTGGCCGCAGAACTCCGCGCACCTGCCGCGCCATCGCCCGGCCCGGTCGAACGTCAGGGTGAACGTGTTCTGGTGGTTCGGAAAGGCGTCCATCTTGTAGCGCAGGGCCGGGATCCACATCGAGTGGATGACGTCCCTCGAGGTGACCCGGATCTTGATGGTTGTACCGGTGGGCACGACGAGGGTGGGGAACTGCTTGTTTCGGCAGTTCCCCTGTACGGAGACGGTGCGCTGTGCGGCGGCGCCCGGATAGCTGAACTTCCAGCACCACTGGAACCCGGTCACGTCGACGCGGGCGGTCGGCTGGCCCGCCTGCGTCTGGAGCTCTCGGTGGTTGGCCAGGGCGGTGTAGACGACGAGGAAGACGGCGACGGCGGCAAGCATGCCGAGGTAGGAGGTCTCCAATCGGTTGTGTTCCGCTGTCTGAGACGGCTTCCTGCCGGTTCCGGCCCGGCGCCGGATGACGGCGATGGTCAGCAGTGCGAGGACCGCCACGAAGACGAAGGATGCGATAGCCGTCTCCAGGGTGAAGACATCGCCGAAGACATGCCGTTGGTTCATACGTCGCTTCCCTCCGCTCAGCCGGTACGGCGTGCGGGAGTGCCCCGGCGCGCGGCTTTTGAAGCCTGCACGCCGGCAGCATCGTCGAGTCCAGTGGCGGAAGGACTTGCCGGCCGGGACATACCAGCCGGTATGCTGAGCCCGTCGGCCCAATGGCCGGAGTACCGCCATCCGCGCATCCGTGAAGGAGACTTCCGTGGCGATCGATCCCGCTGGCGGCGATCTGAAGGCGATGCTGGCCGAAGACCCCGGTGGGCCCGTGGTCATGATGAATCTGCTGCGGTTCGCGCCGGGCGGCAGGGCTCTGTACCAGGAGTACGCACGACGCCTGCAGGAGACGTTCCTGCCCCGCTACGGAGCGGAGGTTCTCTACGCCGGCACGGGCGGAACCGCGCTGGTCGCCGAGGCCGGTCAAGCATGGGACGCAGTGGTTCTGGTCCGTTACCCGAGCCGTACGGCGTTCAGCCGCATGGTCGCCGACCCGGAGTACCGGACGGTCACCGAACTGCGCACCCGTGCGCTGGTGGAGGCAGTCCTTCAGCCCACGAGCGAGTGGGACGCGGGGATCTGACGGCGAGCCTACCGGCGCAGGGCGTCAGCGCGCCGAGCAGGGGTACTGCGAGACCCCGGGTGCGTGCGAGCCGTCGTATCGCCGGACGGGAGAGACCGTTATGGACTTCCAGCGTCAACTCTCCGCTACGGCGATCAGACGACGCAGGACCCAGAGCCGAGGGGGCGCCGGGCCGACCAGGACGCGGGCAAAGGCCTGCGCCCGGCCCTGGCCATGCTCTCGGGAGAGGCTTTCGAGGCCCCCGTACAGGTCTGGCTGCCCGGTGCGGCCGCCGTGGAGTTGGTCCACAACTTCTCGCTCGTCCACGACGACGTCATGGACGGTGACGAGCGGCGTCGGCACCGGCCGACCGTGTGGAAGGTGTTCGGCACCGCCCAGGCGGTGCTTGCCGAAGACGCACTTCTGGCGCTGGCCGACGAGATCCTGCTGGAGATCGGGAACGACGAGGCCGCATGTGCCGCCCAACGGCTGGCGATCGCGGTCCGCAGACTGGTTGACGGGCAGACCGTTGATCTCGCCTTCGAGCGTCGCCAGAAGGTGACACTGGGTGAATAGCTGGCCATGACCGGTGACAGGACCGGCGCCTTGCTCTCCTGCGCCGCGTCTGTCGGCGCCGTCCTGGGCGGCGCTTCCGATGCCAAGCCGATGCGCTCGGGCGGTACGGCCACCATCTGGGTCTTGCCTTCCAAGCCGTGGATGACCTTCTCGGCATCTGGGGCGATCCTCGGATCACCGGCAAGCCGAGGTGGTCCGACCTGTGGCGGCGCAAGAAGACGCTGCCCGTGGTGGCGGCCCTCAGCGCCGGCGGGCGGCGTCGAACCGGCTCGCCGCGATGCTTTCCGCCGACGCCGCACTCGCGGGCGCTGCGGGACTCCGGGCGCCTGCCTCGGACGGTAGGGAACAGTACGACGAGCAGGATCTCGGGCTGCAGGCAGCGCTGATCCAGGAGGCCGGCGGCCGTGCACGAGCACACGAAGAGGCGGACCGCCAGCACGCCGCTGCCCTGGCCGCACTGGGTGAGGTACCCCTGCCGGAAAGCGTGCGCAACTCCTTGACGCAGCTCGCCGAGTTGCTGTCCGGCCGCGAGAAGTGACCGGGTGGTCATCCCCCTACTCCTGCCGCCGGCCCCGACAGCCGGCAACCCGCGAGCACACTGCTGCCGCCTATCGCCCAGGCAGTGGACTGGCGGCTGCGCCGCGGAATGACCATCGCGGACGCGGCCGGCTCGGCTGCTCAGCAGCCGTCCCCTGCTTGACGCCTGCGGCGTGCGGATACCCGGACACCCCGATCCAGAGGAGGCCCAACATGAACACCGGAGATCTTCCAGCCATCTTCGTCGGCGCCTCGGCCAGGTTCGCGTGAACGCGTACCAGGAGCAAGCAGCGCGCCGGTCCGGTCCCTTGAGCAGCGCGCCGATCCGCCTGCTCGGTGGCCTGCGATTGTTCGTCCTGTCCGCCCTGCTGCTCGCAGGGACCGGTGCCATCGGCAACCTCATCGGCTGGGTCGCGCCGACCACGACACTGGGCCCGACGGCGTACCTGCTGCTCGCCCACCCGGAATCGGTGACCGCCCGGCTCCGCAGCGCCGTGACCGGCCATACCGCGGCGATCGCCATCAGTCTGACGTGCCTGGCCGCCTTCGGCCTGTGGAGCCACTCCTCCGTCGCCGAGCAGCACCACGACACCGCTCCGCAGATCGGCGCTCAGGCTCTCGCCGTGGGCCTCACCCTCTTCGTGCTCCACGTGCTCGGAACGCACCACGCCCCTGCCGCCGCCACGGCCCTGCTCATCACCTCCGGCATCACCAAGCCCGGACCGCCCCGGTACGGGCTGATGGTCGGACTCGCCCTCGTGCCGGCCATCGCCCCGCTGCTCACCGCCGCGACCTCTTCCCGGGGCCGGGCGGGGATGACGGAGGCTGACGTACCACCCTGCCTGCTTCCTCCGCCCGGACCGACGCACTCACGTCCGGAGTCCGAGCCGAGGACCGAGACCAGGAGGCACGCATGACCCGCACGAGAAGGTACCCCACCAGGACTGCGTCGACCATGGCCGCTTTCCTGGTGACAGGGGCGTTGCTGGTGGTCGGCACTGCCTGCGAAGGCCCGCCACCGGAACACCGGCCCTCGGCCCTGCCACAGGTCGAGACACGGTACGACCGGGCAGTGCTCACCGCGCTGTCCGAGGTGCCCGGCACCACGTTGCTTTCAGTTCGTGTCACCAACGTCTCAACTCCCGGTCCTGTCTGGCTGACCCGGGTCGCTGAGAAGAACGGCACGGTGCACGATGTACGCGTGGACGCCATCCACGGACGTTTCCTGAACGCCTCGGTACCGGCCCGTCAGTCACCGGACCAGAAGTCACGCATCGCCGCGCTCGTCGCGTCGGCAAAAGTCCTACCGGAGGACGCGGTGGACAAGGTGAAGCAACCGGACTTCGGCAAGGTCACCGACGTCAGCCTGGAGAACGGCTACCAGGGGCGGACGGTCTGGTCGGTCACGATCGCGACCGTCCAGGGGGGACAGACGTACATCAACCAGATCGACGCCGTGACGTCCGAGGTCGTGCACAGCAGCACCGTTCCGGGCAACTCAACCATTCCGAGCGAGCCGGCCAGTCCACCCGCTTCCCCTTCGGGCAGCCCACGATGAGGCGGTCCCCCGTGGTCGCCATGGCCGTCGCGCGTATCGCCTGGGGAACCGTCCTGACCGCTGCCCCGGACGCGGTACTGCGCCGCTGTCCGCGCACACCGGCCGACGCCACCGCCGACGCTGTCGTACGCGTGCTGGGAGTCCGCCACGTCGTCCAGGGGCTCGCAACGGCCGCCGGAGTGTTGCCGGCCGCATGGGCGGTTCTGCCCGATGTCCTGCACACCGCCACAATGGCCGGGCTTGCGGTGTGCAGCGAGCGGTGGCGCGCGGCGGCATGCGTCGATCTCGTAGTCGCCGGGGCCTTTGCCTCGGGAGGGCTCTGCACGGTCCACACGGCTTCGACCTTCGAGTAGGCCCATACAAGAAGCTGCGGGCGTTCACAGGACCCATTGCCGGCTCTGCCCGTCACCGTCGGGCCCTCCGGACGGCCGTTTCAACATCAGATGGTCGGGACATCCCACTGAACGCTCAGCCCGCCGGGATTCAGAGCGGTCGCGGTTCAGCCCCGCTCAAAGGTCCGCCAGCGCAGCGAGGTCCCCCGAGCCCCACGGCCCCTTGTGTGCCGAAGCCCCGACCACAACAGCGGGGTCCGCCCCGCAAAAACACGCGCACACCGCAAGTGGTGCCAGTGCCTTCCGAGGCACGGCGCTCATCACCGGCGCCGCCTCCGGGATCGGTGCTGCAGTCACCCGTCGACTGGCCGCCGAAGGGGGTTGGCGCATGGTCCTCAACGTCCGCGACGCCCCCCGACTCTCACATGTGTCAGGGCAAGCGTCCGCCACGGCGTTTCCCGCAGATCTCATCCGGCCCCGGGCCGACCGGGAACCGACCGACTTCGCCCTGGGCCGGCTCCGCCGGCTCGATCTTAAGTCCTCCTAATCTGCGCGACGGCGAGCGGCAGGCCCACCCAGCGGTGCCGTCTCTCGAAGCTGTCGGCGCCCTCGAGAAATCCCATGGTCAGCGCCTGCGCCGTAGCGGCGCGGAGGGCTGTGACGGCACCGGACCATGCCCACGTGAGAAGGACCTCGTCATCGCGCTGTCCGCCACCCACCGTGCTCGTTGTGCCAGGCGATGGCGCGCCTGATCTCCGGCTCGTGCAGACCAGTCCGGCATCCCAGCTCCTCGAAGGTGAGGACGGGCGTGCCGCCGGTCAGGGCGCGCGTGATCTTCGCCGCCCAGAGTTCCTCCTGTGCGAAGGGTCGATGCAGGTAGGCCTGGCGCAGCACAGCGAAATGCTGCGGCGTGCATGCAGTGATGAGCCGCAGGCCGTCGAACCAGTCGTTCCGAGGACTCACGGACGAGGAGTCGGGCACGTACCCCTGGACGGACTCGTCTTCGGGGAAGGTCGCCGCACAGAGGTCGCACAGCTCGAGACGGACTCGCTCCTCCCCCTTCCTTTTCTTGCGCCTCCTCATCGAGTCTCGCCACCGCACGCGTCTGGAGAGAAGACCGGCGCTTCAGTGGCAGCCAAGAGGTCGGGGCTGGTGCGAGCGGAGGGGCCTGTGCCGGACGAACCCCCCGCATCCGGCGTCCTGCGGGGAAAGGCGCGACCCGTCCGAACCACGCTGAGAGGACTTCCCCTGTGCAGTCGGGAGCACTGCCCTTTGAGCGTCCAAGCGGCCGTTGCCTTGCTACATCGCGCAGCGGCCTGCGTTTCCTGGGCGCCGCCCTTCACGTACTCGTACCGACACTCCCGCTTGGTTCGGAACACTGACTTCATGGGAACCGACTCCTCGGTGGTCCGCACCGCTCTCAGTGGCGGCTGGATCTAGGGCGTGTTTCGAAAGTCCCGTCTGGTCCGGGCGGACGACGCTACTTTCGAAACACGCCCTAGTGCGTGCAGTGTCAGAAGTCTCCCCGCGCTTCGGCCCCAAACGGCTGAGCGGAGTCTTCGCCTGGGTGGGCGAACCGGGATATGCGGCGTCGGTATGGGCTCACATCCGTCCTTCAGACCTGCCCTGACCAGCCGAACATTCACCGGCCAAGCGGTGAAGAAGCCGATCACCATCGACACCTGCATCGACATCCAGTACGCAGCCGACGTCTTCGGCAGGCCAGGAGGGAAGACGACGTCCTGGTACACCCACATGCCGAGAAAGAGGCCCACCTGGAAGGCGAGGATCGCGAGGGTGTCGGCCTTGATCGCGGCCCGGATCCCTTCGGCTCGGCCGACATCGCGCACCGGCACGATCGTGAAGTACTGGAAGACCACGCCCAGAGTCCAGGCAAAGACAAAGTCCGGCACGAAGTCGGCGTACAGGGCCCTACCAAGCAGCACCACTGACCGGGGGGGCTGAGCTCTTCCAGCCACGGCAGTGCTCATGGCCTCGGCCGCGTCGTGTCCCGGCCCGCAAAAATCGATCACGTGCCCATCGATATGAGGTTGTGAAGCCTTCTCCAGGACCAGGACCTCCCAGCCGAGCACATTGCGCAGGCGGCCGGCCAAGGCGAGTCCCGCGATCCCGGCTCCGCGGACGGCGACCCTCATCACCGCACACCCACCTTCCCGGCTCGTACGGCAGCCCCGCCCACCCGGCACAGGTTTTTGACGCACCCCTGACGCCACCCTGACGGATCGGGGCACGCGCCGAGGCGGCATGATGCTCACCCTGAGGACCCCTGGCGCCTGACACCAGGTAGGTGGGAAGCAGTCGAACCTGCCATGGGTTGGCCTTGCACTCTTGGCAGAGCTGCAGTTCATAGCAACGGATGGCAAGGGCTTCGTTACAGCATGCAGCCGCTGGATCTCACGTCTCAGACGTCACCGTCCCGGCAGGCGGACAACACTCGCATCTCCTCGCCCTCTTTTGCATACTGCAAAAGTAAGAAAGGGGAATCGATGAGTGCCACTCCGGCAGCGACGGTCAGTAAGCAAGGTTCCGTATCCGCAACGAGCGGCGCCACACCCGCACGAGGGCTCGCGGGTCTGCGCAACGCCTCGTGGGGTGTCATGGCACTGGCCGTGGTGGTCGGTGCGGGAGCGGGCGCGGGCTCGGTCGTCTTCCGCTGGTGCATCAAGACCTTCACCCGTCTGCTGTCCGGCCATGCCGACTATGCGGCCTCTCCCGGCGCGAGCAATCCACACGTGCCCTGGCTGGGCCCGTACTTCGTGCTGCTCGTCCCGGTGATCGGCGGCCTGCTGTACGGCCCGCTGGTCAACCGGTTCGCCAAGGAGGCCCGCGGGCACGGCGTGCCCGAGGTGATGCTGGCGGTCGCCCAGCGCGGCGGCCGGATCAGCCCCAAGGTGGCCGTCGTCAAGACGCTCGCCTCCGCCCTGTGCATCGGCGCGGGCGGTTCGGTGGGCCGCGAGGGCCCGATCGTCCAGATCGGCTCCGCGCTCGGCTCCACCCTCGGCCGCCTCACCAAGGTGACCGAGGGACGGATGAAGCTTCTGGTCGCGTGCGGGGCAGCGGGCGGCATCGCCGCCACCTTCAACGCGCCCCTGGCCGGCGTCTTCTTCGCCATGGAACTGATCCTGGGCACCTTCTCGGCCGAGGCGTTCGGCGCGACCGTGCTGGCCAGCGTCACCGCCAGCGTCATAGGGCGAGCCGCCTTCGGCAACACGCCTTTCCTCAACCTGCCGGACTTCCACGTCGACAATCTGGCGCAGTACGGCCTGTTCGCACTGCTCGGCGTCATCGCCGCCGTGGTCGGCATGGGCTTCACCCACGTTCTCTACCTGATCGAGGACGCCTGCGACTGGGTCTGGCGCGGCCCGGAGTGGCTGCGCCCGGCCGTCGGCGGACTCGCCCTCGGCCTGGTGCTCCTGGCCCTCCCGGAAATGTACGGAGTCGGCTACCCGGTCCTGCAGAAGGCGACCGAAGGCCGCTACGCGATCGGATTCCTGCTCCTTCTGCTGGTCGGCAAGATGCTGGCGACCAGCCTGACCATTGGCATCGGCGGCTCGGGCGGCGTCTTCGCGCCCAGCCTCTTCATCGGCGCGATGCTCGGCTCCGGATACGGCATCGGCGTCCATCACCTGATGCCCGGCACCGCCGGCGCGGTCGGCGCGTACGCCCTGATCGGCATGGGTGCCACCTTCGCCGGCGGCGCGCGGGCACCGATCACCGCCGTGGTGATCCTCTTCGAGCTGACCGGCGAATACTCGATCATCCTGCCGCTGATGCTGGCCATCGTCCTGGCCACCGCGGTGAGCCACCTGCTGTCGCGGGACACCATCTACACGCTCAAGCTGCGGCGCCGCGGTATCGACCTGGAGGGCCCGGCACCGGGCGCGCGGATCGGCACCCAGCACGTCGGCGCAGTCATGGAACCGCTGCCCTCTCCCCTGTCCTCGACCACAGCCCTGGCGGATGCCGCCGACCTGCTGAGCCTCTCCGGCCACGGAGCGCTCCCGGTCGTCGACGACACCGGCGAGTACGTCGGTGTCGTCACGGCCCAGGCAGTGGCCGAAGCCCTCGCGGAACAACCGGACGCCGCGCCGTCGACAGTGGAACAGCTCGCCGAGCCACCGGCTCCGGTCACGACCGATCAGCCACTCGCACAGGCTCTGCACACCCTGCTGTCGGCCGCCGGCACCGGAGTCCCCGTCCTCGACGGCGAACAGGGCAAGCCCGTGGGCTGGCTCAGCCACCAGAGTGCACTGCGCGCCGTGCACTCATCCGCATAGCCTCCGCAGACATCACAGGTCAGGCCCGCCCAAACCATGTTGCGTGATGCAAGAATGGGTAGAGGACTCTCGAAGGACGAACCGTTCCAGGGAGGTGAACCTGTGGGCACGGAGCACGTCCAGCGGGCCTACTCGTTCGCGTGTCTCAACTGCGGACACGGCTGGGAGAGCACATACGACATCGACGTCACTGTGGACGGCAACGGGCAGCTCGTCGCCACCTACCACCTCGACGGCAGGCTGGTGGCTTCACCGCTACAGGCACCCCGCTGCCCCGCCTGCGAGGGTCGCAATATACGCATCATGCGACCGGGGCGGGTGGCAGCGGCACGACTGCACGAAAGGTGACCTCGTCGATCCGCGCCCTCGGTCTCCGTTGCACTGGGACCGAGGGCAGGTGCGGGGCATACGGAGTCCCGCAGAGGACAAGACGGCCTCACCCAATCTTTACGTAGGCCAAGGATGACTGAAGCACCGGCGACACCTGCCCACCGGTGAGCGCAGTGCCCAGCCGAAAGGCCGGGAGGCGCGATTCTGTTTTGCAGCACCCCCGCATCGAATTGATCGGAATCGGCTCACAGGACGGCCGGGGCAACTACTGTGGCTGGAACGGAACTGCTGCCCAGGAAGCGGGCGACACGGACCGAACCACGGTCGGCTGCAGCGCCCTGATCTCCCCCGCCGAGCTCTGTGATCAGCCCCACTGCCGCCAGGCCGCCCGCTGCCGCGGCGGCACTGTCGGTCAGCCATGTCCGAGATGGCGGTCCTGCGGGGGCATGGTCCTGCCAGAATCGGCCACCTGTGACCAGGGAAGGATTCACGGCTGATTGCGGCCAGGGCGCCGCTCCTTCACCACAGCGGACCAGCAGATACACAGGGCACCCGGCAGGCGCAACGCGATCCGACCACTACGCAGCCTCAGGCCGCGATATGCACCGCACCCGGGCTCTCACCCAATGCGAACCGCATTTCCGTCGGCATGACCGTGGTACCGAAGCAGCAGCATCGCGGCGTCATCGTGGAGGGGCCCGCCCGCATGCCGTACCAGGTCCTCTCGCAGAGCCTCCAGGGCTCTGTCCGCGTCGGGCTGATGCAACAGCTCCGCCCGATCACCAAGGGGATAGAAGGAGCCGTGCGGGTCCCTGGCCTCGGTGACTCCGTCCGTGTACAGCAGGAGCTGATCGCCGGGCGCGAAACCCACGCGGTACGGCTTGGGGCCTTCGCTCCCGTGAGCGCCCAGGCCCAACGGGAGGGCGTAGGAAGGCGGCTCCGGGAAGTCGACGTCTCCGTCCCCACGGACGACCATCGGAGCGGGATGTCCGTGATTGAGGAACACGACCTCGTGCCCCAGTCCGAACTCGGCGAGCACCGCGGTCACGAACTTCTCCCCCTCCAGTTCCCGGGCCACGCTCCGCTCCAGCCGTTCTCCCAGCCCGACCAGGTCGGGCTCGTCATGGGCCGCCTCACGGAAGGCACCCAACACCACGGCGGCCGTCTCCACCGCGGCCAGACCCTTGCCCTGGACGTCCCCCACGATCACCCGGATCCCGTGTGGTGAGGCCACCACCTCGTACAGATCGCCGCCGATGCGCGCTTCCGCGACCGCCGAGGTGTACGACACCGCCGCCTGGAGCTGCCCCGCGGTCCGCGGCACCGGCCGGAGAAGGACCCGCTGGGCAACCTCGGCGATCGACTTCACGCTGGCCAGCTCCGCCTCACGGCGCGAGCGCATGACGGCTGCGACGATCCCCGCGCCTGTGACCCCCGCCACGGATGCCATCGCCGTGAATCCCCGGCGCTCTTCGAAGAGGCCGTCATACAGGCCGAGGCACACACAGAGCAAAAGGGCTGCCCCACCGATCAGCGCGGTACGCCGCCATCCACCGATGAGGCCCGAGAACGCCGGCCCGAGCGACACCAACGGCAGGAGCCCCACCCCCGGACCGGCAACGACATCGGCCGTGGCCACCGTTGCCATCGCCGCCATTGGCAACCAGGACAGCATCACGGAACCGATTCCCCGTCTGTGCACGATCATGACGTCCTCCAGCAGGCCCACAGCACTCGAGAGCCGCCCGATTGCTCTCGGCACAGACGCCCTCCCCCCTTTAGACTATGCAAAGGTTGCCTCGCGGGGGCTACCTCCCCCTCGGCCTTTACCCAAGAGAGCCGAGAGCCGACATGTCCGACTCTCTGGAAGGCGAAGATGCTCCGCAGGAAGACCGTGCACGAGCCACCCCGACTCCCCTCGGGCTGGAAGAGGTTCACAGCACGATTGCCGATTCTCCTCTTCCGTGGAGGGCTGGGATGGATCTTCGGCGAGCGGCTGCTCTTGCTGCACCACACAGGCCGCGTCACCGGACTCGACCGGCGAGTGGTCCTCGAAGTGGTGGAACGGACGAACGGCAGCTGGACCGTCGCTTCGGGCTTCGGGCCGAAGGCGGCCTGGTACCGCAACCTCCACGCGCAGCCGAAGACCCTGATCCAGGTGCGCAACCGCCACCATGCCGTCACAGCACACTTCCTCACACCGGAGGACGGCGCCGAGATCATGGCGCGCTACGCCCGCCGACACCCCCGCACGGCTCGCCACCTGTGCCTCCTCCTGGGCTTGCCCTCGGACGGCAGTGAGGCCGGGTTCAGGGAGGCCGGAAGGGCCATCCCGTTCGTGCGACTGGACGGCGGCGGCGATTCCACACCAGCATGACCCCGCCTCAGCCCACGGCCTGCAACCGTACTCGATCTGTCCAACGTGCTGGAATCCTCCTTTGCATCATGCAAGACTTGCACCGGGGGCCGAGTCGGCCGTCGGAAGTCGCACGGCGCCATGGAGTGAGGCCTTACATCCCGGCAGGGCAACACTGGCCGCCGACTGGCCCGCCCCATCCCTCCGCGGGTTGGATCCCGCGATGAAAAGGGGAGGCAACGGAGAGGCTCTTTCGGCCGTAACCGAAGCCGTGTGGCAGCAATTCCTCGGCGACTCCGAGGACGCCTTCCGAGCGTCCGCACCGCGAGAACTCTCCTCGCTTGAGCGCGCGGCTCGTCCCCCATCTCGACCCGGCGGCAAGGTGTCGGACGTTCGAGCCGGCGAGGCACGCGCAGCGATGGATTCCGGATGCTCAACGGCGGGACCTGCCCGCAGCGGTCGGTGAGTTGCGGGCCCCGGATGTTCGACGGCCAAGTCCGGCATGCCGACACCCAGAAGGCCAGGTGAGGCGCAGACGCCCGGGCGCTTCCTCGCCACGGTCGCCGCAGCCGTCATCATCATGACGACTCTCTCCCGCTTGTCCACCGACACGGCCCACGACGGAGTGACGGGCGATCGCCCTTCTCGGCGGGTCGCGGAGACAACGACGAAGAGAGGCCCGAGACAGGCCACCTACTCCCGTGGCGACTCACACCCCTACGCCCGTTCGGACGACGGGGGCCTTGCACGACGAGACGGGAACGACCGGTCGCGTTCCGCCCTGGACTCCGACTGAACGATTGTTTATTATGCTGCACATGCGTTCAGCCTTTGGCGACCGGACCGCTCGAGCGGTCATCCGTGACGAGGCCCTGCGCCTGTTCGCCGAGCACGGGCCGGAGGTGGTCACTGTGCGGCAGATCGCGTCTGCCGCGGGCGTGTCGCCCGGTCTGGTCCTGCACCACTTCGGGTCGAAGGAGGAGCTGCGCCGGGAAGTCGACCAGCACGTTGTGGACGTCTTCGAGGCGATGTTCGGCGAACTGACGGGCGAGGGCAGCACGAAGGTGCTCGATCCCGCGGCGGGGGCGAGTTCGCTGAGCGAGGCGCTCGCCCGGCACCTCCCCGACGGCTCCCCCCTGCCTGGCTATCTGCGTCGGCTCCTGCTGTCGGACACCGACGCCGGGCGGGTGCTGTTCCGGCAGCTGTACGACCTGAGCAGGGCCGCGCTGGACGGCCTGGCCACAGCCGGACTGGCTGCTCCCGGGCGGGACCCGGCAGTCCGGGCCGCGCTGCTCCTCGCCAATGACCTGGCCCTGTTCCTGCTGCGCGACCGCCTGACCGAAGTACTCGGCCTGGATCCCCTGTCGGCCGACGGCATGACCCGGTGGGCGCCGGAGATGCTCAGCATCTACGCGGGCGGGCTGAATGCGGAACCACCACAACCACAAGGAGACACTCCCTAGGGAGGCCGCCGCATGGCGCCCGGCTCGACACTCGTACCCTCACCCGTCCTGCAGGCAACTGACATCCACAAGTCCTACGGCAGCAGGCACTCCGTTCTGCGCGGAGCCGATCTGACGGTGACCCCCGGCCAACTCGTAGCCGTCGTCGGAGAGAACGGCGCCGGCAAGTCAACTCTGCTGAAGATCCTGGCCGGCACTCTGCCTGCCGACCGCGGCAAGGTGATCCTTCCCGGCACGCTCGGATACTGCCCTCAGGACCCGGTCCTCAATGGGGCGCTCACCGTCGAACAGCATCTGCGCTACTTCGCCGCTGCCCGCCGCCTGTCCGACACCGACCGAGGCCATGAGCTGGTCCGCCTCCTCGGCTACGAGCGTTACGCACAGTCGTCCGCCGGACAGCTGTCCGGCGGCACCCGTCAGAAGCTCAACCTGACACTCGCCCTCCTCCACGACCCGGACGTCCTGCTCCTCGACGAGCCGTACCAGGGCTTCGACTGGGAGACGTATCTACGGTTCTGGGACCTGGTCGAAGACCTTCGCGCCCGGGGCAAGGCGGTCGTGATCATCACACATCTCGTCTTCGAGCAGGACCGGTTCGACGTGCTGGCCGACCTCACCGACGGCCGCCTCACGCCACGCGCCTCTTCCCGGGAGGGCCACCATGTCGGCGCCTGACATTTCACCAACCCGGCCGCGGTACCGCCAGTTCCCCACCGCACTGCGCTTCTCGGTACGCGACCAGACCCGAAACCGCCTCGCCGGAATCCTGCTCGTCGTCTTCGTACCCGTCTGGTACCTGGTGATGGACGCCATGGCCTCTGGTCAGGCGCTCGACTTCAAGCTGTACTCGACCGGCGAGGTGCTGCACGTCGACGGCGCCCACCTCACCCTGATCTCCGCGGGACTCAACTCCGTCACGATGATCGCCGGGTTCGTCGTCTTCGACGCCGTACGCAAGGCCCTCGTCTTCGACCGACGGCTCGTCTTCGCCGGCTACCGGCAGCACACCCTCATCGGCGCCAAGACGCTCGCCATCGCCGCCGTCGCCACGACGATCGGCCTCTACACCGCGCTCGCCATCCTGTTCTTCTGGCGGCCCCCCGCGGACGGGTGGTTCGCTGTGCTGGCCGGATTCACGGTCATCGCCCTCACCTACGGCGCCCTCGGCCTCCTCCTCGGCGTCCTGGTCAAACGGGATCTGGAAGGCTTCTTCCTGATCATCATGGGCGGGCTGATGGACACCTTCCTGCAGAACCCCCTGGGCAACCCTCTCGCCAACAAGCCTGTTCTGCAGTGGTTCCCGTCCTTCGGCCCCATGCAGTTCGCCGTCGGCGGCTCCCTGGACCACACCGCCCTGTGGGGGCACCTCGCACTCGGGCTCGCCTGGGCCGCCGCGTTCAGCGCCGTGGGACTTCTCATCTTCCACGTCCGGACCCGCAGCCGCACCTGACGGCTGCCACGGCTGCTGCCCCGATGACCGCTCCTGCCACCGCAACAGGCTCTCAGCTCTCTCACTTCGCAAAGCGGACAAGGCCCCGGCGTTCGCCCGTTTCGGCCGACCTGGAATCATGGCGCCTGCCATGAACTTCCCGGTACGGGCTGCCGCTGACCTGAGACTGCTGAGAGCTGCCTTGTTCTCTGCGGTGTGCGCGGCGCTGTCCGCGGGCGGGCACCTGCTGGCCTCGGGTGGCGCGATCCCCCTGTGGTCGCTGGCAGTCGGCGGAACATCGGTGCTGTGCCTCGTGAGCCTCTTGGCCGGACGTGAGCATTCCCTGCCCGGCATCGTGCTTGCTCTCCTGGGCGGGGAGGTAGCTCTGCACCTGGTGTTCGCACTGGGGCAGGGCTCGGCGACCTCCGCTCTGAACGACCACTCGAGCCGTGTGGTGAGTGTGGCCGGACATCTCCTGTGCGGCGCGGAGTCGGTGCATCTGACGCCGGACAGTGCGGCACGGCTCCTTCGGCAGGCGCACATCGATCCCACACGTGCCGTCCTCGCGTCAGCCACGTCACACAGAGTATGACCGGGACGGCCGGCATGTCCGGACACGGAACCCATGTCATGATGTTGAGCTCGATGTTCACAGTGCCCATGGTCACCGCGCACATCGCCGCTGCCGTCATCACGGGCTGGGTGCTGCGGCGCTGCGAGGTCGCGGTGTGGCGCGCCGTCCGACTGCCATCACTGGACACGGGCCGCCTCGTGCGCCGAGCCCTCGTCCAGTGGCTGGGCGATCTGCTGAAGGCACTGCTCACCTGGCATCCACAACCGCTCCCGGTCGAACCGATCGTCTGCCTGCTCGCTCTGGCCGTCTACGGCCTGGGCGTGTGGCGGCTGCGACGACGCGGTGACCACTGGGCGCCGGCTCGGACCCTCCTGTGGTCGACAGGCGTGGTGACCATCGCGCTGGTCACCTGCACAGGTCTGAACGGGTACGGCATGGAGATGTTCAGCGTCCACATGGTGCAGCACATGGTGCTGTCCATGCTCTCGCCGATCCTGCTCCTGCTCGGTGCTCCCGTCACCCTCGCCCTGCGGGCGCTGCCCACAGCACGGCGAGGCCGCACCGGCCCCCGAGAAATGCTCAAACGGCTACTGCACAGCCGCCTGGCACGGGTGGTCTCCTCTCCGCTCTTCACACTGCCGCGGTTCATCGCCAGCCTTTACGGGCTCTACTTCACTCCGTTGTTCGACTTCTTCATGGGCAGCTGGCTCGGCACGAGTGGATGCTGGCGCACTTCCTGATCACGGGCCTGCTGCTTTTCTGGCCCATCCTCGGCGTCGACCCTGCGCCCCGCCGTCCTTCGCACGTACTCAGGATGCTGGAACTGTTCATCGGTATGCCCTTCCACGCCTTCTTCGGCATCGCGGTGATGATGTCCAGCAGCCTGATCGTCACGTTCTTCGCCCACCCTCCGGCTGCCTGGCACCTGAGTCCGCTGGCCGATCAGAACAGCGGCGGCGGGATCGCCTGGGCCTTCAGCGAGGTTCCCACCGTCCTGGTGCTGCTCGCCCTGCTGACCCAGTGGGCTGCCACCGACCGCCGCACCGCCGCACCGATCGACCGTCAGGCCGACCGGGACCACGATGCCCAACTCGTGGCCTACAACGCCTACCTCGCCCGTCTCGCTGCACACGACAAGTCGTAGGCGCTGCCACGACACATCCAGCACCATTTTCGATTCGTGGTGCGTTACCGGCCGACCCGGTGCGCCGTGCACATGTGCCGCCGGCAGAGCCACGAATAGGCCGCCAGGCCGATGAAGAGGAGGACCAATTCCGACCTATCGACCTCCTTGACCTGGACTTTGCGTAGTGCAAAGAATGGGACTGGCGGATGCCGGATGGGGGTGTGATTAACCAGGGATCACCCCTTGAAAGAATGTAGGCCTGCGCTTCGGTGCTGCCCCAGCTCGCATCATGGCCCAGCAGACGAGTGACTGCGCAAACCAGGTGCGGAACCTCAGCAGACGGACCGCCTCGAGGAGGTCGGCCATGGATGCAGAGCACGCCCGTTGCATCCCTTGCTCGTTTCTCTGCCTCGACTGCGGACACGGCTGGGACGGCACGTACGACATCGACATGGTGGTGGACGCGCATGACCAGATGGCACCCGTCTACCACCTCGACGGTAGGCAGTCTCCCCGTTGCCCCTCCTGCAAGGGTCGCGAAATCCGCGTCGATCGACAAGAGCGGAGCCGTGCTTCGACCTCCCTTCGCCGGCATCGACGTCGACGTGGCTAGTGCCGCAAGAGGCAACGTTCGCCCCGTCGCGACGCCCGGGACGCTCCCCCACTGCCTCAAGGGCGTGGGAGGTGCCCCCACTCGCCGCACCGGGCACGAACCCGAGTACATCCAGTACGAGGGCTTGCACCCGGCACGCCGAGAGCACGCACCGGACGCCGCTCCTTGACGGGCAAACGTTGCCTGCCGCGGCACCAGGGCGTGTTTCGAAAGTCCCGTCTGGTCCGAGACGCCTGGCACGGCACCTCGCCGCGTTGTCGGGATCGTCCACGTACGCCCGGTACGAGGACGTTGCGATGCACCGCACCAGACGCCGCGGACCCCGCCCTCCGGGCGGACGACGCTACTTTCGAAACACGCCCTAGCTAGGCGATCGAGTGGGCCGGGATGGCCTGTTCCGTCCAGATGATCTTGCCGGTCGTGGTGTAACGGGTCCCCCATCGGTGGGCGAGCTGGGCGACGATGAGCAGGCCCCGCCCGCCCTCGTCGGTGGTCCGCGCATGACGCAGGCGTGGCGAGGTGCTGCTGGCGTCGGAGACCTCGCAGATCAGGCCCTGATCCCTGATCAGGCGCAGACCGACTGGTCCGGTCGCATGACGGATGGCGTTGGTGACCAGTTCGCTGACGATGAGTTCCGTGGTGAATGTCAGATCTGGGATGCCCCATTCGGTCAGCTGCCGGGTGGCGAGGGCGCGGGCGTGCGCGACGGCGGCCGGATCACTGGGCAGGTCCCAGGAGGCGACCTGGTCCGGGGCCAGGACGCGGGTCCGGGCGAGGAGCAGGGCCGCGTCGTCCGGCGGTGGACCGGTCAGGAGAGTGTCGATCACCCTGCGGCCGGTCTCCTCCAGGGTCGGCCGGGGCGCCGCGAGGGCATCGCTCAGCCGGGAGAGCCCGATGTCGATGTCCCGGTCGACGGACTCGATGAGGCCGTCCGTGTAGAGGGCGATGAGGCTGCCTTCGGCCAACTCGGTCTCGATGGCCTGGAAGGGGAGGTAGCCGAGGCCCAGTGGTGGTCCGGCGGGCATGTCCAGGACATCCGCGCCGCCGCCGGGTGCGACGACCACCGGGGGGAGGTGACCGGCCCGGGCCATCGCGCACCGCCCGCTGACCGGGTCGTAGACGGCATACAGGCAGGTGGCGCCCAGGAACGCGGTGTCCGTCGCCTCGCCCTCGGCCGTCGTCGGGGCATCGGTGTGCGCTCCCATGAGGCCGATGACCAGGTCGTCCAGATGGGCCAGCAGCTCGTCCGGGGAGAGATCGAGGTTGGCGAGCGTGCGCACGGCGGTACGCAGGCGGCCCATGGTCGCAGCGGCGTTGATGCCGTGCCCGGCCACGTCCCCGACGACCAGGGCGACCCGTGCGCCGGAGAGCGGGATCACGTCGAACCAGTCGCCGCCCACACCGCTGGGCACGTCCGCCGGGAGGTACCACGAGGCCGCCTCCAGAGCGGATCCGCCCGTGAGGTCCTGCGGCAGCAGGTAGCGCTGCATGGATCGGGCCGCGGTGCGTTCGCGGGTGAAACGGCGGGCGTTGTCGATGCACACCGCCGCACGGGAGACGAGTTCCTCGGCCAGGCGTGCGTCGTCCTCTTCGAAGGGCCCCAGTCGCCCGGAACGGGCGAATGTCGCGACGCCCAGGGTGACGCCCCGTGCCCGTACGGGGACCACCATCACCGAGCGGAAGTCGTAGTCGAGGAGCGAGGCGCCCAGCGTCTCGTCCACGGTCACCCATGGACTGTCAGTGCGGTCCAAGACCCGTTCGACCAGGGTTTTGCTCTCCAGCAGACAGCGGGTCACGGGCGACTCGGGGGCGCGCCGGACCGCCTCCCCCAGGGCCAGGGACGCCTCGGGGCAGCCCTCGCGTACCGACTGCTGTGCCGCACGTCGGATGACGGGCGCCATCCCGACGGGCCCGGGTGCCGGTTCCTCCCCCCTCATCACCGTGTCCAGCAGGTCGACGGCGACGAAGTCGGCAACGGCCGGCACCGCGCCGTCGGCCAGTTCCTGCGCGGTCCGTGTCACGTCGAGGGTGCTGCCGATGCGGGCGGCGGCGTCGTTGAGCAGAGCCAGGCGTTCCTGTGCCCGCCATCGCTCGGTGACGTCAATGATCATGTACCAGACGCCCACGTTCCGGTCGTGGCGGTCCTTCATCGCGAAGAACGAGGCGGAGATCGCGCGGCTTCGGTCGGGCTCCGAATAGTCCGCCCCTCGGTATTCGCAGTCCATCACCGGAGCGCCGGTCTCCAGGACATGGCGCATCTGCTCCTCGAAGGCCTCCGCCTCGGCTTTCGGCAGTACGTCCGCCATCCGCCGTCCCAGCCGTCGCTTCAGAGGGATCTGGTGGTCAAGCGGTTCGTTCACCCAGACGTACCGCAGATCCGTGTCGAGGACGGCGATACCGACCGGCGCATGGGCGAGGAAGGGGGTGAGCATCAGCTGGCTCACCCCGCCCCCCGGCATCCGCCAGAAGGCCCGTTTGGGGGGCCGGCCGACGAATCTGCCGAAGACCAGCGCGGCGGCCGTGGCGACCACGACGCCCGGAAGCATCTCGTAGATCCCTGACCAGGGGGAACCGAGCAGCGGACCGACCTCTTTCCAGAGGAGGACCGTGGCCGCGCCGGCGACGATCCCGGCCATGGCACCCGCCCAGGTCATGCGCGGCCAGTACAACGAGAGGAGGACGACCGGGCCGAAGGCCGCTCCGAAGCCCGCCCAGGCATAGCCCACGATGCTCAGCAGTCCGCCGCCTCTGAGCGCGATCAAGGAGGCCACCAGCGTCACCAGGACGACGGCGGCACGGCCCACCCAGACCAGTGTCCTGTCCGAGGCTCGCCGGTTGAGGAACGCGTGGTAGAAGTCCTCGGTCAGGGCGACGGACGAGACGAGGAGCTGGCTGTCGGCGGTCGAGATGATCGCGGCGAGGACGGCGATCAGCATCACCCCGGCGCCCCACGGGCTGAACAATACGCGGCTCAGGTTGATGTACACCGTCTGCGGATCGTGGAGCGGCGTGCCGGACCGCGCGACGCCCAGCAGACCGACGAACGTGGCGCCGGCGAGGACGACGGTGACCCATCCGGTTTCGATACGCCGGGCTACCGGAACGGCCCTGGTGCTGCGGATGCCCATGAAGCGGGCCAGGATGTGCGGCTGGCCGAAGTAGCCGAGGCCCCAGGAAAGAAGCGAGATGATCGCCACGGCGCCGAGCGACCCTCCGCCGCCGGACCACCGGCCGTTGACGAAGTCGACCTTGGCGCCCATGTCCAGCAGGGCGGGTGTCTTGCTGTTGAGGGAGTCGCGGAGCGGCCCGAATCCGCCGAGCGCCGTGATACCGACGACGGGGAGCACGAGCAGGGCGACGAACATCAACGTGGCCTGCATGACGTGGGTCGAGCTCACGGCCAGGAAGCCGCCCAGGCACGAGTAGACGACGATCAGCAGGGCGGTCAGGGCCACTCCGAGCCGGAACCCTGCACCGAAGATGTGCCCGAACAACAGGCCGCCGGCCACCAGCCCACTGGCGACGTAGACGGTGAAGAACACCAGGGTCACCGCCGCCGAGACCATCCGGAGCGTCCGGGTGCGGTCCTCGAACCGCTCCTCCAGGTAGGCCGAAAGACTCACGGCGTTCTCGGCGCGCTCGGTGTAGGTGCGCAGCCTCGGCGCGACGAACAGCCAGTTGAGATAGGTGCCGACCACCAGACCGACCGCGATCCAGCTGGCCCCCACACCGGCCGCGTACACCGCTCCGGGAAAGGCCAGGAAAAGCCAGCCGGACATGTCGCTGGCCCCGGCGGACAGCGCGGCGACGACAGCGGGGAGCCTGCGGCCGCCCAGGGCGAAGTCGGCAAAGGTGTGAGTGCGGCCGTACGCCCAGATGCCTGTTCCGATCATGACGGCCACGTACACGAGGAACGTGGCCACGATCGGCGCACTCAAGTCGGACATAGTGCCTCGCCTGCGAGGTTCATGAGCACGGGCTCGGTCGTCGCGCGCCGGACAGCCGTAGGACCTACTTGACCAAATTTACAGATGTCTACCGTCATCGGCCGACAGGGCCGTCCGCGCCCTTGCCGGCGGGCAGCCGCTGGAGCCTATTTCCGTCCGGCCGGGGCAGCCCGACGAGGAGCAGCGTCACGTCGTCGTCATGCGCCGCCGTGTCCGGAATCAGGGTCCTGACCAGACGGTCCGCGGCCTGGTCGAGCCTTCGCGGATCCACGGCAGCGCCCTTGAGTTCGACGTCGAGAGTGCGGGCGAGAACGTCGATCTGGGCCTCGATGTCGGTACCGGGCCTCTCGACCAGTCCGTCGGTGTACAGCGCGAGAACGCTGCCCGGCGGCAGCGGCTGGGTCGTCTGCCGGAAGGGCACCCCGGCGCCGCAGGGCTCGTTGACGCCCAGTGGGACCCCGACCGGTGTCCGCAGCGGACGGGCCGGCTGATCCGGAGGCAGGACGATGACCGGGAGATGCCCGGCGGAGCACAGGGTGACTTCGTGGGCGCTCTGGTCCGTCACCAGGTAGACGCAGGTGACGAGCTGGTCCGCCAGGTCGGCGACGAACGCGTCCAGCCCGGCCATGAGCCGGCTCGGCGGTACGCCCGTGCGGGCCAGCGCGTGGGAGGCCGCGCGCATCTGACCCATGACGGCCGCCGCCTCCAGCCCCCGTCCCATCACGTCGCCCACGACGATCCCTGTACGGTGCCGGTCCAGCGGGACGATGTCGAACCAGTCACCGCCCACTCCCGGGTCCTGGACGGACGCCAGGTAGCGGTGAGCGCTGGGCAGGTAGGAAAGACGGGCCGGCTCACCCATGAGGCTGTGCTGCAGGGTGTAGGCGATGCGCCGGTGCTCCTCGTAGCGCTCGGCGCGTTCGGCCTCGGCCTGTCTGCGTTCGGTGATGTCCCGTACGGTCAGGAACACCCTGGTCTCCTCGTCGGCGCGGAGGCTGCTGAGACTCACCTCGACGGGGAACTCACCGCCGTCGATGCGCAGCCCGTACAGACCCCGGTCCAGGACGATCGGTTTCGGGTCCGTCTGCCGCAGGTAGGCACGGAGGAGAGCGCGGTGCCTCGCACGCCGGGCGGCGGGCACCAGTTCGACGACCGCGGTACCCAGCAGGTCGGACGGTGCGTAGCCGAACAGTTTCTGTACCTGCGCGTTGGCCATGACGATCATCCCCTGACCGTCCGTGATCAGCAGAGCGTCGGGGGCCGATTCCAGCAGCGCGAGGAAGCGCCTGTTGGCCCGCCGGACCTCGCGTTGGGCCGCGACTCGTTCGGTGATGTCCGTGACCACACCGCACACGGCGTAGGGCGTGCCGGACGGGGTTCTGAGCGGGAACAGACTGGCGAGGAAGTCCCGTGGACCTCCCGGCAGGTCGAGAACTTCCTCCCGCTGTACGGGGGCGCCCTCGGCCAGCACGGCCAGGTCGATGGCCCGCGCCCGACGCCCCAGGTCAGCCGGCATGACATCCCGGTCCCGTCGGCCCAGCACGCGTTCGCGCGGCAGGCCCAGGCTCTCCTCGAAGGTCGTGTTGACCGCCAGGAAGCGCCCCTCCAGGTCCTTGATGAACACCACCGCAGGCGTGTGGTCGATGAACGCCTGGAGCAGTTCGTTCTGCCGTACCTGCCATTCGGCACGGGCGTGCGCCACCTCGATGCGGCGGCCCACGGCCAGCGCCGAGAAGACGACCGCGGTGAACACGGCCACGTGCCCGCACACCAGCAGCGCGATACCCAGCCGCGTTCCGAACAGTCCCGCGTCCTGACCGGCAAGGACGAGTCCGCCCAGCAGCGGCGGTGCCACCAGGACGGTGGCGAACAGCCGGCGCCCGAGCGCGCCCGTGGTGCCCGCGTTCATCAGCAGTCCGGCCAGACCCCGGGCCGGCCGGGTGAGGAAGGCGGCGATCCCCAACAGCACCAGAGCCGCCCCGGTGTACACGGCCATCCCCTTGTACGGGCCGAACTGTTCCAGCTCGGGCACGGCGTACGCGAACCCGTACAGCCGCAGCATTCCCAGCGTGAGAACGGCCAGGCCCAGGACTTGACTCGTCCAGGCGGCCAGTCGCGCGGCGCTTGCGCACAGGGCCGCCACGGCGCCGACCACGAGTGCCGCAGCCGTGTTGGGCGCCATCCGCCCGGGGACGACCGACGCCACCCGCAGGGCGTCGTCCTTGAAGAGCAGTTCATCGATGCCCAGGCCCACCCCGGTCACGTACTCCACGACGGTGAGTCCGCCGATGACCAGGGCGAGCGCCGCGGCCGCGCGAACGGTGGTGACCGCCCAGGGGGTGACATGGAGGCGAGCCACCAGGAACAGGGAAACGCCCAGCGCCAGCAGAGAGACGGCTGTGTTCGCACTCATGGCGGCACCGGTAGGCACGCTCCTCAGGAGGTCGACGTCGAAGATCCAGCCGGAAAGACCCGACGCCCCCAGCACAGCGGCCAGCAGCGCGGCACCCTGGGCCACAGCGCGAGCAGCATCGAGCGCGGACTGCTGATACGGCAGATCCGCGGCCTGTCCTGCTCCTGGTGCGTCGGGCACCTTCGACGCCTGCTCTTCAACCACTGAAAACCCTTTTGTGGGCAAATATCCGGATATGCACTCATACCCTAAGTATTCTGCGCCCGCTGTGCCCTGGTCCGAACGTCCCTCCCCATGCCCCCGTCGTTCCCTCCGTGCCGGCAGGACCGGCGGTCCGCCGGCCGGGCGGCGCTGCCCGTCACCTGTTTGTGTGGGGCGGTGCTGGGCACCCGGGACCGTACTCCGAAACGCGGACGGATCGTCAAGGACGGCAGGAGGCGTGTCTGCCATGTCGGCTGGTGAGAAGGCCAAGGCCAAGGCCGAGCAGGCCAAGGGAAAACTCAAGAGGGCCACGGGGCGAGCAGTCGTCGACGACCCGATGGTCGCCGAGGGCCAGGCGGAGAAGTCCAAGGGCGATGCACGCCAGGCCAAGGAGAAGATCAAGGACATGTTCAAGCGCTGAGTTCTGGCGCCGCTCATGAGTCCTGGGCCTTCACCCCCGACCACGGGGATGAAGGCCCTTTCCCTTACCGAAGTCTTCGGACCACGGAACAGCTCGACCGGCGGCGGCAATGCGCTGGACGTACATTCGGACACATGACCGAGGTGCCCGGACGCATCGGCCCCACCACAGACCGCGAGACCGCCGCGCTCGTCCTGGGCTGCTCACCCGATCAGGTCGGCTACTGCCCGCGCTGTCAGGGCCTGACGCAGCGCTATGGGGTCGGCGCGCGGGTCCTGTGCCCGGCCTGCCGCGCGGCCGAGGCCGCCCGTGGCCCCTCCGGCCGAACGCGGTCGTTACCCGGGCGGCCTGCACCGACAGATCTTGTGCAGCATCGGGCTTGCTGGTCATGGCGACGGATCACTGGCAAGCTGTACGACCGTCCGCCCGTGTGTTCGTCCGACGGTGGTTGCGCCGGAGGGGCCCCGGCGGTGCCGTACTGGTCCTGAAGCCGTGGCGAGCTGGTGGTGCCGGCGCTCTCGCGGCTCGGCGGTCAGGATGGCTGGACCTGGTCGAAGAGGGCGAGGGCTTCGGCGGGATCCGGGCTCACTAGGCGTTCCAGCCCGGCCGTCGTGATCTTCGCCCATCTACCGGCCCGTGCCCACATCCGTACCTCGAAGGCGCGAACGGCCTCGTCCAGATCTTCAGGGCCGGTGGCGATGGACTCGGCGAGTTCGGCGCCGTCCAGCATCGCGAGGTTCGCGCCGGCCCCCAAGGGGGGCATCAGGTGGGCGGCGTCGCCCAGTAGCGTCACCCCGGGTACATGGGTCCAGGTGTGGGAAGCGGGCAGGACGTAGAAGGGACGGTGGACGAACGCGGTGCCGTGTCGGATCAGGTCGAGGACGGGAGCGGCCCAGCCGTCGAACAGGGCCTGCAGGCTCGATCGCACGCCCTCGACGTCGGCCAGGTCCAGGCCCTTGTGCCAGTCCAGCGGCGCGCGGAACTTGGCGTACACCTTCACGTGACCGCCGCTGTTGCGCTGAGCGACGAGGGAGCGGTTCACGCCGTACACGGCCACGGAACCGTCCCCGATCAGCCGGGCGAGTTCAGGGTGGCGGGTGTCGACGTCGTCGAGGGAGGTCTCGACCGAGGTGACGCCGGTGTAGCGCGGCGTCACCGACGAGACCGCCGAGCGGACCCGGGACCAGGCGCCGTCCGCGCCGACCACGAGGTCGAACGTCTCCTCTCGCCCGTCCGCGAACTGGACCAGTGCGCCGTCCCGGGTCCCCGGCACCACCTGCGTCACGCCCCGCCGCCACTGGACCTCGAGAGGGCCGAGCAGCAGGTCACGGAGTTGGCCGCGGTCGATCTCGGGATTGGCCCGGTCATCCGGACGGGGTCGCCAGTCACGCAGGACGGTGCCGTCCGTGTCCAGGATGCGCATGGCCTGTCCCTCGGGGCGGGACAACGCCTGGAACTCCGCCAGCAGCCCCGCCTTGTCCAGCGCACGCTGGCCCAGCCCTTCGTGCAGGTCCAGCGTGCCGCCCGGGGGACGCGCGTCGCGGGCGGGATCCCGTTCGAGGACGGTGACGGGGTGGCCATGGCGGTGCAGCACACGGGCGAATGCAAGGCCGGCAGGGCCGCACCCGACCACGGCGATACGTTGTCTCATGCCGATACACCATATTGGCACGATACGGTGTATCGCAAGAGTACAGTGTGACCATGACTGTGTGGGACCGGCCGGAGCCGCCGACTCGCCCCGCGCCGCTCGACCGGGAGCGGATCGTAGCCGCCGCCGTCGCGCTGGCCGACGAGGGCGGGCTTGATGCGGTGTCCTTGCGCAAGGTCGCCGGCCGGCTGGACGTCGGCCCGATGCGGCTGTACGGATACATCTCCACCAAGGAGGAGCTGTTCGACCTCATGGTGGACGAGGTCCAGGCCGAGATTCTCCCCGGGAAGCGACCGGATGACTGGCGGGAGGCGCTGCGCGTCCTCGCCCACCGGACCAGGCAGGCCGCGCTCCGTCACGAATGGCTGGCCGACCTGCTCGGCGGCCGCCCGACCCTGGGCCCGAACGGCCTCGCCGTCACCGAGGCCTCGCTCGCCGCCCTCGACGGCCTCGCCGACATCGACACCGTCATGCGCGCCGTGGAGACTGTCAGCGCCTACTTCACCGGCGCGATCAGGCGCGAGATCGCGAACCTGCGGGCCGAGCGCACCACGGGCCTGTCCAAGCCCGACTGGCAGCGCGCCTACGGCCCCCATGTGACCAGGATGTTGGCCACGGGCCGCTTCCCGGCGCTGGCCAAGGCCGTGTACGACGGCACGGACGTGGACGCCGAGGCAACCTTCGCGACCGGCCTGGAGTGGGTCCTCGACGCCGTGGCCGCCAGACTCACCGGGCCGCCGGCGTGACGCGGTGCTCGTGCCGGATGTGAGCGAGGTCGGGGCCGGCGTCCACGGGCCGTGCGGGCTTGCGCCATCACCGCTTCATGACGCGTGTCCGGCCGTTGAGGCGGCGGGAGCGTCGGCTTCTTTGGTCGGGTCGTCGGAGGGCCGCAGGCCGGCACCCGAGCCGGCGCGGGCGAAGGCGTTGCGGCCTGGGAAGTTGATGTGCTCGTAGGCGATCGGCGAGCGCGGGCGCATCGAATCGCCGGCGCATGGAGCGTGCTTGGGCCGCCATGGCCGCGGCTCGACTTCCTCCTGGAGTCGGTGTCGCTCGTGTCGATTGTCTCGCAGCCGGCCGCGGAGGAGAGCGATCTCCGACGTCTGGGCCCGGCCGCGCTTGCTCGTCGACGGGCACTGCGGTTGCCCGGTTCATCGTGGCCCGGCGACTGCCGCACATGACGGGTCTCCGTCGCTGCCGTACGCTGTACGCCCTGGCGCTGCCGTCCAGGACTCGGGTGGGCTTCGCGACGACGTGGAGGACGGGTGGACCCCGACGAGGCATGCGACTTCGACCTTCGGCAGGGCGCGGCGGACCGTGTCACCGGCCCGCCGGCCGCTGGATCGGGAGTGCGACTGCTGGATGTGGTCCGGGATGTGGTCGCCCAGGTGGCGCCGGAGGAGCTGCCGCTCTTGGCCGGACTTGCCCGGTTCGGCGAGGCAGAGATCGGTCGACGCCTCGTGCGTGGGGACAAGCGGGACGACCCCCTGGGTTTTGGCATGGGGGAAGTGGTCGCGCTGGCGACTCCGGTGGTGTGGGTCGCCGTGCAACAGGTCGCCAATCGGATGGCCACCTCGGCGGCGGACGGTGCGGTCACCCGGGCCCGTGAGGCGTTGCGCAAGCGGATCGGGCGTCCGGCTCCGGTCGCGCCGCTGCCGCACTTCGGGCCGGCGGAACTGGCGGAGGTCCGGCAGCGTGTGCTGGAACTCGGGCTGCAGAGCGGTCTGGAACGCGACCGGGCGGAACTGCTCGCGTACCGGGTGGAGGAGCGGTTACGGAACCTCGAAGCCGCCGCCGCCGGCGGCAACGGCCCGGACGGCGGCGCCGGATGAGCACTGCGGCGGCCGACGGTCCGCCGGCCCCGGCTTCGGCCGACACCGACGCACGTGGGCTGGGGGCCGCGACCACCGCACGGTTCCTGCTGCTCCTGCTGCTCTTCGTGGCCGCAGGCGCCGAGATGAGCATGAGCGTCGGCAGCGTCGTGGCCGTCGGCGGAGGGCCGGACAACTGGATAGGCTGCGCGCTGGCCGGTGGCGTCGACCCGTCGGCCGGCTTCGCCCGGGGCATCGTCGCGGGCCTGCCCAACTACGCGGGGATCGAAGCCTGCTGGGCGCAACACACACCGCAGTTGTCCTGGCTTCCGTACGCGGTGCTCCCGGCCCTGGCGGCTGTCACGGCCGCACTGTACGCGGTGCTGCCCCGGCTGAAGGCGCGACGGCGTGGGTCGGTGCCGTTGGCGGAGGTCGACGCCGACGGACGGTTGCGCGATGAACTGGGCGCGCTGCTGGCCCGGACCGGTGTCACCGCCCCTGTCCGGTTCATCGTCGACCTCGGCGCCATGACCGCGGGCGCCGTGGTCTTCGGCACCCGACGGCGGGCGACCGTACGGCTGCACGCTGGACTGCTGGTCCGGTACCGCACCGCGCCCGAGCGGTTCCGCAGCGTGGTGCTGCACGAGTTGGCGCACATCGCCAACGGCGACATCGCGGTCACCTACGCGACCGTGGCGATGTGGCGCGTCATCATCGGGGCGGTGCTGCTTCCCGAGGCGGCCGTAGCGCTGTACGGGATGGTGACCGACAGGTCTCCGGAGGGCTGGCAGCTGGCGGCGGAGAACCCGTATCTGTTGGGCCAGGAGGCTCTGATCGTCCTGCTGGTCTACCTGGTCCGGGCTGACATCCTGCGGATCCGCGAGCTGTACGCCGACCGCACCGCGGTGCTCCGCTGGGGTGTGTCACCGCAGGTCCTGATTCCGCCGCAGCCCGAAACCACCCCGGATCCAAGTGAGCTGACGTCACGTCAACCACCCGACCTTCCAAGGAGGATGGCCACAGGCTTCGCCGAGTTGTGGCGCACCCATCCGTCCTGGACACTGCGCCGCCGCACGCTGGCTGACTCGACGGCGCTGTTCCGGCTTCGCGCGCTGCCGCTGTTCACCACCGGGCTCGCGGCCGGTGTGACGCTCTATGCGCTCACCGTGGCGCTGTCCCCGGCGCCGACCTGGACGATTCCGATCGAGAGGCTGGCGGTGTCCGGGCTGGTCACGGGGATCGGCGGGGTGGTCTGCTGGCGCGCGGTGCTGCACGCGGTGGCCGTCGGCCGGCGGCCGCCCTCCGGCGCCCTGGCCGGCCTCTGGCTGGGCGCAGGTCTGGCCGTGGCCGACCTGATCGACACCGGACTGGCCAACGGCGCCTGGCTGCCCGAACATCCGGAAGCTTTCCTGCTGCTGATCGCGGCGCCCGCGATACCCCTGGCCTGGACGGCGCAGTACGCCGAACTGCGGATCACCGCCACCAGCCAACGCTCGCTGCGCGGGGCGGCGGTCGCCGGCCTCGTGCCGCCCTGGCTGGTGCTCGCCTTCCTCCTGGACTGGTGGGATCGCCTCGGGCTGGTCCACGGCTGGCAGTACTACGAGCCGGTCGTACTGAGCATGCTGGGCGTGACGACCGCCCATCCGCCGCCGATGCTGCGGATCCAGTCCGTCCTCGTGGCCCTCCTGGGCCGTGACACGGGTTTCGTCGACCTGTGGTGGGCATGGGCGCTGCTTTGGCTGTCCCCCCTGCTGCTGTGGGCCGTGCCGGTACGTTCGGGTGCGCCGACCCCGCGGTGGCGGAAGGCCGGCCGACCGTCGGTGGCCAGGCCGGCGGAACCCGAGAGCCCGCCCGCGACCGCCGTCCCGGACTCCTCCCGCGCGCCCCGTTCTCTACCAGGCCCGGCCGGGCAACCGGCCGCCGAGCCGTCCGCCGCCCTGCTGTCCGAGCTGTGCCGGACCGTGCGGGCCGGCCTGTTGGGCGGCCTGCTGACGGCTACGGGACTGCTCGCCACCGCCGCCGGGGTGGCCACGGTCCGCCCGCTGCACAGCCGCATGGCCGAGGAACTGGCCGCCATGGCCTGGCAGGTCGTGTGGGGCACCGCCGTCATGACGGTGACCGCGGTAGCGGTCGCTCTGCGCTCCGGACGCCTCCCGCTGCTGCGGGCCGCGGTCGCCGCCGGGGTCGCCGGTCTGGTCGGCGTCGTGCTCGGCCGGCTGCAGGCCTCGGCGGACGGCTGTCTCGGGCCGGCCGACGTCCTGATCCGGCACGGTTGTTCATGGCGACCGGGCGGATCGGCGCGGGGGTTCGACGACTGGGTCATCGGCCGTCTGCTCGGTCCGAGCCTGCTGCTCGCGCTCGTGGTCGCACTGCCGGCCCCGGCCGTCCGCCGGGCGTGTGCGCGACTCCTCGACCGTCGGCGGCAGCCGAGCGCGGCGTCGGCGTCGCGGCGGCCGGTGCGGTCGATGCGGCTGCTCGGCGGGCAGCGGACCGCCGTACTGACCGCTGTCGTCGCGGTCGCCCTGGTCTGCTCCGTGGCCGTCCGCCCAGCCCGGCTCGGCCGGAGTCCGTCCACCGCGAGCGAGCTGGCCTACCTCCATGGCGCCCGCGCGGCGTCGCCCGTCACCCAGGCGATGCAGGTCGGCGCCTGGATCCAGTTCGGCGGCGGCGCCGTGGTCCGGCAGATCTCCGACGCGACGAGCACGCTGGAGGGCCTGCTCCGGACCACCGAGAACGCCTCCGGCCTGGCTGCGCTGGCGCTGTGGCCGACGTCTGTGCCGCCGGTCTGCGACACGCTCGACGCCGTGGCCCGGCGAGCGCGGCAGTACTTCCCGGTCCCCGTCGCAGCGGGGCAGCGGCTCTGGGCCAGGGTCGTCATCGCCGCCGCCAGGGCGGCGAGCGCCTGCCGCACGGCCGAGCAGACCCGGAGCCCGGCAAGCCTGTCCGCGGCCGCCATCGACTACGCGGACATCGGCGTCGAAGTACGTGCCATGGTGCGGTGGCTCGGGCCCGTCGGCCCCAGAACCGCCGCCAGACCCGCCGGTACGGGCTTGGGCACCATGCCGCCCGGGCCGGCGATTCCGGGTACGCCCCAGTTGATCTCCGCCAGTCGTTACACGGTCCGTGTCGCGGCGGCCGACTACGTACTCCTCCCGATCGTCGACAGCAAGGGCCTGGTGCCGGCGGGCGACCGCATCGTTACCGTCAGCGCGGAGTTCTGTCTGGCGGCCGTCCCGAGGAACGGGACGGCGCACGTCGACACCGAGCGGACCTCCTGGCGCCTCGCCTTCTCCGACGGCACAGTGGCCGGTCCACTCGCGGCCCGGTCGCCCTGGGGTGCCACCGCCGGGCTGTACCCCACAGGGCTGCAGCGGGGTCTGATCAGCAGCGGCGACTGCGTCGGAGGGACGATCCCGTTCGACGTGCCGGCCGCCGAGACGGGTGTACCGGCCGACGTCGAGTATCAGCCGTCGCCCTCGACCGCCGGCCCCAGGGTCAGCTGGAGGTTCAACGGCCCCGGCCGGTCGGCAGGCTCCGGGACGATACTCGGCGGCACCCTGACCCTCGGCGCGGACTTCGGAGCCGACGGCCATCCGGCCGAGCAGGTCACCGTGACCGGCTACACAGCAGGGCGGGTGAACGCGACGAGCGACTGGTTCGCCCTCGTGCGCGTGCAGGTCTGCGGCCCTGTCCTCGGGGCGGCACCACAGGTCGACCCGACAAACTGGCAGTTGGTCCTGGCCGATGGTGCCGCCGCCTGGCCGGTACGGTCCTCGTCCGTGCCCGGCTCGATCGCACCGCCCCACCCGGGCGGCCCTGCGGGCAAGGCCACCACCGGGCGCTGCAGCACCAAGCCGATCCTCTTCGACCTCCCGTCCGGAGAGGCCCCGGCCGTGGTCAGGGTGAACGACAATGACGCCGCGGGCCAGTTGTCCTGGTTGCTGACACCGCCTGATCAGTAGCCCCGCCTCCCCCGCCCTGCGACGGGAGCCGGCCGCGGGGACCGGTCCGCGGGATGTGGAGACATGCATCCGCGCGGGAATACCGAGCAATGCCTCGGAGGCAATGCGCGGTCAATCGGTGCCGCGTCTCTTCTGTCCACGCAAGGTTGATCGCGGCGTAGGCGAACAGCGTCCTCCAGGGCGTGCAGTCGCAGGCCGGGCAGGTGCCCGACGGCGAATCCGCGCTCCGCCAGGAGCGGGCGGATCTCGCTGATCGCGCGGCCAGGCGAACCAGGGCCCGGTCCCGCCTGTTCGTCGACACGTGCCCAGGCCCCGCTCGTGGCCGCGCGGACTCGCAGCGCGGTTCCCGGCACGGCGCGAGCTCTCCGGTCGACTCGCCGAGATGCCGGCAGGCGACGCCGCAGAAGGCGGGATGAGCCATGGCCGCGCGGCCTGCTTGATCCTCACACCTTCCGAACCCGCGCGGCCGTCGTCATGTCGCTGCCGGCCGGAAAGCCGGTCAGACCCGGTCCAGGGATCGGTGCGGGCCGTCGGGAAGTTCCATTTCGATCGAGTCGCCAGGGCACACCACACCGCCTTCCCTGACGATGCTCATGGTTCCGGCTTTGCGCACCACGTTCCCCGCCTCGTCGCGGCCGACGACCTGCTTCAGCAGCCCGTCCTGGAAGTGGTCGATCTGCAAACAGGGGTTGCGCAGGCCGGTGACTTCCAGGACCGCGCGGTCGCCGATGCGCAGCAATGTCCCGACCGGCAGACCGAGCAGGTCGATGCCGCGCGTGGTGATGTTCTCGCCGAGTTCGCAGGGCGTCGCGCGGCAGACGGGAAGGGTCAGACAGGCCCTCGCCCTCGCGCGTCAAGACGCAGGGCCCGCGTCGGCGGCCGACACCCCGGGTGACGGCGATGTGAGCGTGGCGCATGCGCCGGTCGACCCGCCATGGCCGGCCTCTTCGGCATGCGCCGCTCGCTTGTCGGTGCGGCTTCCTACGCCGGCCGATGGGTCGAAGCATGGTCGACGAGTGGGCCGTCAGGCGGCGGTCATCGACGCCGTGCGGGCGACGGCCGGGTTCGCCGGGGCCTGCCGCTGCCCGGGAGGGGCGGACGGAATTTTGCCGTTCGCTCCGGGAAGCCACCCCGACGCAGCGTACGGGCAGTCCCGAACCAGTCGTCGCGTGGCCGGTGCCGCTCTGGCCCGGGCCAGTGGGTTGGAGCCGGTGTTGCTGGGGCCGTGTCGACGGATGCGGGCGCGTGGCTGTTCTCTTGAGAACGCGAAAACCTGGTTGTTCCGCTGCTGTCCGCTCGTATAGCACTGCCCCGTGATACATGGCGAAAACGTCGGGCTGCGCGCCCGCCACGAGAGTGATGTCCCGGTGCTCCACTCCGAGTTGTACGAGGATGTGGTCACACGGTCACGCGCTGACTCTCGGCCGTGGCGGCCCGTCTCCGCGGATTCCGGTCACTCGCCCTTCGCCGTGGCCGGTCCGTCGGACGAGGCAGCGTGCTTCTCCGTTGTCGAGCTGGAGTCCAAGGAACTGGTCGGCGAGGCCCTGCTCTGGTGTATCGACGCTCACAACCGGACGGCCCACATCGGCATGGCCCTGCGGCCCGCGTTCCGCGGCCGCGGGTTCGGCACCGATGTCCTGCACACGCTGTGCGAGTACGGATTCGCCGTGCGCGGTCTACAGCGCCTGCAGATCGAGACCCTCACGGACAACACCCCGATGCTCGCGGTGGCAGCAAGGGTGGGGTTCACGCGGGAGGGAACGCTGCGACGTTCTGCCTGGGTGTACGGCGGTTACGCGGACGAAGCCGTCCTCGGCCTCCTCGCGGACGACTGGACGCCTCGGAGGTGAGCGACCCGCAGGCGCCCGACCACCACGGCGACGGCCTGCCGGACGGAGCAGTACGCGGTCGAGTACTCCGTGCACCTGACAGCCGACGACTCGGGCGGGCGGCCGGCGATCGTGTGGAGACAGGCGTGAGTCTGTACTGCCGACGACGTCCCGGCCCTTCCCGCCGGTGAAGGGCCGGGCTCTCGTCCCGCAGGACGCCGTCGATCCGGAACCGAGATGCGCCCGGGGAATCGCTTGTCATAGTTTCGCATTTCTTTGAGAGTCGCTCACGGAGGACACCCGGGTTGGCCGTGGTGCCGACGTCCGCGCCGGTGCGAACGCCCGGTCCCCGGCGGCCGGCTCGTCCGCGCCGGTGAGCGGGGCGCGCAACGCACCGTCTTCGGCAGGGTCCGCCGGACAGGCCGGCGTCCGGTGCGGTGCCGTGCATCGCGGACCCGGGCTGATCCAATCGAAACTCCCAGGCCTTGACGGCAGCCGAGCCAAATCTCCGACTCCCGCTTTTCACGCGGCCGACCGGCTCCGCCCGGCGGAAGGCGGGTGTGGGCGCCGGGCAGTTCAGTGGTCCTTTCCATGGGATGGCCTAGGGTTTCGAAAGTAGCGTCGTCCGCCCGGAGGGCGGGGTCCGCGGCGTCTGGTGCGGTGCATCGCAAGGCGGAGGGTCGTCCTCGTACCGGGCGTACGTGGACGACCCCGACAACGCGGCGAGGTGCCGTGCCAGGCGTCGCGGACCAGACGGGACTTTCGAAACACGCCCTAGCCGTGCCGGGTCAACAGCCGGCGTCGCGCACACCCGAGGGCGCCGTCGCGCAGGTTCCGAAGAGCCATTGGAGGTGAGCGGTCGCGTCAACACCTTCCGAGAGACCGGTCCCGCTCCGACACCGGAGCACTGCCCGTTCCGCACCCCGACTGTTCGATCGGCGTGAGCTGCACCATTTCCTCCACCAAGCGATCGGCGAAGATTTCGGCACCGATGGCGAATTGTGCGAGGGGGGTTGACGCCGTTCACCGGCGGTCCCCTATCATCCAGCTGCCCGACACTTCGACCTTCGTTCGCTCGCTGCTGCACGGCGCGGTGAAGTGCCGACGGCCGCAGGCCGGTTGTGTGGACCCTTCGGAAGTGAGACGGGCGGTGTCGTCCTCATACGGCAACGGGGGCGTCCCAGTGGATCTGGTGTTCGTACTGCCAGGCACTCTTCTCGGGGGTGGCCAGGCGGGCGAACAGCGGCAGGAGGGCGTCCCGGACCACGCGGCCCACCGGCCCGGCGGCCTTTGCGCTGTTGGTGCGGGCGGCCTGGGCGATGACGCGCTCGACCCGGTCACGACGGGCGCGTTCGTAGGCCGCGAAGGCCTCGGGATGCGACAAGTCCCTCAGGGAACGGGCGAGTTCGACGGCGCTCTCGGCGGCGAGCGAGACGCCCTGGCCGGAGCTGGGGGACGCGGCGTGGGCGGCGTCCCCCACCAGTACCATCCGGCCGCGATGCCAGTGCGGGACGTGCGGAAGGTCCTCCATGGGGCCGGAGGTGATCAGGTCCTGGGGGGCGGTACGCCGCACCAGCTCCAGGGCGGGGAGGGTGTCCTCGGCGAAGGCCTCGCCCAGGACGCGCAGCCACTCCTCGTTCGAGGTCTGCCGCACTTCCTTCCATGTCCGGTACGGATGGGGGAGGTTGGCGAACCATACGCCGGTGCCGCCGTCGAAGGTCTGGTACCCGAAGAAGGCCCGGCGCCCGAAGGCCATGTACATCCGGTCGCCGGTGGCCGGCAGCGCGGCGCCTTCGACCTGGGCACCGAATCCGAGCAGTCCTGAGTAACGGGGCTGCGGAGCCCGGGGGTCGATCAGCCGGCGCACGGTGGAGCGCAGGCCGTCCGCGCCGATCAGGACGTCGGCCTCCTCGCTGGAGGTGCCGTCGGCGAAGACCGCCCGGATGCCGGTGGCGCTCTCTCGGATGTCGACCAGTTCGTGGCCGTGGTGGACCCGGACGCCTTGCGTCAGGGCCAGGTCGTGAAGCCGCCGGTAGAGGTCGGCGCGCCAGCTGAACTCCATGGGCCGGCGGATCTCGGTGATGGTCCGGCCCTTGTGGTTCTGCAGCACGACGGCGTTCATCGGAGCGCCGATCCGGCCCAGTCCGACCAGGCCGAGGGCGGCCCGGCCGTTGGGGGCGACGCCGAGGGCTCCGCCGACGCCGTCGGCGGTGGTGGCGTGGGACTCGTGCACGGTGGCCGCGATTCCGGCCCGGCGCAGCGCGAGGGCTGCGACCGGGCCGGCGATGCCGCCGCCCACCACGATGGCGGTGCGGGTGCGGGTGCGGGTCATGTCAGTGGGTCCTCTGGCGGGTGGGGTCGTCGACGGTGGGCAGGTCGCCGTCGCGACGGGCACGGCGCAGGTCCTCCAGGTAGGCACGGGAGCACATGGCGGTGAGCTGGGCGGTGCCGCCGCGGCGGAGGCGGATCTCGCCGTCGGTGACCGCTCCGGCCAGCCGCAGCCGGGCCGGTCCGGTGCCGGGCTGTGCGTCCTTCACCCGTCCGCGGCCGCGGAAGGCGAGGTCCCAGCCGTCCGCGGTGACCGCGTCGGGCAGCAGCAGGGTCAGCGCGGCAGAGGCGAGTTGCACGTTCACGGTGACCGGCTCGTCCCAGCTGATCAGCGAGGAGCGGAGGTCCAGCACGACGGTGGCGCGCCGGGAGCGCACGTCGAACTCGGTGGCCTCGGTCCAGTGACCGAGGTGTTTCACGGTGGTGTGGTCCGCGTGGATGCGCTCGGCGGACGCGAGCGGGATCGCTGTCGTCATGCCTTGATAGTTGCAATGCAACTAGTCTTATGTCAACTAGTTCTCTTGAAATTGGTTCCGGTAGGCTCCAGACATGCGCAGCTCCCCTCTCGGCCTCACGGTCCTCTCACTTCTGCACATGCGGCCGCTGCACCCCTACGGCATCCAGCGCCTGATCAAGCAATGGGGGAAGGACCAGGTCGTCAACGTCAGCCAGCGGGCGAGCCTGTACCGGACCATCGACCGGCTGCTCGACGCCGGGCTGATCGCGGTGCGCGAGACAAGCCGGGACCAGCAGTACCCGGAGCGCACGGTGTACGAGGTGACCGAAGCGGGCCGCACGACCACGCGCGCGTGGCTGCGGGAGATGCTGGTCTCGACCGGGCCGGAGTACCCGCAGTTCCCCGCCGCGCTCTCGTTCACCATGATGCTGCCGCCGCACGAGGTGGAGGCCGACCTCGCCGCCCGGGCCGCCCAGGCAAGGGCGCAGCTGGTCGAGTTGGAGGCCTCTGCCGAACACTCCCGCCACCTGGCGCTGCCCCGGATCACCGTGCTGGAGGACGAGTACCGGCGCGCGGTACTGACCGCCGAGTTGAACTGGCTCGACACGGTCACCGCGGACCTGCGCTCGGGAAGACTCTCATGGGACTTCGACACCCTGGCGGCGCTGGCCCGAGCCGCGTCCTGACATCGGCCGGTTCTCCGGGCCGTAACGGATCACGCCCCGCCCGCAGGAGTGTCGGAGTGTCAGAATTCGGCATACCCGCAGGAGGGCGCCGCACGGAGGTGCGCGCGAGCCGACTTCCTCCAGCACGGCAGCGGTGGAGGCGTAGACCGCCGTCTCACATGGCCGGCCAGGCCGGTGGGACCATGGAAAAGGCCCGGTCCCACGGGGTACCTGCCGCTCGGACGATCAGGCGGCTTTCCCGCCCGCGCCCGGTGTCGGACCCGCGGCGACGGAGAAGCCGAGCACGAGGCCGTCCGCCGCGGCGTGCGCCGATGTGAGCGCGATGCCCCGGGGCAGTCCGGTGACCGCCACGGTTCTGGGCGCCAGTTCGTCGCGGAGCCCGGAGGTGGCCGGCAGACCGGCGAGGTCGTCGACGGGCACGCTGCGGCCCAGGACGCTCACCCTGGTGGGGGTGATGGTCAAGACATGCGCCGTCGTGGACAGGGCCGCCCGCACCGTGACCGGCAGTCCCAGCCGGCCGGCGCTCCCCTCGAGGATCAGGTCGCCGTCCTGGCCGCCGGCCGTCAGGCCGCTGCCCAGCGCGCCCAGGCGCCGGGTCACCTGCTCGTATCCCAGGGTGGCGTTCCCGGTGCCGCCGGCGCTGTCCCCGTTCGTCGTGACGTCTTTCAGGTGGACGGTCACATCCAGCACGGCATGCTGACGGTGTACGCCTTTGGCGCTCACCTCCACGTCTCCGACCTCCCCGCCGAGGGTGCGCAGGCCCGCGAGCGGGGTGGTGAGATCGGCGTGCACCGGGCCGTCCGGCTTCAGCCGGCGTGTGGCCCGGGCGACCACCCGCTCCTCGGTCCGGTGCTCGACCAGGAGGTCGGTCGCGCAGGTGAGGAGTGCCAGGGTCGCGACGGTCACGACCAGGATCACGCGGGTCCTTCCGCGGCGGTTCACCATCATGTGCTCACAGCTCCGGATCGATCGGCGGGTGGTCAGGCGTGCAGGCGCGGCAGGACCCGGTCGAGCCGGCGGGGTATCCACCAGTTCGCCCGGCCGATGAGGAACATGGCGGACGGCACCAGGATCAGGCGGACCACCGTGGCGTCGATGATCACGCTGATCGCGAGCCCCAGGGCGAGCATCTTCACGACCACGGTCGGTGAGGCGGTGAAGGACAGGAACACCGCGGTCATGATGAAGGCCGCGGCGGAGATCACGCGCGCCGTCGCGGACAGCCCCTCCCCCACGGCGAGCCGGTTGTCGCCGCTGCGGTGCCAGGCCTCGGCGATCCGGGACAGCAGGAAGATCTCGTAGTCCATGGACAGCCCGAAGACGATCGCGAACATCATCATCGGCACGTACGACTCGATGGGTACCGGCTCCGAGAGCCCGAGCAGTGAGTCACCCCAGCCCCACTGGAAGACCACGACCAGCACGCCGTATGACGCGGCCGTGGTGCAGAGGTTGAGCACGACTGCCTTGAGCGGGATCACCAGACTGCGGAAGACCGTCATGAGCAGCAGGAAGGCGAGGACCAGGACGATGCCGATCACGATGGGCAGCCGATCACCGACCGTGTCCCGGAAGTCGGCCTGCCCGGCCACGGTTCCGGTGAGGTAGGCCTCGGCACCCGTGCCGTGGAGCGCTTTCGGCAAGGTTCGCCCGGAGAGGGTCTCGAGCAGGTCGGCGGTCGCGGCGTCCTGCGGGCCGGTGGTCGGGGTGACCGTGGTGACGAGGACCCTTCCGTCGGTGCTCGCGCTGACGGGGGTGAAGGCAGCCACGCCGTGGGTGGTCCTCAGGGCCGCGGTCACGTCGTCCGTGATCCGGTCGACGGGCGACTTCGCACCGCTCACATCCACGACGGTGACGATCGGACCGTTCGCGCCCGCTCCGAAGCCCGGCCCGTCGGCCCGGGCGATCCAGTCGTACGCGGTCCGCGTGCTGCTGCCAGGTCGGTCGGCACCGGCGTCGACATGGCCGAGCCGCATCGACAGCGCAGGCAGGGAACACACGCCGAGGACGGCGACGCCGACGGCGAGGAACGCCCAGGGGGACCGGGCCACGAGGTCCGCATAGCGGTTTCGGCCGCCGCCCGCCGTCGTGCCCTCGGCGACCGGGCGTCGTAGCCCGAACCGGTCGATGCGCCTGCCGACCAGGGCCAGGGCCGCCGGTACGAGGGTGAGTGCGGCAGCCGCGGTGACGACGACGGCAAGAGTGGCCGCCAGGCCGATCTTGCCGATGAAGGTCAGCCCGCAGGCGTAGAGACTGAGCATGGCGACGGCCACGGTCACAGCGGCGGTGACGACGGCGCGTCCGCTGGTGTCCGCCGTGCGGGCCGCGGCGTCGACCGGGTCTTGCCCGTCGATGAGGTCCTGACGAAAGCGCGTCGTCAGGAACAGGGCGTAGTCGATGCCGACGCCCAGCCCGATCATGCCGGCAAGGGTGGTGGCCGAGGTCGCGAAAGAGAGGGTGGCGGCGACGATGCCCACGATGCCCAGGCCGACTCCCACGCTGATCAGTGCGGTGATCAGCGGCAGCAGCGCGGCGAGGACACTGCCGAAGGCCAGCAGCAGGATGGCGAGGGCGGTGACGACGCCCACCCCCTCGCTCAGCTTGTCGTCGGCCGGTGCACGAACCACCTGATCCAGGTCGCCGCCGTAGGCGACGCCGAGCCCAGCCGCCCGGGCGGGCCCGGTCGCCTCGTCCAGTCGCCCGGTGTAGTCGTGACCGAGGTTCTTCAGTGGCTCGTCGAAGGAGACGGTGGTGTATGCCGTGCGTCCGTCGGTGCTGGTGACGGGCTCGGAGACAGTGGTGACATGGGGCAGCTCACGCAGATCGGCCAGGGTCCGGTCGAACGCGGACCGCTGGTCGGCAACCGCGCCGGCGGCGGAGTGAAACACGATCTTGCCGTTGGGCCTGCCTGCCTGCGGCATCGAGGTGGCCAGGAGGTCGGCACCGGTGTGGGAGGCGGTGCCGGGCAGGCTGACCTGGTCGCTGAAGGTGGGCGCGGCCAGGTGCCGTCCGGCCAGAGCGGCGATGAGGATCAGCAGCCAGGCCGCGATCACCGCTGCCGGGTGGCGGGCGCAGAAGCCGCCGATGCGGCCGAGTCCGCGGCGGGGCGCGGCAGGATCCGTCGCCGGGTACGCGGTGGTGCGCGCCCCGGTCGGTGCGGGTGGGTGCTGCAGAGGTCGGGCCACCATGATCTCCAAAAAAAGTGTCACGAGTGACACGAACTCTAGAGAAGAAGTGGCATGTATGACAATTGTCAGAAGTGACATTCGCGAGTGCGACGCACAGTAAGAGTCCCTGTCGACGGCGCGAAGCCGCCGGGGTGGCAGGTGTGCCAATTGACAGTCGCGCCACCACGGCGGGAGGCTTCTCACCATGCCGAGTGAGATCCCCCCCGCCGGACTGCGCGAACGCAAGAAGGAGGAGACGCGGCACCGCCTGCTGGAAGGGGCGGCGCGTCTGTTCAGGACGCGCGGCTTCGAGGCCACCACCGTTGCCGACATCGCCGCATACGCGAACGTCTCCGTGCGCACCTTCTTCCGGTACTTCGAGAGCAAGGAGGCTCTGCTGCTCCCGGACGGCGTCGAGATCTTCGCCTACGTCGAAGGCGCTCTGGCCCGGCGCCCGGCCGACGAGGAGCCCCTGGACGCGGTGTGCAACGCTCTGCTGGAGGCGGCAGAGCCCTTCGCCGCCTCGACCCTGACCGCCCTCAGCCATCCGGTCCAGGACATCGAGAACCTCGTCACCGCACGGCTCGTCCAGGCCTTCTCCGACTTCGAGGAGCGGCTCACCGTCCTGGTCGAGCGCAGACTGCCCCCGGACACACCGGACGCCGACCTCACGGCCGCGGTGATCGCCTGCGCCGCCCTGTCCGCGGTGCGTGCCGTACTGCGCACCCGCAGGGCGCGCCGGGCGTCCGGCCGCACGGACACAGGCCCGGCGCCGCTGCCGCGCGCCTTCGGCATACTGCGCACCATCGGCTCCCCGGAACGGCCCCGACGGCAGCCGGCACCATGAATCCCGCACCGGCGCCCACCGGGCAGAACCTGCCGCGCCCGGCCGTTCGCACCGACTGCGGCCCTCACCTGTTCTGGCTGCGCCTGACGTGCCCGCCGACGGCCGACGGCTCCTGCCAGGGAGTCGTTCGCCGCGGCGGAGGACGCCATGGCGCATCCGATGTGTCGGACTGCGGCCTCAGCACGATGGCGGTCATCCCGGTGGCCGGCCCGGCCTGCGTGTTCGTGGCGGCGGCTCCGCAGCGGCCGCTTGAGCTGTCGCGGGGCGCGCGGCAGGCCACGGCGGCTCAGCCGGCGCCCGGCAGGGTCAGACCCAGCTCGATCTGGCTGCGCGCGGTCGCCACAATGGTCTCGACGACGTCCCGCGGCTTCCAGCCCAGCACCGAACGCGCCTTTTCGTTGCTGATGACGGGGATCCGGCCCTGCAGGGCCGCGGCGTCCCGCAAGGCCGGTTCGGTCTTCGCGGCCTCTCTCACCTGCTCGATGGTCATTTCCCCGGAGGGCAACAGACCGGCCGCGGCGGGGAAGTGCTCACGCAGGATCTGCGCCATGCCGAAGAGGCTGATCGACGGTCCTCCGACAGCGACGAAACGCTCGCCCGCCGCCTTCGGGTGCAGCATGGCGCGCAGGTGCAGGTCCACGACGTCCCGCACGTCGACGACGCCGAAGTACATGATCGGCACCACCGGCATCCGACCGGTCAGCATGTTCCTGACCAGACCCAGGGAGCCGGAGGGCCGGTCGCCCAGCTGGGGGCCGAAGACACCGGTGGGGTTGACGACCGTCAACTCGATGTCTCCGTGGGCGTGCACGTAGTCCCAGGCCGCACGCTCGGCGAGCACCTTCGACCTGTGGTAGGCGGGCAGGCCCTCGGTGTCCGGGTCGGTCCAGTCCGCTTCGCAGTAGTGGTTGTCGGGCTTCACCGTGTATCCGACTGCGGCGTAGGACGACGTCATCACGACCCGCGCGACGCCCGCCGTCCGGGCGGCGGCGATGACGCGCAGCGCACCGTCGCGGGCCGGGAGGATGATTTCGTCCTCCGTCCGGGGCGGAGTGACGGGAAAGGGCGACGCGTGATGCAGTACATGGTCGACCTCCTCCATGGCCTGCGCCCATCCGCCTTCGGCGCCGAGGTCGGCGACGGCGAACTCCAGCCGGCCGGCAGGATCGACCTCGGCCTGCCGGAGCGCGGTCAGGACCTGGACTTCCTGTGCGGGCTTGCGGACCGTCGTCCGGACTCGGTACCCCTCGGCGATCAGCCGGGCTATCGAGTGGCTGCCGACGAATCCGGTGCCACCCGTGACGAGTACCCTGCCGCGTTCTGCGGGTGAGGCGGCGACATGCTCTGTGCTCAACTTGCGGTCCTTCAGTCGGTGAATTGGTTCATGACATGTGTGACGTCGTCGATGGCCTGTTTCTCGGCGTCCGCGTCGCCGCGCACCCGCGCGTCCCACAGGTCTGCCTTGCCCCGCAGATACGCCAGGCGGAGCTGCAGTTGCTCGATCTCGGCGGCCAGCCTCTGCGCCTGTGAGGTGAACAGGTCCCGTTGTTCGGCCGCCGCGGAATCTCCCTCGGCGAGCAGGTCCAGGTAGCGGCGCATCCCGGGGACGGTCATCCCCGCCGAGCGCAGGCAGGACAGCGCCAGGACACGGTCCACGGTCTCCGGCCCGTAGCGGCGGTGACCACTGGACTCGTCCCGGGCCACCGCACCCAGCAGGCCGATCTTCTCGTAGTAGCGCAGCGTGGGTTCGCTGAAGCCCGACCGTTGCGCCATCTCCTGGATGGTCAGCCCTGCGGCTTGCCCTTTGATCGCTGCCATGTGGTCAAGCCTCCGACACTTCAAGCGCTTGAGGTCAACCCGGAACGTGGCTGATGCGATGCGCGTCACCCGGACGGGGCCGCGTCGGTCCGCCTGGGCTGTGAGGGAGCTCCCCGGCACCGCTGGTTCGCGCGGTCGAGCGGCGGCGGAAGACCCGCACAGGAGGCGAGTGCTCCGCATCGTAACCGCACGATCTCCCCGCGGGTGGTCGACGCGGGCACGCTCGACCTCGTACAAGCATCTGCGACGGGCGGGCCGCCCGCCCCGCCCGTCGCGAACCGCCGGCACCAGCGCCCGCGCCCGGGCGGGAGACCCCGAACGGCACGCCGGTGGAACCCCGGCTCGTGACGGACGTCGCCGCCGCACGTCGCCGGCCGGTGGCGCCACCCCGCACGCCCGCCCCGGCCTCTCCCCCGCCGACGGTCCCGCCCGGCGTCGCCGCGCGACCGCCGGCGTGTAGGCCGCAGGACTTCGCCTCGACCCCGCCGAACCCGCTGCAGAGCGCCGGGCCCCTGCCGCCGGAGCGGTTCGTGCGCCCGGCTGCGGACTCCGGCTCGCCGGGGGCCACGCCCCCTCCTCGGCCGCCCCGGCGCACCTGACGTCCAGGACACCGCCCGCGTCGACGGCCCGGCCGATGCCTGGAGATCACCCGGGAGGAGGTGACGCGGCACTAAAGTGAGGAGGGAACGAGGGAGGAGCAGTGAGAACGCCGCGCGTACTGCCAACTCTGGACGAGGTCGACACCGGCGATCATGTCTGCCACATGCTGGATCGTACCGACGACGTCATCGACCGCAGTCGCGCCTTCGTCGCGGACGGCGCGTTGCACGGCGACAAGGTGGTGATCGTCGGACCCGGCCCGCAGGCACAAAGCGAGTTCGCACAGCTGGTGCTCGACCCTTCCCGGTTGAAGGGCTCTCTCCTCTCTGCCGTGCGCCGGGCCGCGGCCGCTGCCGACCGCGAGGGATTCCGCTCCCTTCGCGTGCTGCACCATGTCATGCCCGGCGCCCGCACGGGACGCGACGGGGAGTGGTTGCGCAGCGAACTCGATCTTGAGGAGTTCGCCGCCGATACCGGAGCCATGGTGGTCTGCGCCTACAGCGGTGGCGACTGGGACCTCCCGGCTCTGCAGCAGATCAGCTGCGTACATCCGCATCACCTGGGCAGCGGTCCCGTGTCACCTGCGTTCCGGGTGTACCGGACCGAGCAGGAAGGCTGGAGGGTGACCGGGACTGTCGACAGCGACGGCGCGGTGGCCTTCGGCACCGTTCTGTGCACCCTCCTCGCCCACACGCCGACGGTGCGCCTGCTCTGCCACGACCTGGAGTTCTTCGACGCCGCCGGAATGACCGCGCTGGCCGATGCCGCCAGACACCTTCCGGATCGCAAGGTCGTACTGGAAGGCACCAACGAGACCGTGCGGCTCGCCTGGAAGCTGTCCGGGTTCGCGATCCCGGACATTCCGGTGGTGATGGCGCCGTGACCCGCTCTTCGTCCGGCTCCGCCGCCCGCACCGGGTACCGGCACGAGCTGTACCCGTACTCCGGCAGCGACGAGTTCGTCGCGGGCACGTTGGGTTTCATCCAGGAAGCCCTTGACGGCGACGAGGCAGTCGTCGTGGCCGTGCCGCAGGAGAAGGCGTCTTTGCTGCGGGCCGAGATCCGTGAGAACGACACGGTGCGTTACGTCGACACCAGTCGCGTGGCGCATCATCCGGGCCGGCTCATCGCTGCGTGGCAGGAATGGATCAACGAACACGTCTCGGAGGGGCGGCCCGTCCGCGGGATCGGCGAGTCACCCTGGGACCAGGTCCGCAGCCCAGCCGAGGCCGAGGAACTGCGTTACCACGAATGGCTGCTCAACAGAGCGTTCGCCCAGGGCCCGGCCTGGTGGCTCCTGTGCCCCTACGACGTCGCACACGACAGGGCCGCCTTGACCGAGATGGCCCGGTGCCACCCCCAGATCCGCTCGGACGGCCGCACGGCGCCGTGCGAGGACTACGACGCGCGGGCACCGTACGCGTTCGCCCCGCTGACCGACCCCTGTGATCCCTACGACACGTTCCCCTACACCAGCGGTGACCTGCCGGCGCTGCGAGAGAAGATCGCTGCCTGCGCCGAACAGCACGGCCTGACCGGCCGACGACTGCGCGAACTGCACCTGGCCGCGACAGAGGTGGCCACCAACAGCATCCGCCACGGCGGCGGACAGGGCGTGCTGCGCACGTGGGGCGAGGAGGGACGCCTTGTCTGCGAGTTCCGCGACGCCGGCTACCTGGAGGATCCACTGGCCGGACGCTCACGGCCGACCGCCAGGCAGGTGGGTGGCCGCGGTCTGTGGCTCGTGCACCAGCTCTGCGATCTCGTCGAGATCCGGTCCACACCGGACGAAGGAACCACGATCCGCCTCCACACCGAGTTGCCCGAGTGAGCCCCCTGGCTGCCCCAGGCACACGATGGCGCCTTTCGGCCCACGCGCAATGGACCCTCACGTACACGTGCGGGACCCGTCGGCCACACCGGCCGATCCACCGTCGGAACGCCTGCTCACCAGTCCGCCGCCGGGGCCTGCGTGGCCGAGGACGTCCCAGGGTAGGCGCGGTGGGTGCGGCCGGAACAGGGCGGCCTGCAGAAGGGTATCGGGGGCTGCGGCCCGGCATGAGCGGAAATGGATGGGAGTCCGTTCTCGATGGTGACGGTACGGCTGAGACGGGCGGACACGATGGTTGTGCGACTGCCGGCGCAGTTGGACTACGACAACGCCTCCGACGTCGGCGCCGCGTGCGAAGGCTGGATCCGTCAGGGCTGCACGACCCTCGTGCTGGACGCCGCCGAGGTGCAGTACCTCGATTCCTCGGGCGTCAGCATGATCATCACGCTGTCGCGCGTGCTCGGCAGCCATGCCGGCACCCTGCGCGTCGCCGCCCTCAGCGACCACTACCAGCAGGTGTGGCGCCTCCTCGGCGTCGACGCCCTGCTCCCCGTCTTCCCGACAGTGAACGCCGCGCTGAGCGGGCCCATCACAGGCGAACGCGCCGGTACTTCGGAGTCACTCGGCCATACCTGACAGCAGGACCGTGAAACGGCATGGGGACGAGCCACCGAACTCCGTGCCGGCGCCGAGCAGGTCCCAGAGCATCTCGGCTGCCCGAGCCACCGCCCCACCTGCCACAGCGGAGCGGACGCCCCCAGCCACCATCGGGTCACGACGTCGACGCCACCGGCCAGCTGCCGACATGCCGTTCGGCGTCCTGGATCGAGGTGTCCGCCAAGTCCAGGCACTCGACCTGTGCCGCGACGGCCGGCTCCTGCTCCACACAGACGGCATGCGGGGCAGGAGCGACAGGCGGACATCGGCCTTCCCGGCCGCCTGCGCGACACCGCCGGCGGGCCGGGCCGCATGTCGGACTCTCGGGGCGGGTCGGCGGTCGGCGGCCGCGGAAGCCGTCAGCTGTTCACGCAGCAGGAGCCCTCCACGGGTCAGCACAGCGTGGGTCGTGCGCCACAGCGCCGTCGCTCACGGCTGCCAATTCCTCGATCTTGGGCATGCGTGGATCAGTGATCTTCACCCGCTGCCCAGGAGGAAGCCCGGATGACCGTACCGACGCGCCCTGTTCGCCGTGCACGTGGAGAACGACGGTTCGATCTGCGCGCAACCGCTGTGTTCTTCGCACTGTTGGCGATCGTCTTCTGCGTCCTGGCGTTCTTGGTGCGCACCGCGGCAGGCATCGTCGAGCGTCGCCCCTCGTGGGTCGTTGTCCTGGCCCTGCTCGGCGTCGCGGGCGCTTTGCCGTCCTGGTCCGGGTGGCGCAGGGCGTCTGTCACGCGCTGTGCCGCCCGGGCCGCCCGGGCACTGGAGGAAGCAGCCGAGACGGTGTCCGACGAACTGCGCGACACGGTGGTGGTGGAAGCCGGCCGGCCGACGGCACAGGTCGGCGGACCGACAGAGCACGTCGCTGACGCCGTGTCGACAGCCACCGACGCCTGCTTGGCCGACTACGCCGCGCTGGACCCCGACGGTTTCGAGCGAGCCGTAGCCGACCTGTGCGCCGACAACGGCTGTCGCGAGGTGGAAGTGGTGGGAGGCGCGGGCGATCTGGGAGCGGACGTCGTCGCGGTCACTCCGGACGGACGGCGCCTGGTCGTCCAGTGCAAACAGTACGGCGACACCCACAAGGTCGGCTCACAGGACGTGCAGCGTTTCGGGGGCACCTGTTTCGCCGTTCACGGGGCCGATGTCGCGGCGCTCGTCACGACGAGCGAGTTCACGGAACCTGCAAGGGAGTACGCGCGGCAGTGCGGAATCGTCTGCGTGGACGGCCCCGGACTCGTGGAATGGTGCCACGGCACCGGCCCGAGCCCGTGGCAGCCGACCGGCACCGAGTCCTGAGCCCGCCTCGCCCGCCACATGGAAGGCGGCGACGTGGGCACCAGTGATCACACTCCGAGGTCCGGAGAGGAGATCTTCGTGCACAGGGTAATGCGCAAGGGAAAGTGGATCACCGGTGGCGAACGGGAGAAACTGGCGGAACTCTTCGCCGCGGAGTACGAGCAGGGGCGATCGATCCGGGCCATAGCCGAGGCACACGGCCGGTCCTACGGCTTCGTGCATCGCGTGCTCACCGAAGCGGACGTAACGCTCAGGGCGCGCGGGGGCGAAGCGCGCACCGGCACCGCCCGGCGGGCGCGGTGACGACCACCCAGGCCGCGCGGCATCGTCGAGTCCCTGCGGCAGGAGCAGTGCATACGGTGACCCCGCGGGGGCACACGGGAGTCGCCGGGCCCGGTCGAACGACGGGCCTTTCCAGAGAGGTTGACGCTGCGCTGCTGCCCGCAGAGAGGGAACGGCGTGCACGTGCCGGCCCACTTCGCCGACGCCCGTCTCCGACATGACCTGCAGCCCACCGGCCACTCGAGCCGGGACCTGGAAGACGCCTCGCACAGGCTGTGCGTCATGACCAGTACCCAGTCGGTGGACCACGCTCCTGCCGCCGCCGACGCTCTCCTGGAACAGTTGCGCGCGGACCGCCGTGCGCCCGGTGAGGCCATCCGGATCCTGACGGCCTGACCGGCGGAGCGTCCGCACGGACCGCGCTGTCGGCGGCGTAGGCGGCACGAACAACCGCCGTCGAGGGTGTGGCCGGGTGCTTCCACGAAGCCGTCGGTGAGACAACACCGGGGTGGATCCGGGCCTCTGCGCCGACGGCTGCTCCACGGCTTCCGGCCGCTGATCGTCCGCTGGAACAGCGGGCCGGCGTCCACGCGGCGTTGCGCGGGCAGGACGCCCCGGCGGGCGCCGCGTGTCGACGGAATTCAGCCCGGGCGTCCTCGGACGGCGGGCGTCCGCCCCCATGAGGCCAGGGCCCTCAGGAACGCGCTGCGCCCGCGGTCCGGCACCGTCCAGAGTGTCTGCCCCCTCACCCCCCAGCCCTCCAGCAGAACATTGGCCGCGAGGAAGCCGCTCGTGGCCGCCCGTTCCATGAGCGCCACGGGCAGACCCGTGCGGACCAGGTCGCCGGCCATCACCAGTCGGGGGTGCGGGGTGCGGACGGTGGGGCGGTCGCCGTAGCCGCCCACCGGGAACAGGGGGCAGTCGTCGTGCCACTCGTGGCGGGCGTCCAGGATCGTGGCCGTGCGGGTCTCCGGGTAGACGCGGTGCAGTTGGTCGAGGAGGCGCTTTTGTTCGACGTCCCGGGCGACTCCGGCCGGAACGGCGTAGGCGTGCAGTTCGACGACGGAGCCGCCGGTGCGCGCGCTCCAGCGGGCCGCATCGTCCTCGTAGCGGTCCAGCACGCTGATGTTGTCCAGGGTGCCGAAGCCGCTGGTGCCGAGGAAGCCGGGCCGGGCGGATGCGACCGGCCGGTCCAGCCACAGGCGGCTGACCAGGAAGGGCGGGGCGGCGCGCAGCCGTCCGATCCGCTCGCGCCAGGGCGCGTCGCCCAGATGTCCGCTGCGGGCGACCAGCGAGCGCAGCCCCACGGTGTCGAGGGCGAGGACGACCGCGTCGTGTCGGCGCTCGTCCCGGTCGGAGGCGACCACGAGGGCGCCGTCCGGGAGGGGCGCGATGTGCTCGACGGCCGTGCCGGTGCGCATCTCGGCGCGATGCCGGGTCAGATAGTCGGCGAGCGGGTCCCACAGGGCGGCCGGAAAGGGCCCGCGGGGTACGTCGAAGAGCAGTCCTTCGGCGGAGCCGAGGAAGTAGATGTGGAACATCAGCGCCATCTCGGCCGCCGACAGCTCCCGCGGATCGGCGAAGAAGCTGCGGGAGAACACCTCGAAGGCGAGGTGCCGGGCGCTTTCGGGGAAGCGCACGGCGTCCAGGAGATCGTGGGCGCTGGTGCCGTCCAGACGGTCGTACACCTGCGGCACGCGCACGTCGAGCAGGGGCAGGGCCGCCGCGGGCTTCATGGCGCGCAGGTCCGCGAGCCGGAAAGAGGGGCTGAGCGCGACGAAGCCGAGCGCGCTGAGCGGCGGTGTGCGCGGAACGTGCCGGAAACTGTCGTGCAGGCCGTCGGCGTGGAGCAGCGGGTAGTCCGCAAGGCCGGTGAGCCGCTCCAGGCGAGGGTCGGTGCGGCGGAGCAGCCCGCGCAGGTTGTAGTACTGGCGGAAGAAGGCGTGGAAGCCGCGGCTCATGGTGACCGTGGTGCCGTCTCGCAGCTCGGTCGGCCATCCACCGACCCGGCCGCCGAGGTACTGCCGCTTCTCGTACAGGGTGACGGACACCCCGCGCTCGGCGAGCACGGTGGCGGCGGCCAGGCCGGCGACACCCGCGCCGATCACCGCGACCGACGGCGGGGTGCCCTGCACCCGTGGGGTACCGGGCCGGGCAGGCAGGAACCGGGCCCGCCGGTCGCGTCCCCGCCGCGCGGCGCCCTGGCACGGGGTCCTCACGCGTCCTCCCCGTGGTCGTGTGCCCGGCGTGCGACGAACGTGTGGGCGATGCCCGTCTGCCAGCCCGGCAGCGGCAGGGCGCGGACCTGCTCGAAGCCGGTCGCGTCGAGCCGCCGCGCGAAACGCCCGGCGGTGTCGAACTCCACCACGCTGCGCCACAGGTGCCGGTACAGCGGCCCGTCCCCCAACAGGGTCGCAACGGGCTGCACGGCACCGCGGCACACCAGCGTCCACACCGCGCGGTCGGCGCGCCGCCCGCGGAGGGTGTATTCGTGCACGCCGAGTCGGCCGCCCGGCCGCAGCAGGGCGCACACGGCGGCGAGGACGGCGTCCGGATCGGTGACGTTGCGGAAGAGGTAGGCCGCGAACACGGCGTCGAAGGGGCCGCTCACCCCTGCCTCGGACAGCCGCTCGGCGGGAGCGTGCACGAAGGTCACCCCGTCCGCCCACGGTTTGGCCACGGCCCGCCGAAGCATGCCGGCCGAGGCGTCCACGGCCGTGATGTCGGCGGCGGGCAGGACGGACCGCAGCGCGGCGGTGGAGGCGCCGGTGCCGCATCCGAGATCCAGCAGGCGCAGCCCCTGCCCGTGCCCGGGCAGGCCGAGCCGGCGCACCGAGCGCCGCAGGTGGGAGTGGTAGCCGGGGTTGGCGGCCACGAGCGTGTCGTAGGTGCGGGAGGCGTGGTCGAAGGCGGCGGCGAGGTGCTCGTCGCGCAGGAGCGTCATGCGGTCTCCGTCGGGGGGAGGTGCGGGGAGGTCGGGTCGGGGTCGGGAAGCGACCCGGTGGGGGGAGGCGTGACCGGAAGCGGTGACGGGGGCAGGTCGAAGGGGCGGCGGGGCAGGCGGGGCAGTTCCAGGGCGGAGCGCAGCATCGGGCCGACGGGCGTGCTCAGACCGATGGACAGGTCCTCCCGCAGGCGGGTGCTTCCGTCGAGGAAGCGCAGCAGCCGTGCCATGGGCACGCGGGCGAACAGGCGGCTGAACAGTTCCGGTCCGTCGGCCCGGCCGCTGTCCAGGGCGCGCAGCAGGACGGCGTCCATGGCGCGGAAGCGCGCCGGGTGGGCGGCGGGCGGCATCGGGCGGCGCCCACGGCGCAGGGCGTCGGCAACGGCCCTGGTCTGGCGCTGCAACCCGGCGAAGGTGTAGCCGGTGGCGGGCCGGGTCGCACCTCCGGCGGCGCCGATGCGGAAGACCGAGGCTCCGGTCTGCCGGGGGATCGGCGCGTCGGTCATCGGGATGACGCCGGTCTCGGTGGCCAGGACCTGCCGTTCGCCGAGCCGCAGCACCTCATCGGCGTAGTGCCGTACGGCGGCCTCGTACTGCTCTGCCGTGAGGGTGCGCGGGGAGAACTCGGTGTACTCCACGAGCGCCTCGAACGGCCCGGTCGGCAGGACGTAGCCGAAGGACAGGCCGTGGGCGGGCTGCGGGGTGCGGAAGTCCATCAGCTCCACGACGGCCGGGTCGAAGGCGGGCCGGGCGGTGCGCACGAACCAGCCGTGGAAGTGCTGCAGCAGGGTGGTGCGGGCGGCCGGAAGGCTGCCAGGGGGGCGGGAGTCGAGCACCCAGCGGGCACTGAGGACCCGCGCCCGGCCGTCGGAGTCCCTCAGGTGGACGTGTGCGCCGCCCGGCACGTCCTCCACCGCGCCCACGGTCGCTTCGAGGCGCCGCACGTTGGGGCTGCGGGCCAGGTCCCGGGCCACCAGGCGCTCGAAGTCGTCGGAGCGGATCATGCGGTACCGCAGGGGGGCGACGTCCCCCTCGACCGGGGCGCCGGTGCGCGGGCGCACCCTCAGCAGCCGCCACTCGGCACGCACCGCCGCGTCGAACCGTCCTCGGTCCGCCGTCCAGTAGCACCAGGTCCGCGGAGGCGGCCGCAGCGGGCCGGGCGGCGCGTCCACCAGCACCACGGAGGGTGTCCGCAGGCCGGGAACGCTCCCGGCGAGCCGGTGGGCCAGCGACAGCCCGGCTGCGCCCGCACCCACGACGGCCACGTCCGCCTCCGGCACGGCGTCTCCCTTCCTCGGCGCTCTTCCGATCCGCTCTGGATGCAAACTCGCGGCGGCGGGAGTTCCTGTGACGGTGACGAACCCCGTACCGGCAGCGAGGGAGCACGGAGCCGCCCCCGATGCCCCGGCCCGTTCTTCCGGATTGTGTACCCCGACGGATGCAGGGCACCCCCCTCGCGGCGAGCGGCGGAGCGCCGGAGACGGCACGGTGGAGGAGCGGTTGCCCTGTGGTCGCGGCGATCGCGTGGGGCGTCGGCGCATCCGTCCGCGCCGCCCAGACCGAAGCAGACGGGTGACGGGAACGACGGAGACGGATACGACGGAGGGAACCGGGATGCGTCCCACCCAGGTGAAGGACCGCCCTGCGACGGCGCCGCCGCGGCCGATCGCGGCGGTGCCCGTGGCGTCACTTCCGCGCAGGCCGGTGGCCGGCGACCGGGACGGACACGACGACAGTGCGGAGCTGTGCCCCGGGCCGAGCGGGCCGCTTCCGGTCGGTCCCGCCGAGGTACGGCGGATCGACACGGACGTGCCCGGCGCCGTCGGCCGGATGCTCGACGAGGTGCTGGCGGAGCGCCTGCGCCGCGCTCGGTCGGCGGATCCCCTGTTCGCCGAGGAACTGGCCGAACGGGTGACGCGTTTGGACGAGGTGCGGGACGTGCTGGTCGCGACGGGGGCGCGCGCCACCGTGGAGGCCAAGATCGACCGGCTCGCCGCACAGGGGCTGCGGCACTTCGACGGCGCCGTGCTCGACGCGGAGGGCGCCGGGCCGCTGCGCGGTCTGTTGCTCACGAGGGCCGGGGTGCGGCCGGACGGGGATGCCGCCGTACCTCTGCGACCCCTGCACCATCCGCACGTGACCCGTGCCTGCGGCAGTGAGGGGACCGGCCGGTGACGCGCACCCTGCCCGGTCCCACGGGCCACGTGGTGGTCGTGGGCGCCGGACTCGCCGGGCTGTCGGCGGCCTTGCACCTGCTGGGTGCCGGGCGCCGGGTCACCGTCGTCGAGCGTGACGAGCTGCCCGGCGGGCGCGCCGGACGCCTCGACCTGGCCGGCTACCAAATCGACACCGGGCCGACCGTACTGACCATGCCCGACCTGGCCGACGAGGCGTTCGCCGCCGTCGGCGACAGTCTGCACGAGCGGGTCGATCTGCTTCCCCTGCACCCGGCGTACCGCGCCTGTTTCGCGGACGGCAGCAGCCTCGACGTCCACACCGGCGCGGACGCGATGGCCGCGGAGGTGGAGCGGTTCGCCGGGTCGGCCGAGGCGGCGGGCTACCGTCGGCTGCGCGACTGGCTTCAGCGGCTGTACCGGGCTCAGATGCACCGGTTCATCGACGTCAACTTCGACTCACCGCTCGGCCTGCTCACCACCGACCTCGCCCGGCTGGCGGCGCTGGGCGGCTTCGGCCGCCTGGACGCCCGTATCGGCCGTTTCCTGAACGACGAGCGGCTGCGCCGGGTGTTCTCCTTCCAGGCCCTGTACGCGGGCGTGCCCCCGGCGCGGGCGCTGGCCGCCTACGCGGTCATCGCCTACATGGACACCGTCGCCGGCGTGTACTTCCCCCGGGGCGGCATGCACGCTCTGCCGCGAGCGATGGCGGAGGCCGCCGCCGAGGCGGGCGCCGAGCTGCGGTTCGGGCAACGGGTGACCCGCCTGGAGCGCTCGGGCGAGCGGATCACGGCCGTCGTCACCGACACCGGCCGCGTTCCGTGCGACGCGGTCGTCCTCACCCCGGACCTGCCCGTCGCCTACCGGCTGCTCGGCCGCCGGCCACGCAGACCGCTCGCCCTGCGCCACTCCCCGTCCGCGGTCGTGCTGCACGTCGGCACGGACCGCACCTGGTCCCACCTCGCCCACCACACGATCTCGTTCGGCGCGGCGTGGCACACCACGTTCGACGAACTCACCCGAGCCGGCCGGCTGATGAGCGATCCGTCACTGCTCGTCACCCGTCCCACCACCACCGATCCCGGCCTCGCGCCGCCGGGCCACCACCTGCACTACATCCTCGCCCCCTGTCCCAACACGGACATCGGCCCTGACGCGGCAGCCTGGTCCGACCTCGGCCCGCGCTACCGGGACACGCTGCTGCGGGAGCTGGAGCGGCGCGGGCTGGACGGTGTCGAGGCCGCCATCAAGGAGGAGTGCCTGGTGACCCCGGCCGACTGGCACGCCCGGGGGCACGCCGCCGGAACCCCCTTCTCGGCCGCTCACACCTTCGCGCAGACGGGACCGTTCCGGCCGCGCAACCTGGTGCGCGGCACGGAGAACGCGGTCCTGGCCGGCTGCGGCACCACGCCCGGCGTCGGTGTGCCGACCGTCCTGCTGTCGGGGAAGCTGGCCGCGGTCCGCGTCACCGGCGTACCCGGGGGCCGGAACAACCGCTCGCGCCGCTCCGGGACCGCCGCCCTCCCCCACCGGGCCGGCGTCCCGGCTCCCGGGCGCCTCCCGGGCGGGTCCGACCCCCCGGTCCTCGGGCCGGAGTCGGCGGCCTCGCCACGAGCGTACGCACCCCGCACCGGGCTTGCCGTCACGCAGGAGCCGCCGACCTCCGCACCGGACTCCCCGGCCGCCGCACGGCGGCCCGAAGCGCCAAAGAGCCCTGCGGCCGCCCCCACGGCCCGCGCGCCCGAAGGCAGGACAGGATGACCGATCGAGAGTTGGACGCGGCGGGGATCACCGCCCCGGCCCTGCGCGCGGCCTACCGGCACTGCCGCGCCCTCAACGCCCGGCACGGCAGGACCTACTTCCTGGCCACGCGGCTGTTGCCCGTCGAGCGGCGGCCCGCCGTGCACGCCCTGTACGGCTTCGCCCGCTGGGCCGACGACATCGTCGACTCCCTCGACCCCGGCGCCGGAGCGGATGTGCGGGTGCGGGCGCTGACCCGGCTCCAGGAGGAGCTGGAGGAGGGGCTGCGGCGGGGCGCCAGCGGCGAGCCTGTGGTGCACGCTCTCGCCGACACCGCGCGCCGTTACGCCATCGACCGTGCCCACTTCCGGGACTTCATGACCGCCATGCGCTCCGACCTCGTCGTGACGGCCTACCCCACCTACGCCGACCTGCGCGCCTACATGCACGGATCGGCCGCGGTGATCGGGCTGGAGATGCTGCCGGTGCTGGGCACGGTGGTGCCGCTGGAGGAGGCCGCACCGTACGCCTCGGCGCTCGGTGTCGCCTTCCAGCTGAGCAACTTCCTGCGGGACGTCGGCGAGGACCTGGACCGCGGGCGCGTCTACCTGCCCGCCGACCTGCTCGCCGGTCACGGCGTGGACCGGGAGCTGCTCGCCTGGAGCCGTGCGACGGGCCGCCCGGAGGGCCGGATCACCGCCGCGCTCAGGGAGTTCGAGGCACTGACCCGCAGCGTCTACCGGACGGCGATGCCCGGTGTCGAACTGCTCGAGCCAGTGGCACGGCCCTGCATCCGCACCGCGGCCGTCCTGTACGGCGGCATTCTGGACGCCGTCGCCCGCGACGGCTACGCCGTGCTGCACCGGCGGTCGGTGGTGCCGCGGCGGCGCAGAGCGGTGGTCGCCGCCGACGGGCTGGTCCGGGTGACGGCGGCCCGGCTGCGTGCGCGGACCGCCCCCGGTCACCGGTCGCCCGCCCGCGCCCTGTCCCCGGCCGCGCTCCCGCCCGCGACGGGCGTCCGCTCCGCCGAGGGGGTCGCGTGAACCGCCGTCGCCTGCCGCTGTCGCTGCGCCGCCACGCCGTGCCCTGGGAGGATCAGCGGCCCACCTGGCCCGAGGCGCGGCCCGGGCTGATCGCCGACGCGCTGAAGCGGGCGCAGGGCCGCCCGTCCGGGAACTGGTACGTCGTCGGTGCCTCCCGCGCTCTCCGAGGGGACGGCAAGCTGGCGCGGACCGTGGCGGGGCAGGAGATCGTGGTGTGGCAAGGGCCCGACGGGCACCCCGTCGCCGGACCGGGGATCTGCCCGCACCTGGGGGCACCGCTGCGGGACAGCCCGGTGCGCTGCGGCACGCTGGTGTGCCACTGGCACGGGCTGGCCCTGGACGGCGGCCCGTACGCGGGCTGGTCACCGCTGCCGGTGCACGACGACGGGGTGCTCGTGTGGACGCGGCTGGACGCGGTGGGCGGCGAGGAGCCGCTGGACGCGCCGGTCGTACCGCGGCGGCCCGATCCCACCCGCGCCCTGACGGCCGTCCACACCGCCGTGGGTGTCTGTGAGACCGAGGACATCGTGGCCAACCGGCTCGATCCGTGGCACGGGGCATGGTTCCACCCCTACTCGTTCGTCGACCTGACGGTGGTGGACGCACCCGGCGGCTCGGCGCACGACGGCTCGGACGCCCTGACCGTGGACGTGTCCTTCAAGGTGGCGGGACGTCTGGTCGTGCCGGTCCGTGCCGTCTTCACCGCGCCAGAACCGCGCACGGTCGTCATGCACATCACCGAGGGAGAGGGCGCGGGCTCCGTCGTCGAGACCCATGCCACGCCGCTCGACGCGGACAGGACCGGCCGGCCCCGAACCGCCGTCATCGAGGCCGTGGTGGCCGCCTCGCACCGTCCGGGCTTCGCCGCCGCCCGCCGGGCCGCACCGCTGCTGCGTCCCCTGGTCCGCGCAGCGGCCGGGCGGCTGTGGCGGGACGACCTGGCCTATGCCGAGCGACGCTGGCAGCTGCGGTCCACGGGCCGCTTTCCGGGCTGAGCGGCGCGTTCCCCCTTCTCCACGGTCGAGGTCCTCGCCGACGTGTACGGCTGGAGGCGCGACAGGATGCCTGCACCCGCGTCCCGAATCCCGAACCCGGCCGACGCGCGAGGGCGTTGCGCGTCCGCGAGAACCAACCCGTTCTTCCCCTGGTGCAGACGGACGCGACAGTACGTGCCCTCGCGGTGTGCCGCCGGAGCGCGGTGCGGCTCCCCTCCGTGACCGGGCCGTCCGCCGTGCCGTCCTCGACCGGTGACCGCCCGGTCGAGGACCGCCTCGGCAGGCCGCGCTCGGGACCGGTGCGATTCGGCCCGCCGTGCCGCTGCCCGACGCGTCGAGTCCGGGAAGGATCAGGTGTTGCGGCGGGCGATCGAGGCGTTCAGTGCGGTGGCGAATACGCACCACGCCGCATAGGGGATCATGACCCGGGCGGCGGTCGGGTCGGTGCGTCCCGTCCGGCGCAGCAGGTCGACGTTGCTCAGGTCCAGCAGCAGCGTGCCGGCCAGCCCGGCCGCCGGGCTGCGTCGCGCGAAGAACAGCCGGCTCCAGCCGGCGTTCAGTGAAAGGTTCACCGCGAGGCTCGCGCCGAGCGCGGTCCGCTCGCGGCGTGTCGTCGTCGTGCCGAGGGCGTGTCCGGCCGACCAGGCGAGCGACGCGTACAGCGGCGTCCACACGGCGCCGAACGCCCACGGCGGCGGTTGCCAGGGCGGCTTGCGCAGGGCGGCGTACCAGGCGCTGCCGGGGTCCACGGCTCTGGCTCCGGTGAGGGCGGTGGCCGTCACCGCCGCCGCGGCGACGCCGTAACGCCGCCACCCCTGGGACCGTCGTCCGACGCGGCCGCCTTTGCTGACCAGGTTCATGCTCCACGGTTTCCCGGTCGACGGGCATCCCTCACGTCCCCGCCAGGTCTGTCGCCGGGTCGGCGGGCTCACTGCGCACCACCCCGCACGTGCACGTCACACCCGGCCATGCGCGGCAGCGCGCCACACCCGGCGGCCGAGACCGCCCGGCTGGTCTCGGCGCTCTGTCCGGCCACAGCCTCGGGCAGGCCGGCCCGCACCGCAGGAGCGGTACGCGTTCGTCGACTCATCCGGCGGTGCACAGCGCGCGCAGCGCGTCCACCGCCTGGGCGAGTCCGGTCGGTCTGAGAACGCCGGCAGGCTGGGTGCGACTCCAGCCAGGGCCGCCCAGGAGCAGCGTCGGACCACGCCGCGTCCCCTTCATGCCCCAGCGCAGCCCGGCGACGTGCCGGACCAGGGCCGGAGCAGCCCGTGTGTGCCAGGGACAGGACGAGGGGGCCCAGCGACGATGGACCGCCTCCAGGCCGCCCGCGTCGCCGGCCGCGAAACGCAAGGCGAGATCGCGTCGTAGTCGACGCCGAGGGCCACCAGGAAGACGAACCCGTACCGCGGCACGGAGGCGTCGGTGCCGCTGAAGCCGAACAGGTCGCGGAAGACCAGCGCCGCCACCCCGAGGGGCGCGGTGAGGTTGAGGGCGACGGTCAGCACCAGCAGGACGGGCACGGCGAGAGAGCGCAGCAGCAGCGCGAGGATGACCAGGATGACGGCGAGCACCACCGGGACGATGACGGTACGGTCGCGTTCGGCCGCGCGCAGGGTGTCGTACCGTTGCGCGGTGCAGCCGCCGACGAGCGCATCAGCGCCAGGCAGCGCATGCAGCGCGGTCCGCGACCGGGCCACCCTGTCGCGGGCGGCCTGCGTGTCCGGTGCCGCCTTCCCGGTTGCCTCGAATCTGACACGGCCGTCCACGACAGGCCGTTCCTCCGTGGGGCGTCCGTCAGCGCCGCTTGTGGCGACCGCCGCGTCGCCGGGAGCGTCGTGCACGGCGCGCTCCACGCCGGAAGCGGAGGCGGCGTCAGTGAGGATCACCACGGGGGTACCCGCTCCGGCCGGGAAATGCCGCGCCAGTGTCTGCTGGGCGGCGACGGACGGCACGTGCCGTACGAACGTCTCGTCCAGCGGCACGCCTCGCGAATCCAGGGTGAGGGCGCCCACCGAGCAGACGAGCAGTCCGGTCAGGGCGAGCGCCCACACCCGGCGCGGTGCCCGGTCGACCAAGCGGGCGACGCGCTGCCACAGTCCGGTGGCACCGGCCCCGCTTTCGGGCCCGGCCGGCCAGTAGGCACGGCGGCCGAGGAGGGCGAGGACGGCGGGCAGGAAGGTGAGCGCGCTCAGCACGGCGCAGGCGATCCCGACGGCACCGACCGGCCCGGGGGCCCGGTTGTTGGTCAGGTCGCCCAGCAACAGGGCGAGCAGACCGAGGGCGACGGTGCCGGCACTGGCCAGGACGGCCGGGGCCGAGCGGCACAGCGCGGCGCGCGCGGCGTCGTGACGTTCCCGGCCCGCGGCCAGTTCCTCCCGGCACCGGGCAGTGACCAGCAGCGCGTAGTCCGTCGCGGCGCCGATGACGAAGATCGACAGGATGCCCTGCACCTGCCCGTCGACGCGCACCAGGCCGTGGTCGGCCAGCGCGTACACGACTGCACAGGCCAGTCCCAGGGCGAACACCGATCCAGTGCGATGCTGCGCACGTCCCGGTCGAAGGGACGCCCGTCGAAGTTCCGCTCGACGAAGTACTGCTGCAGTTCCGGACGGATGCGCCCCATGAGGAAGCGGAGATGGCCGAGGACGGGATAGTTGTGCAGCACCGAGTGCCGGCGCTGCAGCAGGTCCCTGGCGCCGAGCGCGCCCAGGAACGTGAGCGGCAGGGCCGCGAACCACCAAGCGGGCGAGCGGGCGACCGCCGCGGCCAGGGCCCCGAGAGCAGCCAGCAGAGTCAGGACGACGATTACGACGCGTGTCACCCCTCGCGCATTGCCCGGTTGCCGCCCGTCATGCACGCCGACCCGGCACAGGTGTCCATCCGCTCAGGTCTGCCCCGGACGAACCGGGGCAGGCGAGCCGGTGCGGACGCGCACTCCGCGCGGAAACCGATTCCTCGCAGACATACCGAGCAGACATACCGAGGTGAACCATGACGCAGGATCTGACCCCGAAGTACACCGTCCCCGGCATCGAGCGCGAGGCGGCCGGCCGGCTGATCGGCCTGCTGCGGCTGCGCCTGCACGCGCTGAACGATCTGCACCTGACACTCAAGCACGTGCACTGGAACGTGGTCGGGCCGCACTTCATCGCCGTCCACGAGATGATCGACCCGCAGGTGGAGCGGGTCCGTGACATGGCCGACGACGTGGCGGAGCGCATCGCCACGCTCGGCGGCGTAGCGCCGGGAACGCCGGGAGCGCTCGTGGCCGAACGCACCTGGGACGACTATTCCATCGGCCGGGCCGACGCCATCGCCCATCTCGGTGCCCTCGACCTCGTCTACACGGGCGTGATCGAAGGCGTGCGCGCCGCGATCAAGGAGGCGGGCGGCATCGACACCGCCACCGAGGACCTTCTCATCGAGCAGCTGCGCGACCTGGAGCAGTTCCAGTGGTTCGTGCGGGCCCACCTGGAAAGCGCGGGCGGCACGCTCGCCACCGGACAGGCCCGGACCGAGGAGGAGGCCGCGGCCAAGGGCGCCGAGCTGGGCTGAACATCCCCTGCACCCACGGCGGCCGTGCCTGCGACCACGGTCGGGCACGGCCGCCGACCGTCGTCGGCACGCAGGATCGCACCTACGGCGCCGGCCACCTGGGCGCAGGTCCGATCCGTCGCGTGTCGCCGCGTTCCCCGTCCTCGCCGGCCAGGTGCCGGAACGGAGACAGGCTCTCCTCCGCGAAGGAGGACATCGGGCGCAGCTCGTCGAGTACCGGGCCTTCGATGACCGCGTTGACCGGCGGCGCCTTGCCGGGTCTCGTGTGACTGCGAGCCACCGGACAACTGTCGGACGAGTCCGGACCGCTCCCCGGTACGGGCACCGGGGACGGTCAGGACCTGGATCATCAGCCGGGAGGCTGTGTGGTCGCGGACGCGGAGCCGGTGATCGCTGCCGGTCGGTGCGTGGCAGGTTTCGCCAGCTCGACGTTGAACTGAGCCCCGATCAGGAGCGCGAGGTTGGAAAGCCATAGCCAGATGAGGAAGACCACCACGCCTGCCAGCGAGCCGTACAGGCGGTAGTAGGTGCCCACATGCGAGGCGTAGCCGGTGAAGCCCAGCGAGACGGTCAGGAGGAGCACGATCGCCAGGCCGCCGCCCGGTGCCATCTTCCGCACCGGTCGCGAGCAGGCCGGGCCCGAGCGGTAGAGCACCAGCACCAGGGCGCCCGCGACTGCGGCCAGGACAGGCCAGCGCACTGTGTCCCACGCGGTCTGGGGCACGGTGCCCAGGTTCAGCGCCCGGCCCACACGTCTGGCCAGGCTGCCACTCACCAGCAGCGCGAGGGTGGTGGTGACCAACAGGGTGATCAGCACCATCGCCGTGATGATGATGCGTGGTGCGGTGCGCCACACCGGCCGGTGCGCGCTGACATGGTGGATCGCGTGCAGAGCCCTGCGAAAGACGCTCAGGTAGCTGCAGCCCGACCACAGGGCCCCGACGACACCGAAGAACACCAGCATCCACGCCGCGGACGACTGACCGGCCATGTCCCGGAGAGCGCTGCGCAGCAGCCCGCGGGAGGTGACCGGCACGGCACCCGTCATCCGGTCGATCACCTCAGGTGTCGTCGTGGGCATGATCAACCCGAGGACCGAGAGGATGACCAGGAGTACGGGGAACAGAGCCAGGACCGCGTAGTACGTCAGGGCGGCCGCCCAGTCCATGACGTCGTCGTTCCAGATGGAAACCGGTGTCCGGCGCAGCGCCACCCACCACCTGTACCGCCGGCCGTCAGCATGCCGCATCACCGCAACGCCCTCCCCACGCACCCGTCACCGACTCGCGCCCGACTGTCCGTCCCCCTGCGGTGAGTCCCCCCGGGCGACTCGAAGCCGGGGAGCCGCGCGATCATGCCTACGGAGGCGGGCCACGGCCCGATCAGCCACGACCCGCCTTCGTCGGCACGCCGCTCAGTCCGCGAGGATGTCCTTCGCCGCGTCCTTGGCCTTCTCCCCCGCCTGCCTGACGTCGCCCTCGACCTGGTCGGCCTTGCCCTTCGCCTGCAGCCGCTCGTCGCCGACCGCCTTGCCGACCGCTTCCTTCGCCTTGCCCTTGATCCTGTCGCCGGCGTTGCCGGCCTTGTCCGCACCGCTCACCGAGCCGTCCTCTCCACGCTCACGCTCGTCGTGTCCCAGCTCCTCTACCCGCGCCGCCCCGGGTGATGTCCCCGTCATGGCCGGACCGCCCGCACGACGGCCGTCGACGACACCACCTCGCGCGACCTGCCCGGCCCGTGCGGAACGCCGACTCACCGGCCTTCGCCTGGCACCGCCACCAGCCCGGGCTGGGCAAGGCGTGCATCGACGTCGGCCGGAGCCCCGCCCTGGACGGTGGCGTCGCACGAATGGTGAAGCCACCGGTGTGACGTGCCGCCGGCGGACCACCAGCGCCCCATGCCGCCCCGGCACGCGGCGGCGTCAGCCGCAGTGGTCGCTGCCGGAGGGCGGCCGTCGGCGCCGTTGGTTCCCTCCGGCAACGCCCCTACGGCACGGACGCGCACGGACGCGGCGGCCCTCACTTCCAGCGTGCCGTCGGTGCCCTGCCGCACCCAGGACCAGCGCCATGGCCGGCGCACCGGCGTCCGGGCGCAGCCACTGCAGCACACCCGCCGCCACCGACGCCGCGGCCGACGTCCGCCACCACCGGGTGCCGCGGCTCCTGCCGCAGCCGCGCAGCGACTCACCGTCCCAGGCAGCCCTCACCATGGCCCGGGCCCCGCCGTCCCCACCGGTACCAGAGCGGTCAGGGCCGCCGCAGGGCCGTGCATCCAAACGATGGGCAGCGCCCGGTCGGCCGAGGCCCGGGCCGACTCGGTCTCGGTGACCCACCCGTTCTCGCCGCCGGGCACCGTTCACGCTCGGACGTCCGTGACGTGGCCAGACACAGCCGGCTCGCCGGTGGCCGGCAGGCGCCGTCCGGGTGAACGTACGGGACAGCGGCAGGAAACCCCAGTGGACGTCGACCTGCCCCTGAGCGCACGCTCGACACGGCCTTGCGTCACAATGACGGAGTCAAGGGGGAGTCCGCGTCGACTTCAGGGCCTGGTGGCGGAGTGGGGCGAAGTGAAGGGTCGTGATCGCAATACTCGGATTCGTCATGCCTGTAGCCGCGTTTTGCGGGTATCCGGGCGGGACGAAGACCGGCGCTTCGGAACGTGAGGCGATCTGCGTGGACCCGGCTGGGCATGATGAGAGCCAGCAGCCGCTCGTAGGGCGTCCGATATCGGTGTCCGCCGCCTTCGAGGGCGGTGAGGAGATCGCCAAGGCTCGTGACCTGGCCCGTACCTTCCTGACGGATGTGCAGGCGGTGCATGGTCTGCCGGTGTCCAGCCGTGCGATGGGCATGGTTCAGCTGGTGGTGAGCGAACTGGTGACCAATGCCCGGAAGTACGCGCCTGGCCCGTGCCTGTTGACGCTGGAGATCGAGAACGGGGCTGTCCTGGTGGGCGTGTGGGACAGCGAGACGGCTCTACCGGCCGTCCTGGCGCCCGATCCGAGCCGCGTCGGACAGCACGGACTCGAGATTGTGATGGCGGTCTGCCAGAGCTTCACCGTTCAGCGGGAGCCGGTGGGCAAGCGCATCACGGCCGCGGTGGTGCTGGCCGACGATCCCGGTGGAGACGCGGTCGGTCACCAGCCGATGTGACCGAGCGACGCGGCCGACCGCCGGCCGTGACCCACCCCTCGCGAAGTCGGCGGCGTCGTGTCGTTGCGGACGGGTGTGCCGTTGCCCAGCGGCCCCGGGCCGTACAGCCGTCCGTCATCAACCCCACGCGCCGCTTCCCCGGTGATCCGAGGCTCCCGGTCGCATCGGCCGGTGTACCCGGCCCCGCACGTTCCACGCCCACCGGCCGGGGCCGCCCGGCCTTCCTGGCGGCCCCCGCCGAGCGGTGGACCTGGTCATGGCCTTAACCTGCCGCCATGACTGACACCACCACTCCCACACCACGTCAAGCCTTCGAGATGCTGCTGGCCGGCAACGACCGGTTCGCCGTCGGCACGCCCGAGCACCCGAACCAGGACGCCGCCCGCCGCGCCGAGATCGCCCCCGGCCAGCAGCCCTTCGCCGTTCTGTTCGGCTGCTCGGACTCCCGCCTGGCCGCCGAGATCATCTTCGACCGCGGGCTGGGAGACCTCTTCGTGGTGCGCACCGCCGGCCACGTGATGGGCCCGGAGGTGCTGGGCAGCATCGAGTACGGCGTGAGCGTGCTGGGGTGTCCGCTGGTGGTGGTCCTCGGCCACGACGCATGCGGCGCGGTCGCCGCCACCCGGGCGGCAGTGGACGGGGGAGCCACCGCCGACGGATTCGTCCGCGACGTCGTCGAGCGGGTCACCCCCAGTGTGCTGGCCGCCCGTGCCGCCGGCGCCAGCAACGACGCGGACTTCATTGCCGAGCACGTGCGCGCGACCGTGACCCTGCTCACCGACCGCTCCCGGGTGCTGGCCGATCAGGTCGCCGCCGGACGGACGGCCGTCGTGGGCCTGTCCTACCGTCTGGCCGACGGCCGCGCCCAACTGGTAGCCACCCACGGCCTCGACCTCCCGGCCGACGAGCAGGCCACCGTCGCCTGACCGCCCGCACGGCCCGCTTGCGGGTGCAGGGCGCCGACGGGCGTCGCGCTGGACTGCGCCGGCGCGCTCACGCGCTCACCGGGGACCGTTCGGACGGGGCGCCCGGCGACCGGGGCAGCGCGGTGGGCGAAGCGTTCGGCAGCGGCAGGCCGGCGCGACATCGACGGCCGGGACCTGCCCCGGCGCAGGCCGGCGGGATGGAACTGCCGTCTCAGGCTCAGGACGGATGACTGTGCCGTGCTGATTCGGCAGAGTGATCTCTTGCTCCTGTTCCTTGCGCGAGAGGTACGCCGGTGTCCGTGTTGCTGCTGAACGACGACGATGTACGGACTCACCTTGATGCTCCGACTGCCGTCCGTGCCGTGCGGGACGCCCTGTCGGCGGCGCATGAGGGCCTGCTTCATGCGCCGCCGCGGGTCCATGCCGACCTCGGCGCTGGTCACCTCGTGTTCACAGCGGGACATCTGCGCACGGAGAAACTGTTCGGCTTCCGGGCCTACGACACCCTCGTCGGGGCGGAACAACTGGTGGCTGTGTGGGGCTCCGACGACGGGCGGCTCCGGGCCGTGGTGCACGGCGATGAGCTGGGTGCTCGGCGCACCGGCGCGATCGGTGCCGTAGCGGTGGACGCCGCGGCAAGGCCCGGCCCCGTACGGCTCGGGCTGGTGGGCGCGGGAACGCACGCGTGGACTCAGCTGTGGGCGATCCGTGCCGTGCGGAAGGTGGTGGAGGCCACGGTGGCGGCCCGCAGACCGGAACGCGCGCAGGCGTTCGCCCGGCGCGCTGCTGACGAGTTGGGGATCCGGGTACGGGCGGTCCGTGCGGTGGAGGAGGCCGTGCGCGATCACGATGTCGTGGTCGTCGCCACGAACAGCGCGGTACCCGTGCTGGATCCCGAGTGGATCGCGCCGGGAGCGCATGTGACGACACTGGGTCCGAAGACGGTTTCGCGCCATGAAGTGCCGACGGCCCTGGCAGACCGGGCCGACGTGATCATCACCGACTCCCTCGCCCAGGCGGCCGCCTACGCCGAGCCCCACATCCTCCCCATCGAGCGGATGATCGACCTGGGCGCCGTCCTGACCGGAACGGCGGCAGGCCGGACCAGGCCCGAGGAAATCACCGTCTTCTGTTCCGTCGGTCTCGCCGGCACCGAGGTTGCTGTCGCCGCCGCTCTGTGGGAGGAGGTGCACCCATGACAACGCAGTCACGGTGCAGGCTCCGCAGAATCGACGTGGCACCCAGGCGAACGACGTCCCTGACCTGATCACTCCCCCTGCACGGTCAGGACCGGAGGCCGGGCGCTGCCGGCATGCGCTGGGTCGGCTACGGGCATGTCCTGTCTCGGCCACCAGCCCGTCGCCCCGCAGCGCGGAGTGTGTCTCGTCCATGGGCGGCACGAGCCGACGAACGTGACCCATGCCGAAGAATGATCACGCCCCGGCCGGCCGGGTGAAGAACCCGCTCGACTGTTTCGGGACGGGGTACAAGGAGACTCCGGACCCGAGGAGTTGGTTCCCATGCCGCATGGCGGAGCCCCGCAGCACCGTTCGTCCGGGCCGGTCTTTCCCGGCGGGACGAGAAGGGCGGGCGTTCGCCCGGCGCGTACTTCTTCCACTCGCAGCGGGCCCGCCCTCCGGGCCGCGACCGAGACGACGGAGCAGGAGCACCCTCCCCGACGCACGAGGTGGTGAGACTCGATGAGAAGACGCAGGAAGCGCCAAGGCGAAGACACGGTCCGTCTGGAGGTGTGCGACCTCTGCGCGGGGACCTTCCCGGAAGACGAGGCGGTGCGCGGATACGTGCCCGATTCCTCGTCCGTCGGCCTGCGAAACGACTGGTTCGACGGCCTGCGGCTCATCACGGCATGCGGGCCGGAGCACTTCGGGGTGATGCAGGAGGTCCACCGGTGCAAGCCCTTCGTGCAGGAGGAACTCTGGGCGGCGAACATCACGCGTTCCCTGATGGGCAGCCCGCCCGCGCTCACCCTCGCGGAGCTGGGATGCCGGACCGGACTGCACGAACCGGAGATCAGGCGTGCCCTCGCCTGGCACAAGGAAAACAGCGGATGGCGGACAGCACGATGACGACATATCCCTGCCTGCGTTGCGCGAAGCCACTCCAACGCTCTGCCTCGGTGTGGCGCAGGCGAGAGCCATGAGTCTCCTGGAGCGCGCCGACGGCTTCCAGAGACGCCACCGCTGGGTCGGCCTGCCGCTCGCGGTCCTGTACAAGTTCTACGACGACCAGGCCTTGTACCTCGCGGCCCTCCTCACCTATTACGGCTTCCTCTCCCTGTTCCCCCTGCTGCTGATCCTGGTCGCCGTGCTGAGTACCTTCCTCAGCAACGATCCCGCTCTGCGCCAGCGGGTCATGGACTCGGCTCTGAGCAAGTTCCCGGTCATCGGCGACCAGCTCGGGCACAACATCCACTCCTTCCACAGCAGCGGGGCGGCACTGGCGGTAGGCATCGCCGGCAGCCTTTACGGCTCACTGGGCGTCGCACAGGCAGCGCAGTACGCCCTCAACAAGATCTGGGCGGTCCCCCGGCACGCACGCCCGGACCCGTTCCACTCGCGGCTGAAGGGCCTGCTGTTTCTCCTGATCATCGCCCTCGGACTGTGCGCGTTCACCCTGTTGTCGGTGGCGGCCTCACAGACCTTCCTGTTCGGTACGCGGCTGCGAGGGGGAACCCGGCTCGCCGCCACCGCCGGCTCAGTGTGCCTGAACGCCCTGTTGCTGCTTGCGAGTTACCGACTGCTGACGCACCGGACGCTGCCGCTGCGCCGACTGGTCGGCGTGGCGTTGGGCGGCGCCTGCGCATGGCAGGCACTGCAGTGGGGTGGTACCTACTACGTCAGCCATGTTCTGCACGGTGCCACCGCCACCTATGGCATGTTCGGCATCGTCCTGGGCCTGATCGCCTGGCTGTACGTCGGCGCCCTGATCTTCGTGACGACGGCCGAGGTGGGGGCCGTACGGGTCATGCGCCTGTGGCCACGTAGCCTGCTGACGCCGTTCACCGACCGGGTGCGCCTGAGCCCCGCCGACCGCCGCGCCTACCGGTTGTACGCCGCCACCGAGGCCTTCAAGGGGTTCCAGAAGGTCAGGGTGCGCTTCGAGGAGCCACCCCGGCCCCTGAACGAGGAGCCGCCCGACACGACGTGAGCGGGGCTGCCTGGGGGCCGAGCCTCCGAAAAGGCGGTCGCGGAGGGCCGCTCGGCCCTGGCGCACGAGGCATGCGGACGCCCCCGGATCAAGTGACCGCACGTAAGTCCGTCTTCCGGCGACGGCGCAGTACGCGCACCCGCCCAGGCTTTGCCCCTCGGCGATCCTCTCAGCAGGACCGGAATCCACCGTCCGACCGACGGGCAGGAGCACGTCGCCGTCGTCCTCGGCGCCGGACCGTCCCGCTGGTGCGACATCGCCCACCACACCAATCGGGTGTGCGTCAGGACCCACCACCGAGCCACTGCGGCGACGTCACACCGTCCTGCTCACGTCACTCACGGGGCACCTGCTCCCACCACCACGGCCTGCGCCGCTCGTGCCAAACAGCCCGTCGCAGCACAGGGTGCCTGCCATGTCCGGGAAGGCGTCGTGCGCGCCCGCCGTCGGCGGCCCGGTCGGCGAGACCGGCCCTCCGGACGGTGTTTCACACACGGATGGGGCCCGGCCGTACCCCGGCCGGGCCCCACAGCTGCATGCCGGTATGTGCCTGATGGCGGAATGCCGGTGTCTACCAGCGGTACCAGCGACCCCTGCGGCCTGCACCGTCCGCGCTTCGTACGACGAAGCCCAGCAGCCACACGATGAGCACGACCACCGCGATCCACCACAGCGCCTTCAGCGCGAAGCCCGCACCGAAGAGGATCAGAGCCAGCAGGAGAACCAGAAGCAGGGGAACCATCGTTATCAACCTCCTGGCCACCGGATGCCCTCACTTCGCCCCTACAAGCACACAAAATATGAGTTATTTCTCCACGATGCAGGGCACGCGCGCGTCGCACACCATTCCCCCTCCCCGCAACTCATGCACCACAGTCCACATGCGGACCATGTCTGCCGTCATGTGCACGGTCCCGGACCCGCTCGAAGGACCCGGAGTTCGAGGGAGAAGGATCAGGATCATCGAGCCCTCCACCTGCACGTCCGAGGACGCATCAGTCGAGCGAGCGACTGCCGGTCCGGACACCGGCGGCAGTGTCGATCGACGGCCGGAACAGGACCCGTGGCCGAGCCCGGCCACTGCGAAGCCGCACCGTACCCGGCCGAGACCGTGACACGCGCGGCAGCCGTACACATACGGAAACACGCACACCTCTCAGGCCGGGCCCGAAGCGGTGCTCGGCCACGGAGACACGGCCGGGGCACCGACCCCCGGTTGCGAGAGACACGACTGCTCACTTCGCCGTGTCCCTCGCCGGCGGCCCGCATGGCGCGGGCCGCCGGCGAGGCAGGGGTCAGTAGCGGGCGCCGACGGGGGCAGGGATGGCGTCGAGGTCCGCGAGATCGGCCTCGGACAGCTGGAGATCCGCGCCGCCCGCGTTGTCGGCAAGGTACTTCGGGGTCTTGGTGCCCGGGATGGGCACGACGTGCTCGCCCTGGGCGAGGAGCCAGGCCAGAGCCACCTGCGCCGGGGTGGCGCCGACGCGGTCGGCGACTGCGCGGACCTTGGCCGCGATGTCCAGGTTGGCCCGGAGGTTCTCCTGCTGGAAGCGGGGCAGGCGTCGCCGCTGGTCGTTCTCCGGCAGGTCGTCGAAGGAGCTGAAACGGCCGAGGAGGAAGCCACGGCCGAGCGGCGAGTACGGCAGCAGACCGATCCCGTGCTCCTTGCAGTAGGGCAGGACCTCGGCCTGGACGTCACGCGTCCACAGGGAGAACTCGGACTGCACGGTGTGGACGGGGTGGACGCCCTGGGCGCGCTGGATCTGCTCCACACTCACCTCGGACAGGCCCACGAACCGGGCCTTGCCGGCGGTGACGGCCTCGGCCAGGGCACCCCAGGTCTCCTCCAGGGGTACCTCCGGGTCGACTCGGTGGAGCTGGTAGAGGTCGATGTGGTCGGTGCCCAGACGGCGCAGGCTGGCGTCGACAGCGGCGCGGACGTGCTCGGGCCGGCCGTTGGGCTTCACCAGTGGGGCGCCACCGGGGCCGCCGGTGGGGTCGATGCATTCCATACCGACCTTGGTGGCGATCACCGCACGCTCGCGGCGGTCGGCCAGCGCCCTGCCGACGAGCTCCTCATTGGTGTAGGGGCCGTACACGTCCGCGGTGTCGATCAGGGTCATGCCCAGGTCGAGGGCCTGGTGGACGACCGAGATGGAGGTGGCTTCGTCACGCGGAGCGGTCATGTCGTAGGCGAAGCTCATTCCCATGGCGCCCAGGCCGATGACGCCGACCTGCGGGCCGTGGGTGCCCAGGGTGGTGTTGCGCATGCTGTGTTCTGCCTTCGTGCCGGAACGAAGGGCTGCCGGACCGCAGCCCGTGGACGGAAGCCGCCGGATCCACCGTCTTCCCGCGGTTCATCGACTGTCGCCGTCCCGAGCGTGCCGTGGCAGGCCGGAAGGTACCGGGGAGTGGCGTTCCAGGGAGTGATACGGCCCCCCCACAACTGCTGGTAGCGGTCACGGCACTGGCACACTGGCTGCATGAATGCCGACCAGCGCAGCAACGACCTGGCGGGATTCCTGCGAGCCCGCCGCACCCAGGTCACCCCCGAGCAGGTCGGTCTTCCCGCGGGGCCCGGACTTCGCCGCACCCCTGGACTGCGCCGTGAGGAGCTGGCCACCCTCGCCGGGGTCAGCATCGACTACTACACGCGCCTGGAACGCGGCAAGGAGACACGGCCCAGCCCCGCCGTGGTCGACTCCCTGGCCCGCGCGCTGCTGCTGCACGAGGAGGAGCACGAACACCTGCGCCGGCTGGCCGCGCGGGCCGCCCGCACCGCCCCCGAGCCACCTGCCGCGCCCAGTCGCACGGTGCGTCCCGGCGTGAAGCTCCTGCTGGAGAACCTGCGGCCCGGCCCCGCCTACGTCCTCAGCCGCACGCTGGACATACTCGCCGCCAACCCCGGCGGGCTGCACCTGTACGCCGGCATCGAGAGCTGGCCGGCCAAGCAGCGCAACCTCGCCCGCTACTACTTCCTGCACCCGGCCGCCCGCGATCTGTTCCCCGAGTGGGAGACGCGCATCCGGGGCTGTGTCGCGCGCCTGAGGGCCCTGGCTGGCACCGATCCGGACGCGCCCGACCTCGCTCAGCTCGTTGGCGAGCTCCTGTTGAAGAGCGCCGAGTTCGCCCGTCTGTGGGAGCGCTACGACGTTCGCGGGCATCGCCCCGGCACCAAGCACTTCCGCCACCCCCGGGTCGGAGACCTCACCCTCGGTTACCAGTCCATGCAGCTCGAGGGCACCCCCGGACATCGCCTCGTCGCCTACTACGCCGACGCCGGGAGCTTTGACCACGACGCCATGGTCCTGCTCGACAGGCAAGGCCTCGATGCACCTGTACTCGGTGGTCCTGCCGGGCCGGCGGAAGGTCAGGCCCCTCCCGTTCGTGATCCTGGGCATCCGGCCGAATCCCCGTAGTCGGCGAGCGCAGACGCCGGCTCGGGCTTTACACGGACCGTGAGACCCGATTCTCCCTCGGCGCATCGCCGGCATTGCGGGCGATGGCGGCGGTACCGGCAACGGACGGCGAGCCCGCCGTCCCGCACGGCCACGGCCGGGCGACGTCCGAGGCGGCGGTTGACCCCGCGCCCTTCAGGACGTGGCCTCTCGGGCATGCAACAACCCGCTTCTCGTCCGCTTCCCGCAGGGCGGGCACCCCGCGCCGGTAGGTCAGGCCCGTCACGCGCGTAGCATGACCATCGTGGAACTGCGCCAGTTGCGGTATTTCCTCGCGGTCGCCGAGGAGTTGAACTTCGGCCGCGCCGCCGCCCGACTCCTGATCGCCGGACCGTCGTTGTCCCAGCAGATCAAGGCGCTGGAACGCGACCTCGGGGTGCGCCTGTTCGACCGGGACCGCCGCTCGGTCACCCTCACCCCGGCCGGAGCGGCGCTCCTGCCGCACACCCGTGCCCTCCTGGACGACGCCGACGAACTCCGTCGTCTCGCGGCGAGGATCGCCGGCTCCGAGCCGGTCCGGCTCGGCCATGTCAGTTGGTTGCCCGCAGACCTCACCGCGCGGACCTCGCCCGTGGCACGGGTGCACGTCGATGCCTGGGTCGCGCCCTCGCACACACAGGCCGCCCGGGTCGCGGACGGCAGCCTTGATCTTGCGGTGTGCTGGGTGCGCCGGGAAGACCTGGCCGAGCGAGGGCTCAACCACCGGCTCATCGGCGCCGACCGCCTGTACGCGGTCTCGGTCGGACCTGACACGGCCGAGGTCCGTGCCCGGGACATCGTCGTGCTGCTGGACGACGACGCCACTGCCTGGCCTTCCTGGAACGCCTACGCCGAGCAACTGGTCCGCGACACCGGCGCCCGCGCCGTGCGCATTTCCGACGGCGGCATCACCGGGCCTGCGTTCTTCGACCACGTCCGCCGAGCGCGCCGACCGATCCTCAACTCACCGAAGGCCCAGACGGCCCCGCTCCCGCCCGATCTGGTCGCGCGTCCCGTGGTGGACCCGAAGGTCTACTGGACGTGGTCCCTGGTGTGGCGGAGCAGTGAGGCGCGGACCGTCGTCCTGAACACCGTCGACGCCCTGACGGACGGCCTCGGTGATCTCGGCGTACACGCTCCTGACGCATGGCTTCCCGACGACGATCCGAACAAGCAATAGGCGTCTGCCCCGCTGCGCCGGTTCGTGGCCGGTGACCTGTTCGTACCGCCGGGACCTGGGAACGGACCGATGGCCGACGGCTCCGTCGACGCCATCACCCGTGGTGCCTCCTGCGGCGCACCAGCACTGGTGTCACAGGAGGCAGAGCCTCTCAGCAGGGAGGAAGCCGGCCGTGGATCGGTCCCGGCGGCAGGTGTGGTTGGGAGCCCGTCCGGTAACCGGCGGCGGAACCGCGGTCGTACAGTCAGTCCCGGCCGGTGCCGTCCGGACGGAGCGGACCGTCGGCGGGCGCGCCGGCCCAGGTCCTGACACACCTGCGCCCAAGGAACAACGGTGACCGCCCTGCCTCCCTCACGTGTCGGACTCGGCACCTTTCCCACCCCGAATCGAGCCGCTCCCCCGCCTGGCCACCGCCATCGGCATGCGGCCGGACGACCTCTGGATCAAACGGGACGACCTGACGGAGTTCGGTGGCGGGGGCAACAAGATCCGCAAGCCCGAGTGGACCGTGGGGGCCGCCCTCGCCGACGGGGCCGGCACCCTGGTGACCGCGGGTGCTGCGCAGAGCAACCACGCTCGCCTGACCGCTGCGGCGGCGGCCCGCCTGGGCCTCGGCTGCGTGATCGTCTTCCCGGGGTCTGCGGGGACGTCGCACTCGGGCAATCTGGTGCTGGACGGTCTGCTGGGCGGGCGTGTCGTCCGGGCCGGCGACGTCGACGCCACCGTTTTGGCCGAGGAGGCGCGGGAGCTGCTCGAGAAGGAACCCACCGGCGTCTGAACTCGTCCTCGGCCCCGACACCTTCGGCGACGTCCCCGAGGACGACCGCGGTGTTCCCCTCCCCCACGCCAGGGCGATCCGGCAGGTCGTCGACGAAGCCGTCGTCGCGGACGACCTCGGCGTGGGAGTGCTCGCACTCGGGGAGCACCCCCGCCCCCGAATACGCGGTGTCGACTCCGCAGACCACGGTGGTCGCCGTCTCGGACGGCCGGCCGGAGTCATCCTCGGCCTCGGCTCCTTCACCGAGTCGCTTCCCCTTGTCGCAGCGCCGCACGGCGGTGGTGGACGCCCGGCAGCCGGGGCGTGTGACACCGGCCGCTTCCATACAGGAATGGCGCGATACCGGGCGACGAAAAATACTGACTTATCCTCCGAACAGGCTATGTATGGAAGGTGCTCCTCCCGACACCCACGTTCTCGCGATGGAGGGAGTCGTCTCGTGGCCGGCACCGAACCAGTGACACATCACAGCGGCGGCCCTGTGATCAACGGTGCGGATCTCGCGGACGTGCTCCACAGCGCCGTCCGGGCGGCCATGCACCGGCTGAACGCCGTCACGGCGGCGGTCCATCTGCTCGACGAGCGGCTCGGCGAACTCCGGCTGGCCCTGGCCGGCGGAAGTCCGCCGTCGCTGTTCACCTTCGCCGGACGGATGAGGCTGGAGGCTCCCCGTGCCACGGCACGCGCCGTCGAGTCGGGCACCACGACCGTTCTCATCGATCCGAATCCCTCGGACCCGGACCAGGAACACGTCCAGCCCTATCCGTACGCGGCGCTGTCGGCGCCAGTGACCAGCGGGGACCAGCGCTTCGGCGCCCTGACCGTGCTGCGCGTGGAGGACTGCGGCGCCTTCTCGGTCGCCGAGCGTGACGACCTCGAGGAGAACTCGCCCGGGTTCTCGCCGGGCTCGTCAAGGACGGCGTCGCGGTGGCCCCAGACCCGACGCCGATGCTGATCCCCCCGGAAGCCGACATCGACACGAGTGTGTGCACACCCGGCTGGGGAGTGCAGGGCGTGCCGGGCTCCGGGGGGACGAGCATGATGTACACCCTGCGGCGTCTGGCCGACCTGCTCAACCGGGCCACGACCATGAGCACATTCCGTGACGGCCCGAGGAACTTCCCACGACTCCGGTCCCGCCCGGACATCGGCACCGGACGGACCCGACGGACCGTCATGTCCGGGTCCCACGGCGCCTACGGGGACGGTCGGGTGCCTCGCCGATCGGGGCGAGAGGGACCGGCAGCACCGGCACCCGCGGCACCGCCTCGTGCGGCGGACCCAGTGCCCAGCGCGGTGGCAGGAGATGGCGGCGCCCGCCCACGGCCGGCACCGACTGCGCGGTGCTCCGCTCCTTCCCAAGGCGCGCGCACGGTGGGACACGGCTGGGCCGGACGTCACTCGACCGCCTGCGCTTCGCCGGTGTCCGGAGCGCCGAGCCGGTCTCCCGGGGCTGGTTCCTGGCTCGGCCCCTCATGCCACGAGACGGGCACGTGGTGAGGGAATCCGATGCGCAGGGCGAAGGCGGCAAGCGCCGCGGCCAGGACGACGACAGCCGCCAGGACGAGCGCCTGGTGATAGCCGTGGTGCAACAGGGGGGCGACGACGAGGGGGCCGAGGATCTGGCCGACCGAGTATCCGGCGGTCAGCAGCGCCACGGCGCGAGGGAACCGCAGGTGCGCGCCCGCTCCGAGGGCCAGCGTGCTGACACCGATGAACGTGGCTCCGAAGAGCGCCGCAGAGATGAGCGCGGCGGCGACGCCACCCACCAGGGCGGGCAGCGCGATGCCCACGGCCTGCACGACCAGCGCGGCCAGCAGCAGATCCGGGCGGGACCAACGGCGCCCGAGCGCCGCCCAGAGCGCGGAGGAAGGGATGGCGGCCAGGCCCACGAGCACCCATGCGCCGCTGCCGATCCATCCGGGTGAGGTCTGTTCGATGGCCGCGACCAGGAAGGTGCCGGCGATGATGTAGCCGACGCCCTCCAGTGTGTAGGCAGCGAACAGGGCACCGAACCAGCGATGGGTACGTGGAGCTGCCGCCTCTTGCCGTGACTCGGGCGCGGGCGGCTGCGTGGTCGGCTCGGGGCGCAGAGCCCAGGCAGCGGCGGTAAGTGCGACGGCCAGAGCCGCGGAGGCCCACCACGCCGTCTCCCAGTCACCGACGGTGCGCAGGACCAGGACGAGCACCCCCGACAGGGCGATGCCGGCACCGACACCCCCGAACGCCCAACCGGGCAGGTGAGCGGGGTGGTCGCGCAGATGGCTGAGGAGGGAACTGACGGCGATCACGAAGATCAGCGCACTGAACACTCCCGCGCCCAGCCGCAGGAACAGCCAGACGACGGTGGTGTGCGTCAGGGGCATCGCCGCGAGAGAGGCGACGAGCGCCAGCATGCAGCCACGCAGCACGGCCGTGGAACGCACCAGGCCCGGAAGCAGGGTCCCGGCCACAGCCCCGATCAGATACCCCACGTAGTTGGCGGTCGCCAGGTTCGCTCCCGCCCCTGCCGACAGGCCGGCCCGGGTGTGCATCAAGGGCAGGATCGGGGTGTAGACGAAGCGGCCGACGCCCATGCCGGCCGCAAGCGCGGCAGCCGCCTGGGCGACGTGGACCCACGGCGAACGCAGCAGCCCGCTCGTGGCGTGCGGATGGCCTTGCGACGGTGTTGCGGTCATGCGATCTTCCTCGACGGTCCTCGAAGCCTCAGGGTCAGGGCGCAGAGCGTTGTCGTTGGCCCGGCGCGGCTTCGAGGCGTCGCGGGGGTCATCAGCTGCGGCTGGGTTGCGAAGGGGTGCGGTGGGCCCGCGCTCGTGGACTCGTCTGCCCGGGGACCGTACCGCCGTCGGCGGCTCACCATGCCTCCAGAGTGGGCCGCACCCCGGGAACCTTCCACGACCGCGTTTCTCCCTGCTGAGAGGCTCAGCCTCCTACAGGGCAGGGCGGCGAGGAGAACGAGTGGACCGTTGCATCTACCGGTCATAGTCGATCGGTCGTATACTGTGGGCATGGGCCGGACAAGTGACGCGAAGGAAAAGATCCTCACCGCTGCGCACTCATTGATCGAGCAGCGCGGCTACTCCGCTCTGGGCGTCGCCGAGATCTGCAAGACGGCGGGCGTACCGAAGGGCAGTTTCTACTATTTCTTCGAGTCCAAGGAAGCCCTCGCCCTCGCGGTGATCGAGGAACACTGGACCGCGGAACAGCGCGAGTGGACCCGGATCCTGGACGGTGACGCCGAGCCGCTCGAACGGCTGCGACAGCTGTTCGAGGCCACCCAGGCCGCCCAGCAGGCCGGCCAGAAAAGCTGCGGGGTGATTTCGGGCTGCCTGTTCGGCAACCTCTCCCTGGAGATGAGCAATCAGACCGAGGCCATACGCCAACGGCTCCAGCAGATCTTCGAAGCCCAGACGCAGATGGTCGACACCGTCATCACCCAGGCCCGGGCGCGCGGCGAGGTGAGCGCAACGGACACCCGCGCAGCCGCCCAGTCCGTCGTCGCCCAACTCGAGGGCCAGGTACTGTTCGCCAAGCTCTACAACAACACCTCACCACTGGACACCCTGTGGGCCAATTGCCTGGCCCTGCTCGGCGCCCGGACACCGGCCCGCACCTGAGCCCCGCCACCATCCCCACACCCGGGGCCCCGCCGGCCGGGAGCGCCGCCCCCCACGACGCGGCAAGCAACACCACCCGATGCCACCCAGACTCCGGACCGGCAGCGGAGTCGGGCCTACAGGGGCGGATCCAGCAGGCGTCGACGACGCCCCCTGAGCTCTGCGGCAGGGTGTGCGATCACTGTCCCTGGACAGTCCACCGTCATCGGCATCGGCGGCGTGCGCGTCGTCAGCGACCCGGCCGACCGCGCCGGACCGTACGAATATCCGACGAAGAAGGCGGCGGTCACGGTCAGCGAGAGCGGCCTCGGCCCGGCTCGACTGCGCGATCGGCCTGGGTCCCCTGGACCGACCACCGCGTGCCCCGCGGTGACGCATCGCGCGGAGCACGGCCGGGACGGTCCGCCGGACCCGGCCGTCACCTCACACGCGCTTGGGAAGCCTCCGGCCGGGGCGCGGGAAATGACAGGTGCAGCCGTCCGGATAGCGCTGGAGGTAGTCCTGATGTTCCGGCTCGGCCTCCCAGAACGGGCCCGCCGGTACAACCTCGGTCTGAGCGGGTGGTCAAAGCGAAGGGCGCCCGGACCAAGGCCCGCCGCCGGGGCCAGGCGCGCGAGGACTACGTGCTGGAGACCGTGTACTGGGACGCTGGCACCGCCCGGCTGCTGCCCCGGCTCCCCAAAGGCCGCACCCGTGGGCCGGTGTTCGTCACCCACCGCCGTCCAGGTCCGGGCAAGGTCGTCAGCCCCCGCGATGTCTGCCCGGATACCGGCCTGGCGCGCCTGTCGTACGGGCAGGCCCGCGCGCTGCTGGACGAGCACACCGCCCTGCGCGGCTTGGGAACGGGCTGGGACCTGCACGAGTACCGCCACTCTGCCTTGACCCACCTCGGCGAGCAGGGCGCCTCGCTGCTGATGCTGATGGCGAAGTCCCGGCACAAGAAGCCGGAGAACGTCCGCCGCTACTTCAAGCCCTCCCCGGAGGCGATCGCCGAACTCACCAGCCTGCTCGCCCCCGGAGACGCCCGCCGCTGAAACTGTCGCCGCCCGGCAGGGTGGGCCGCGCGGGCGGGGCCGTTCGGGTGGCGGGGTTCGGGCGATGAGCGATGAGGCCGTCGATCGGAAGGGGAAGGGTGTCAGCCTTGGCGGCCGGAGAGCATGGTCAGGGCCTGGGATCGCTGTGCGACGAGGTCGTCGTAGGTGCCGTCGCGCTCGGCCCAGCGGTGCATGAGGACGCCCTTCACGAGGATCTCGTGGGGGGTGGGGTCCTGTGAGAGCAGGTGCATGACCTCGGTGGCGAAGTCGTCGAGCGGCAGCGCGTGCGGGTTCACCTTTTCCTGTCCCGCCGTGGCGACGGCCGGGGGGACGAGCTCGACGACGCCGACACCGGTGCCGTCGAGCTGCGCGCGCAGTGCCTCGGAGTAGGCGTGCACCGCGGCCTTCGAGGCGGCGTAGGTGGGCATGGGCGGGAACGGCAGGAAGGCGATGCCGGAGGTGACGGTGATGAAGGTGCCGGTACCCCGCCGGACCAGGTGCGGGGTGAAGGCGTCGATGACCCGGATGGTGCCGAGCAGATTGGTGTCGATCGTCGTTGCTGCCGCCTCGAAGTGCGCGGGGTCGCGCAGGTCCTCCAGGAGCATGACGCCCGACATCGTCACCACGGTGTCCAGTTCGGGGTAGCGGGCGAGCGCGGCGTCACGGGCAGATGCGACGGAAGCACTGTTGGTGACGTCGATGCTGATCGTGCCGAAGCCTTCTTCGGCGAGTTCCGAGAGCGCCTCCGGGCTGCGGCCGCCAACGGCCACGGTGCTGCCCGCCGCAGCGAACCGCCGGGCCAGCTCGCGCCCGATGCCCGAGGTTCCGCCGACGATGAGAACGGTGCGGTTGGAGAGATCCACGAGATCTTCCCTTCAGTACAGGGCGCCGCCGGCGTTCAGGCCCGCGGCGCAGACAGTGATGCTCTCTGTCTCTTTCAAAACAGTGCTATCGCAGTCTTGACGGCATCCGCCGGGTGTGGCAGGGCCCCCGTCTTCCCTGGTCCTGCCAGGGCCCTCTCTGGGACACGCGCACCGCATTACGGTGTCGGTATGAAGGACGAGGAATCCGGCAACCAACTCGGCAGCTACCTCCGCGCCCGACGCGAACTGGTCTCCCCGGCACAGGCAGGACTCCCGCCCGGGGGCAACCGCCGCGTGCCCGGCCTGCGCCGCGAGGAAGTCGCCCTGCTCGCCGGAATCAGTCCCGACTACTACCTTCGCCTGGAACGGGGCCGTGACAAGAACCCCTCGCCGCAGGTCCTCGAATCACTCGCGCGGGTACTGCAGCTCGACGACATCGAGCGGACGTATCTGCTCGGCCTCGCGGCGGCACGCCCCAGGGCGCCGCGCCGCAAGCGGCCCGAGCACGTACCGGCGCGCGTGCACGAGCTGCTCGCCCACCTTCAGATCCCCGCGTTCGTCGAAGGGCGCGCGTTCGATGTCCTGGCCTCCAACTCCATGGCGGTCGCGCTCTCCCCCCGCCTGCAGCCCGGCCAGAACCGGCTTCGTTCCCTCCTCCTTGATCCTGAGGAACAAGCCTTCCACCAGGACTGGACGAAAGCCACCGCCGATTTCATCGCCGCCCTTCGCACCACCATCGGGGACGACACCGACAACCCCCGGTTCGTCGAGCTCGTCGGAGAACTCGCACTGTCCAGTCAGCGGTTCCGCACCCTGTGGGCTCGCCACGACGTCCGCGGTCTCGACGGAGGCACGACCACCGTCCACCACCCCGTTGTCGGTGAACTACGCCTCCACCGCGACAAACTCCCCATCGACGACGTCATCCTCGTCGTCTACTACCCGGACAAGGACAGCGACAGCGACGAGAAACTGCGGCTCCTCGCCGCACTCTCACCCACCGAGGCCGCCGGTACAGCACACGACAGACCGGCGGACGCCCCGCGCCCAAAGACGCCCTGACGAACACGCGCCGCCCCGGCGTCGCAACCAGAACGCCCGCACCATGCCGCAGTGGCCGCACCGCCGGACGTACCTCCATGGTCCTCCCGTCCGGCGGTGCGGGCCAGGAGGACCCGGCCATTCCTCGTGGGTGGCGTCCGGGTCGCGCAGCGGGCGCAGGCCACCGGGCAGGTCGGGAAGCTGGAAGGAGTACCGGCCGAGCATGTTGATGTGATGCCTGACGAACGGCGAGAGGCGGGCCACGTCCTCGTCACGGACGTCGAAGCCATCCGCGCGCAGCTGATTCACCGCGGCGTCCATGTACCGCGTGTTGAATGTGGACGGTCGCGTAATTCCCCACCTAGAACGTCACGTAATGGGCCAGGGGGACGCCGATGCCGCGATCGTCGTGTTCATGGGGACGGCAACCGTGCGTCGAGATCCCCAGGGCGCCGCAGGTTCCCGGGCCGCCCGATAGCCAGACCGTCATTCAGGCTGGTCAGGGCTGTCCAGGGTGGCCGCAAGGCCAGCGCGGAGCGCCGCCGAAGGCGCCCTTGACTGACCGGACCAGCCGCACACTCAACCGTCGGGCGGCCCGTCACGGCCTCAGCCCAGGTGGGGAATTGCGTGACGCTGATCATGAAGATCCTGGGGAATTACGTGACCGCTGACAGGCGCCGAAGTCGACCACCGTCACCAGGAGCCTCAGGAACGGCCGTACGGTGCCGAACCGGGTGACGAGCTCGGTCCGCCATGCCTCGTCCGCGTCTGAGTCGAGCGGCGGGGTCAGCTCGAACAGCGCGGCAATCGCGGCCGCCAGCTCATGCCGGGGCACCACCTGCTCGATCCGCTCCCACATCGCCTCCAGCGTCTCCACCTCGGGCGGACTGATCTCCCCAGTGTCGGTGTCGACCTGCTCGCTCGTAGTGTCGAACACGATCTGGAACGCGGCGGCCAGCTTCGCCGAAGCCCGCTCCACCCGCGGCAGACTCTTCAGCTTCTCCTTCGCCGTCTCCCGCTCCGCCCTGGCCAACAGCTTCGTGGCAATGAGCACGTCGAGCAGGTCCAGGGCATCATCGACCGCCCGGGACGTCAGATAGACGGCGGTGGCCAGCAGCGTCGCCAGGCGCCGGGAGTCGCCGTGCCGCTTGAGCAGCGACGCCTTGCCGTCGATCCCGTACCGCGACAACTCCGCCAGCCGCCGTGGCGGTATCGCGGACACGTCCACCTCCGCCATCCCGAAGGCGGCGATCTCCTCCGCCCGCTCCAGCGCCCACTTCATCTGGGGACCGGAGATCCGCACCGGACCCCGGCGCAGCCGGTCCAGCTCCGACACCCGGGCGCCCGGCGGCACCGTCAGCAGGGAGTCGAGCACCGCCCGCTGACCGGTGCTCAGCAGACCGTGGAGGGTGTCCCACAGCCGCTGGTTTGCTGCCTCCCGCACGGCAGCCACCAGCCGGGCCAGCGTCGTCACCCCAGGCAGCAGCACCCGGCGCTCGCGCAGCCACCCCACCGCCGCGTCGAACAGTGCCTTCGGGCCCTCGCCTGTCGTCCAGGCCCGCGCGTCCACCCACCCCCGCAGCTCGGCCTCCGCCTCGGCGAACTCCGTGTACTCCAGGACCCGCCGCAGATCACGGACGTGATCAAGCCGGGTGTTCTCCCGCTCACCGTACGCCTTCAGCACCGATGCGTCCGCGATGCCGAGCTGCTCGGCAAGGTAGTCGGCGACCTCCGCCGGAATGTCGGTCGGGTCGTCCAGGAACACCCCGAGATAGCGAGCGGTCGTGAACTGGGCGGCGAAACCCAGCCGGTTGTGGGACCGCCGCTTGCCCTCGATCAGCTCCCGGTCCGCGTCATCGAGGAAGAAGAACCGTTCCAACTCCGTACGGGACGGCGCCCCGTCGTACGCCGCGTACTTCGCGGCCTGCTCATCTGTCAGAAACTCGACCGGCACCCCGGACCTCCGGACAGTCAGTGGTCAACACGACTGCCGAAGGCTCTGCCTCAGCCGAACCCCAGGTCAAAGCGCTCTCAGGCCCTCCAGGGGCTTAGCGCCGGTTTTCGTTCCGATGTTCCTCAACCCCCAGCGCCGAGCCGCTGCGTCACCGTCTTGACGGGTGACACATGAGCTGTCAGCATCTCATCACTGTCCAAACCGGTGACGCACTCGGACGTGCGGCGCCTCCGTTCATGGAAGTGGAAGCGCAGATGGACCTGAAACTCGAAGTCGTGGTGCTGCCCGTCTCAGACGTCGACCGCGCCAAGGGCTTCTACGAGGCCGCGGGGTTCCGCCTGGACGTGGACTACGTCGCTGACGACACCTACCGCGTCGTGCACCTGACACCCCCCGGCTCCCAGTGCTCCATCCTCTTCGGCACCGGGGTCACGACGGCTGCGCCCGGCTCCGTTCAGGGCCTGCACCTCATCGTCTCGGACATCGAGGCCGCCCACGCAGACCTCGTCGCCCGGGGCATCGACATGGGTGAGATCTTCCACGACGCCGGCGGCGTATTCCATCGCGGCACCCGGGAAGGCCGGGTCAGCGGCCCCCACCCCGAGCGCGCCAGTTACGGCTCCTTCGCCGCCTTCAACGACCCCGACGGCAACGGCTGGGTCCTCCAGGAAGTCACCACACGCCTGCCAGGCCGCTGAAAGGCGAGCGGTGTGAAGAGACGGCCCGGGGCACGCGGGTGACGGACCACACGCCACGCACCCACGCCGGGATCCTCGCAGGCGCCGGACCGGCCGGTGAGAGCGTGGCCGAACGGACCGGTCCGCGGGGCTGCGCATCGTGAGCGTGGAGCGTGAACCGCTCGGCGAGAAGCGCCACTTCGGGACCCGCGAACCCGGCAAGGCACTGATGCGGCCCGTGGCCGCGTCGATCTGTCCGCGGACGAGCGACGCCCCCAGCGAGGGACCGAGCGCCACTCAGCACCCTCCGGACCGATCGCCAGGCGCTCCTGGACGTTCATGGCCCCCCGGGTCGGCACATGAACCCGAATGTGTGACGCCCTGCGATGTCGGCGACATCACGCCCAGCGCCGTCCGCCGCGGGATCCGCGTGGGGTCTCGACCGCCCAGTCGGCACCAGGACACGCGCTGCGGACCGTCTGGAGACGACGAGACCGCTCCGGCCTCCCGGCCGCCGCATCGCCCTGATGGGCGCCCTCAAGATCGAGAAGGCCCTTCCCGCCGGATTCGACTGGGGTTCGCGCTCCGAAGACATCATCGCTGCCCTGTGGCCCGAACGCGTCGAGGCACTGGTGCCGGTGAGCGGTTACCTCATCACCAACGTCGCGGCGCAGAAGAAGCCGCAGCCTGCAGCGACGGAGCACGCCCGGTGGTACCGGTGGTACTTCGCCACCGAGCGGGGCCGCCTCGCCATGGAGGACGAAAAGGACGGGCACGACCTGTGCCGGTTCGTCTGGGACACCGTGTCGCCGACGCGGCACTTCGACGACGCCACGTTCGAGCGCACGGCCACGGCCTTCGACAACCCCGACTACGCGGCCATCGTGATCCACAACTACCGCTGGCGGATCGGCACGGCCGACGGCGAGCGCCGCTACGACCGTTACGAGAAGCAACTCGCCACCCGTCCGCTCATCGGCGTGCCCACCATCACCCTCGACGCCGAGCGCGACCCGTTCACCCCGCCCGGCAACGGGGTCTCCTACCGCGACCGTTTCACCGGCGAGTACGAGCACCGGACGCTGTCCGGCATCGGCCACAACCTGCCGCAGGAGGCGCCCACCGCCTTCGCCCAGGCCGTCGTCGACGTCGACCACTTCTGAAGCGCCGCGAATCGCGGGGTGTTTCGCCGCCGAAGGCGGAGAAGTGCCGCTCCAGGCGGCCCGACTCCCCCTGGGAGAGGTTCGAGCCGGTGTTCGACGTGCGCCTGAGGTCGGGCGGCGGGTAAGCGGGAAGCAGAAACACCGTCAGCGACTCACGCTCGGCGAACAGGTCACGCAGGGCCTGAGAGACGTGGGTGTTCAGCCGGTTCCCCACGGCACGGAAGGCAACCACTGCCCGCCCGTGCAGGAGCCGTGGGGCGGCCGCTGTCCGGCGCCCGCGTCGCTCGCCGCCCGGCGCTGACCATCCGCTCGATCACCTCTGCCGGCAGATGAATCCCCCAGCGTCCGCGATGGGTCACGAAAAGTGATGCGCTCCATAATCTTGACCCGCTCCAGAACAGGCGTAGCGTCATGGGGGACATTTGGTACCACCCCGAAGGGGGACGCCATGGACAGCGCAGTTCCTCGAGACACCCGCCCGGGGGGAACGGCGACCGGCGCGGCTGTCCCTGGCCCGCAACCCGCGCCGCCCCTCCCGCCGGCCGCGCCGCCTGCCACGGACCGGGTGGAGTCTTTCGTCGGCGGTCCGTGGGCGTTGCCCTGGTCGCCGACCGCATGCGCCGTGGCGAGGGCCGCCATACGCGAGGTGCTGCCCCAGTGGGGCCTGTGTGGCCTGGTCCCGACCGCCGAGCTGCTGGTCAGCGAGCTCGTGTGCAACGCACTGCGTCATGCTTCCGGTCCGCTGCGTCTGACCCTGGAGCGGGTGTCGCATGTGCGCTGTCTGGTCAGCGACGGCTCTTCGGAGGCTCCGCGCCGGACCGACGTCGGCTTCGAGGACGAGCACGGCCGCGGACTCAGCCTGGTGGAGAGCCTGGCCGCGCGGTGGGGCTTTGAGTACGGGCCGGTCGGCAAGACCGTGTGGTTCGATCTGTCCGCGGACACCGCACCGGAGGGTGACGAGGCGGCCCCGGAGGACGACAGGGAGTACGAGCCAGAATGACCACCGCGGAGCAACCCATGGAGCTGGCCGCGGCACAGCTGCGCAAGGCGGGCATGCGGGTGACCGCTCCGCGCATGGCCGTCCTGATGGCCGTCTCCCGTTCGGCAGACCATCTCGATGTCGACACCCTGCGAGAGCGCGCCCAGCGGGTCACCGGCCGCCTGTCCCTGCAGGCCACCTACAACGTCCTGCGTGCGCTCACGGACGCCGGCCTGGTCCGGTGCACTCAGATCGCCGGGCACCCGGCCCGCTACGAGACCGAGAACCACGACAATCACCACCACTTCGTGTGCCGCAGCTGCGGTGCCATCCGTGACGTGGAGTGCGCGGTGGGCGCGGCACCCTGCATGGAACCCCAGTTGCCGAAGGAATACGCCATCCAGGAGGCGGCAGTGACGTTCTGGGGCGTGTGCCCCGACTGCCAGGTCGCGTGACGACGCACCCGGCCCTTCCCGACTCGTTGCGAAGAGACCGCCTGTCCTGGCGGTGCGAGTGGCTCGTCACCCGGCACGGAGCCTGCTTCCGCTGCGTCCGGGCCGTGGCCGCCCCTCTCGCAGCGGAACTCGGTCCTCGACCCCGAAGCTGATCCGCTTCATCGACACCCACCGCGACCTGTTCGGCGTCGAACCGATCCACCGCACCCCCTTGCCGTCGCCGTGTCGGCGTACCGCGCGGCCGAGCGCCGTCCGCCCGAGGTCGGGTCGGAGCCGGACTTCGGCGAAGGCCCTGAGCGGCAGCGCCGATTCCACGACCTCCCGTCCGCCGCCCGCAGTCGGCTCCTGTCTGCCCCCGGGCCCGGGCTGATCGCCCTCAGCAGGCGCAGTCCGATCATCACCGGCGCGGCAACCGACGGACACGGGACCTTCCGGAAGGCGCAGTCCTTGCGGCGTACCGCGAGCATTTCGGGCTCGCTCCGGAGCAGGTCCCATGCACGCCGCGCGCCGCCGTTTCCCCGCGAGACGGCCCTCGGGCAGGAACGCCTTCGCTCGCGGCCCGCCCGCGGAGCTCGTCAGCCGAGCTTGGACACCTGGTAGTGGGAGAGGTACCACTGGTCGTCGAGACGCCTCAGCACCACGCTGAGATTGACCTGGATGGCAGGCCTGTCGGTGAACGAGAAGTCGACCCCCAGGTAACCGAGCAGGACGTCCTCGGCAAGCCTGCGCGTCTCCAGCACCTGGTAGTCGGCTGTCAGCCCCATCGGCTGGGACTCGTAGTAGTCGGCAACTCCCGGCCGGCCGACGGTGTAGGGGTGCAGACCCTGGAAGATGGCGTCCTCGGTGAAGATCGAGGCGACCTGCTGCGGTTCGTGCGCGTCGACCGCGGACTTCCACCGGTCCATCACGCCACGCACGATGGCTTCCTGTGCTGTTGTGCCGTTCATCGGTTGCCTCCTGGCTACGGCCTGAAAGTGGTGGTCAGCTGTTGGTGCCCGGGTCGTTGGGGTGCGGCTGCAGCGCGGTGATCTCGGCGGTCATCCACGGCCACAGGGGCAGCGTGCCGAGGACGTTCTCACGCAGGTCGGCCTCGTCGTCGGCGCGCCACAGGCCGATGCTGCGCAGCTCGCCGACGGGGCGCCACAGCCGGCCCAGGTGACCGGTGGCCGCCAGTTCGCCGGCGCGGACGGCTTCGGCGGCACGGCGCCGCGCGACCTCCTCCGGGTCGGTCCCCTCAGGGACGGTTGTGGTGAGCACGACCAGGAACTCCTTCATCGTCTTTCGTCCTTTCTCGTTTCTGACCCAGGCCACGCGGGACGCACCCTCTCGTGCGTGAGGACGCCTCTGCGTCCCCGGGCAGGCTGGTACCGCAGCGCTGGAAGTATGGTCGGCCGGTCACCGCCGGACGGCGCGACGTGGCCACTCGTCCGGCATGCGACGGAGGCCCCGAACGGCCCGGGATCCTGCCGGCGGCCATGAGCGGCCGCCTGCAGGTTCACGTCCGGTGGTGCGATCAGGCGGCGGCCTTCAGGTTGCCGGCGATCTTGACGACGCGCTCGGCCTGGATGCGTGCGGCGGTGCGGGTGACCTCGTCGACGGGGTTGGTGCCCTGGCCGTCGGCGTGGGAGGTGCCGTAGGGGTTGCCGTCGGTGAACTTCGCGGGGTCGGTGAAGCCCGGTGAGACGATGATGCCGCCGAAGTGGTGGACGGAGTTGTACAGGGCCAGGAGGGTGGACTCGTGGCCGGCGTGAGCGGTGGCGGCGGAGACGAAGCCGCTGTAGACCTTGTCGGTCAGCTTTCCCTCGGCCCAGAGCCCGCCGAGCGTGTCGATGAACTGCTTCAGCTGCGAGGAGACGTTGCCGAAGCGGGTGGGTGTGCCGAAGATGACGGCATCGGCCCACTCGATGTCCTGCGGGGTGGCTTCGGGGACACCGGCAGTGGCCGCGTGGTTGGCCGCCCAGGCGGGGTTGGAGTCGATGGCGGCCTGAGGGGCGAGCTCGGCGACCTTGAGCAGTCGGACCTCGGCACCCGCCTTGGCACTGGCGTCATGGAGTTCCTGGGCGATCTCCGCGATCGTGCCGGTGGACGAGTAGTAGACGATGGCGAGCTTGACAGGGGTGGTCATCGCGAGGCTCCGCTTCATGGGATGTGATCGACAAGAGAACCGATCGGCCCCGCGAAAGAACCAGCCGACCGGTCGTCTAAAAAGTAGACGACCGGTCGACTTACGTCAAGCGCTCCGTTTCCCGCCTGCTTCCCAGGCAGGCCCCAGCGGCAGCACAGAGCCCTGCCGGGCCCGCACAAGGGGCCACTGCCCCGCCACCAGAGGCCGCGCACCACGGGCGACTCGTGCGGCCACACTCGGCGGCCCTGATCGGATACGGACGACTGAAGAGCCTCTCGACGCCGGCGCAGGCCGAGCGGTGCTATCGCAGGACGACGTCGAAGACGGTCCGGAAGAACGCCTCCACCGGCGCCCCGGACTTGTACGCCCGGCCCGTGATCAGCGTCCCCTCCCAGGCGCTCAGGATGAACAGCGCGGTGGCCTTCGCGTCGACAGCACTGTCGACATCGCCTGCCTCCTGCGCCTCGACGAGCACCTGCTCGATGTGCGCGGCCCACCGCTCGAAACCCCGCCGGACGGCCGAGCGGATGTCCTCGTTGTGATCCGCCACTTCCGCACCCAGGTTGCCGACGAGGCACCCGCGGACGAACCCGTTGTCGAGAGTGTCCCTGCCGAGGTGCTCGAAGTGCGCCCGCAACCGCTCCAGCGGGGGGCGCCCCGGCTCTTCGAGCATGTCGAACCGCAGAGTTGCGGCATACCGGGCCAGCGCCTCCAGAGCACCCTCCTCCTTGCTGGAGAAGTGGTTGTAGAACGAGCCTTTGGGCACGCCGGCGGCCTTGGTGATGTCGTTGATGCCGGTGGCATTGAAGCCCTGCGCATGGAACTGCCGCAGGGCGGCCTGCGCGATCTCCTCACGTTTGGACGCGCGTCCCATCCTGAATCACCTCCGATTCAATATGGCCGGTCGCCTTGACCGGAGTCAACCTGCGCCCACCGGCGAGAGCGACGCAGCGCTCGACAGCCTGACGCCTGCGCCGAGCGGGGTGCGAGCCGTACGGCACCGACGATCCGACCCGTCGAGGGGGTCGGCTTGACTCAGGGTAAGTCGACCGGTCATATTCGAACGGCGCCTCACTTTCGTCCGCGGCTGAGCCCGTCCGGACGAACGGCGCGCTGCCGCAGCGGCCCCGATGGTCGCCCCCCGCCACAGGCGGGGCTTCGCTTCACCACATCACCCAGGAGCTGGAGCATGTCCACCTATCGAGCCTTCGAGGCCACCGGAGTCCACAACCTCCGGCTGGTCGAGCGTGAGCTGGCCGAACCCGCACCGGGCCACGTCCGGATACGGGTCCAGGCCTGCGGTATCTGCCACACCGACGTGCTGGCGGTGGAGGGTCTGCGGTCCGACCCGTCGCAGCCCATCGTCCCGGGCCACGAGATTGTCGGCGTCATCGACGCCGTCGGGGCCGGTGTGACCGCCTGGCAGCCCGGTGACCGTGTCGGCGTCGGCTTCCTCAACGGGCACTGCTGGGAATGCGAGCCCTGTCGTCGGGGCGACTTCGTCAACTGCCTGGACCAGGCGCAGACCGGAACGACCACCGACGGCGGCTACGCGGAGGTGGCCTATGCCCGGGCAAGCGGACTGGTGCGCATTCCCAAGGGGATCTCGGCCCTGGACGCCGCTCCCCTCCTATGCGCCGGCCTGACCACCTTCGCCGCGTTGCAGCAGGGCCACGCTCGTGCGGGGGCCCTTGTCGCCGTGCAGGGCATCGGCGGACTCGGACACCTGGCCCTGCAGTACGCACGCAGCCTGGGCTACCGGGTCGCGGCCGTGGCACGGGGTGAGGAGAAGGAGGCGCTCGCCCGTCAGCTGGGCGCCCACGAGTACATCGACAGCACGAGCACCGATCCGGGGGCCGCACTGCGCGACCTGGGCGGCGCCTCGATCATCGTCGCCACCGCCTCCAGCGGTTCCTCCATGAACCCCCTGGTCCGGGGTCTGGCCCCGAACGGCAAGCTGATCGCGGTCGGCGCCGCGCCCGATCCGCTGACCGTCTCGACCCCCGACCTGATCTTCGGGACCCGCTCCATCACCGGCAGCCTGACCGGTTCCTCCATCGAGAACGAGGACAACCTCGCCTTCAGCCTTGCCCACGACATTCGTCCCAGCCTGGAGGTACTGCCCTTCGAGCAGGCAGTGCAGGGGTACGAGCGGATGCTCACGGGCAAGGCACGTTTCCGCGTCGTACTCGACACGGCGGCCTGAGACACCACCCGCCGGGCGAGGCAAGGCCTCACGGTGCCGTGCAGGCGGGCTCCGACGCTCCCGCCCGCACGGCCGACCGGAACCACGATCGTCAGCCGGCACCTCCCATCCCCGCTCGCCCCAAGCGGTCGGGCCTTCCCAGGGCTTTAGATGACCAACACCACGGCAAACGCCTCCCCCTCCGTGTCCCCACCGCCGATCGAGCTTCCGCCCGACAGACATGCGGTCCGGGCGGACCGGATCGGTCTGCTGTCCATCTCCCTCGGCACCGCTGGTCTGGGTGGTGCCTGGCAGGCATCGGTGACCGTCCATCCGGCGGCCCTGCCGGTCAGCGACGCCCTCTACGCGATCAGCGCTCTGGTGTGGCTGGTTCTGCTGATCCAGTACCTGCGCCACGGAGGAGCCAGGTGGCACAACCTCCGCCACGACATACGCCATCCGGCTCAGGGTTTCGCGATCTCCTACGTCCCCATCATCGGCATGCTCGTCGCCGGCCACTTCTCCCGGTTCGGGACCGACGGTGCCCGATGGGCGTACGCGGTGTTCGCCGCTCCCGGCGCCCTGGTCGCCGCGCGACTGCTGGCCCACTGGCTCACCGGTTCGCTCAGCGCCACGCTCCTGCACCCGGGCTATCTGCTGCCGGTCTCCTCCGCCCCGTTCATCGCGAGCGCCACCGCGTCGACGCTCAAGCTGCCCGTCATCGCCGACGCGGCGTTCGCGATCGGGCTGCTCTACTGGCTGACGTTCGGCACCGTCATCCTGGGCAGCCTCGTCACCTCCGGGCCCCTCCCCCAGCCGGCGCGGCCCGTACTCACGGTCCTGACCATTCCACCGGCGACCGGCGGCATCGCATGGACCGCGGCCCACAAGGGCGTCTTCGGCCCGGTCGGCTACGGTTTCGCGGGCACCCTGCTCTTCACCGTCCTCCTGGTCGCCTTCCTCCTTCCCGAGCTGCGCCAGCGGTCCTTCCATCCCGGACTGTGGGTCTACAGCTTCCCCGTGGCCGCGAGCACGAATTTCGCCATCCGGTTGATCGCCGCGTCCCGGAACCCGGCCCGCCCGGTTCTCACCTGGGTGCTGCCGGTCGCGGCCAGCTGCGCACTCGTCCTGCTGTCGGCAGCGACGCTGCGGCACGCAGCAGGTGCCTCCCGCAGCCCGGCCGGCCCGGACCCTGCCCGGAGAGCATGACCGCGGCCCCGGTGTCCAGCACACACTGTCGTCCACTGACGGGACGTCAGTACGGCACCCGCGACCGGCCGTCGAAGTCGCCCGCCGCCCGCCGCGGTCGCGCACCTCATCGAGCAGGCCTCCCAGGCCATCTCCGGCTGACCGGCGCCCATCCCCGCCCTGGCGTCGCTCGTCGTCGACCGGTCACGGGGACGACGACCGATGCCACGTTCGTGGCCGCTGAGACATCAATGCACCAGTTCCGCCACCGTCGTGACCTCGAAGCGCGCCTCTTCGCAACCGGCGCAGGAGGTCAGCGCCGACAGGTACCTCTCGGCGTCCAGGGCGGCGGAACATCCGCTGCCCACCGCCGTCACGGTCTGCCGGTACTCGCGATCGACGACGTCACCGCACGCGAAGACGCCGTCGAGATCGGTGCGTGTGGAGCGACCCTCCACAGCTACGTAGCCGGCGTGATCGAGAGCGATCTGCCCCTGTCCACTTCGGCGTCTTCAGCCGTGCCGAGGTGCTCTGGGCCCCCGGCAACACGGCGTCCACCTCATCGACGGCAGCCTGCTGCGGCGTTGGGCAGCCAGGGAGTCCCTGGACGAGTTGTGCCGTACCGCTGAGCACGGATCCCGGCCCGCGCACGTCGGACCGGCACGGGGGGAGCGGGCGGTACGCGTCTGCGGGCGTCGCTCGACCAGGCGCGAGACGCCAGGTCAAAACATGGGAGCGGTGGCCGACGCATCGTCATCCGCCGCTGTGGCGCGGTGCGGTGTCCACACACGCCCGGGGCTCGTGGCCGGGTCGCCGCCGTGCCTGCCTATGCGAGCACCCCGGCGGCCTCGGCCGCCCCCTCCGTGACCTCGGAGGCGGCCCGTGCGGCCCGCCCGGTGACCCGTCGGCCAAGCATGCTCACCGCGGCGGCCGGGCCCGGAGGGAACGCGCCCAGCTGACCGAGGCCTCGCGACGGGGCGAACGTCGCCGGTTGGGACACTAGAGTCCGAGATCCAGGGCCAGGCAGGAGAAGTACTGCCACGCCCCCTCGGGCTCGTAGGAAGCAGCGATCCCCCCGTTCGCTGAGGCCTGCCTCTCCTCGGTCATGTCCTCGAAGCGGGTGCGCTCGGGCAGCTTGCCGAAGCGCGCACGCCTCGCCGCGGCGGCGGCGTCCGCCGTGCTGTCGTCGCTCATGGTCTTCTCCGCTCTGTCAGGCCGGCAGGGCCGTCGAGCGCACGCTTCCCGTGCGCGGCACAGTCACAGTGCATCCACTGTCATCACCTGTCAAGGGGGTGACGGAGATGCGGCAACGTGGCACCGACCGGATCGCCGCTCCGCGCCGTCACTGCCACGCGCTTCGCACGTCGCGGAACGGTGCACGTCCGGAAGTCGCCCCGAGGTCCGCTCGAGGGCTCCCGGCCCGGCACGGGCGAGAGCTCGCGCCGGGGGCACGGCGCCGAGATCGCTGCCGAGCGTCTCCTCCGGCCCGCCGTTGACGGCCCTGGAACGACCATGCCAACATCGTCACCTGTTGAACAGGTGACGACCCCCGGTGTGCGACTCACCAGCGTGCGTTCACCTGCGCGGGTCCAGTCGGCCATCGCGATGCCATGCGGCCGCGCGGCCACGGCATCGTCGCCTCCTGGAAGGAGCACTGAACCATGGCAAGAGAGCCGAAGCGCAGGCCCTACGGCGCACCGGTGGCGCGAAGGGCGATGTTGGGGATGCTCGGCGCGGGAGCCGCGGGGCTCGCCGCCGCGCCCTACATGCAGCGCGGCTGGGAAGGGTTCCTCGGTGCCGCCTCTCAGGTGGACGCGACCGGCATCACCGGCCTGCTGCCGAACCCGGGTGGTTTCCGTTACTACAGCGTCGTCGGCTCGGTGCCCCGCAAGAACGAGACGAACTACCGGCTGAGCATCGGCGGCCTGGTGGACCGGCCGAAGACGTACACGCTGCCCGAACTGCGCGCGATGCCGCAGACCCGTGTCGTCCACGACGTGCTGTGCACCGACGGATGGCGGGTGGACGACACGCCCTTCGAAGGGGTGCGGCTGGCCGATCTCCTGGACGCCGCCGGGGTCCGTCCCGGAGGCAAGGCCGTCCGTTTCACCTGCTTCGACGGGGCCTACACCGAGAGCCTCACTCTGGACCAGGCCCGCCGTTCGGACGTTCTCGTGGCGTTGAACATGCAGGACAAGCCGATCATTCACGAGCACGGTGGACCGGTGCGCCTCTACGTGGCGCCCATGTACTTCTACAAGTCCGCCAAGTGGCTGTCCGGCATCTCGATCACGGACAAGGTTGTTCCCGGCTACTGGGAGGAGCGCGGTTATGCCGTCGACGGCTGGCTCGACGACGCCGACCGGCGCAGCGGCGCGGCCTGAGCCGGACCGCGAGGTTCGCCGGTTCAGCACCGCCGAGCGCCTGGTGCACCGGGCCACGGGCTGGCTGATGCTGCTGTGCCTGGTCACCGCTGCTTGCTTGTACATCGGCCCGCTGGCTCAGCTCGTCGGCCGGCGGCACCTGATGGTCACGGTCCACGAGTGGTCGGGCATCGCCCTGCCGGGGCCCTTCCTGCTGGGACTCGCCTCCCCGGACTTCCGCGCCGATCTGCGCAGGCTGAACCGCTTCGCGGTCTACGACAGGCAGTGGCTGCGGGCCGTCCGCAAGCGCCGCACATCCCCACAGGCGCGTCCGGCCGGCAAGTTCAACGCGGGACAGAAGATCTACGCGGGCTGGATCGCGGGTGCGGTGCTCGTGATGATGTTCACCGGGCTGCTGATGTGGTTCACCGGACTGCTCCCGCTCATCTCGCGCACCAACGTCATCTTCGTTCACGACTGGCTCGCCTGGGCGGTCACCATTGTTCTGCTCGGTCACATGCGCAAGGCGTTCGAGGACCCCGAGACGAGGCTCGGAATGCGGACCGGATACGTGAGCCGGTCCTGGGCGGCGAGGCACCACTCCCGGTGGCTGAGGGAGGAAGCAGCCGACGACGTGGCCGGTACGCCGGACAAGGCGTTGACGCCGCTCAGGTGACCATCCGGGGTGCCGATCGAGGTGATGGTGAGGGCGCGCCGTCCCTGGGACCTGTCGCCGAACTCCCGCCTGCCCTGCGACACCGTGCACGCACTCTCGCCGCACCCGGCCCGGGCCGCTTCGGCAGGGCGGGCCGGGGACGCGGCGAGCGGTGGTGGCCTCGCCGGGGCCATGGACGTCCGGCCTCGCGGGCGCCGAACGGTGCACGAAGCCCTCGGCCCGATGCGATGCAGCCTCTCGGCGCCGATGCCATGCAGCCTCTCGGCGCCGATGAAGCCCGGAGAAGGGCCGAGGTACCTCCGACAGGGAAAGCGAGCTACTCCCCGGTGGCACCGTCGATGGCCTCGCGGAGGAGGTCCGCGTGGCCGACATGGCGGGCGTACTCCTCGATCACGTGCTCGAGGACGAACCGCACATCGGTGTCACCGAACTCCCGGTTCGGCACGATGCGGTCGAGGTCGGCGGTCACCTTCGCGAACACCTGCCGCGACTCCTCGCACGCCGTCCGGTAGTCCTCGTAGACCTTCCTGGCCGGCGTCGGGTCCGACTCGTCGTACCACTCGCCACCGTCGGCGGTGGCGTGGGTCCGATAAGGAAAGAAGTGCGGCGCCATGGCCGCCAGCGTCCGCTGGAACCAGGCCCGCTCGACCCCCTGCAGATGGCGCATGAGCCCCAGCAGGGTCAACGCCGACGACCGCACGGGACGTAGCCGCAGCTGTACCGCCGACAGGCCCTCGCACTTCCACAAGAAGGTCGCCCGGTGATAGTCGAGATTCGAGGCGATCACATCCAGCCATGAGCCCGACACAATGCGCTCAGGCCGGATGATCTTCTGGACCACGATGTCGCTCACTCTTGAGATCTCCTCACTCGTCAAGCACGTCCCCCACACGACCCCTCCTCGCATCGAAACTCATCGCTCGGTCCGCACAGTGAGAGCGGCCCTCGCCGGCTGCGAGCGGCCAGGTGTCACTGCCGAGTCGCAGGGCCGAGGATGCGAGGCAAATCGAACACGTGATTGAATTTGGTCATGAGGCCGATTCCGGACGATGTCGCTCGCACACAGAGGAAGTGGCACGCCACCTACCGGCAGCTCGCCGTCACCCCGAGCACCGATCTACGGCGGCGGCTGATCCACCTGTCGTCGGAGGTGCTGTTCCATCCGTACTGGCGGGGCCGGAGGTCGGCGGGCTGGGCGGCGCTGCACGGTGCAGAGGATGTCCGGCCCGCTCCCTGACCCGCTGGGGCTTCGGCCGACCCTGGCGGACCTCGAGCCAATCGCCCGTGCGCGGCATGAGGGCCTCGGGGCAGCGTGAAGGTGGCGGCCCGCTGCCCGTCCCTCCGGCACCTTCGACGCCGCCCGGTGGGTCCGCCCAGAGACTTCTCACCCTGGTCCATGCGCTGTCGCCGAAGTGGCCGCAGCCCGTCCCGCGCAGCCCGTGCGTCGACAACAGGGCGCTGCACGCACGCGGCCTGGCGGAACCCCCCGTGAACGAAACGGGTCTCGGACGGGCGGCCTCCACCGGGGGGCCCGGAGCCGGGCTCCGGGCTCCCCCGCCTCCCCTACGACGCCGTACAGCTCACCCTCGGTGAGCTGCCGCCACCGGGCGCCCCGCCGAAGCCGAAGCTCGTCGCACCGCCCGCCGCCACCGTGCCGTTGTGTGCGGCGTTCACCGCGGTGACCGTCCGCCCACTCTGCGTGTACGTCGCGTTCCACATGGTGGTGATCTGCTCGGAGCCGGGCCAGGTCCACGTCACCTTCCAGGAACCGAGCGCCGCGGTACCGGTGTTCGTCACCTTCACCTCGGCGTTGAAGCCGCTGCCCCAGTCGCTGCTGACGGTGCAGGCGGCACTGCACACGGCCGTACCGCCGCCGGGCCCCGGGCCGCCGCCCGACCCGCTGCCCGGAAATCCGGGGGCCTTGATGCTCGCCAGGTAGCCGTCCTTGACGGTGTCCACGGTCTGCCAGTCGCCCTCGAGGATCCCGCCCGTGTCACCGGAGTCGGGGTTCCAGGACCAGAAGGTCCACTGGAAGGAGTCGGCGCCGTAGGTCGCGCTCGGCCGCAGGTAACTCACCAGCGCTGCCAGCCACTTCTGGTCCGTCGCCGAGGCCAGCGTGGTACCGAACTCGCCCACCCATACGGGCGCGATGTTCTGCTTGAAGAGGTAGCCCCAGTACTTGTCCCAGATGCCGGGCATGTTGTCCGGGAAGGACGGATCGCTGAACCAGGACTGCTGCGCCACGCTGGTCGCGTAGTCGTGGGCGGAGTACACGACCCGGTTCGCCACGTCCAGTTGCACCGGATACTGGGCGGCGCCCATCAGGTTGCCGCCCCACCACCCCGACACGCCGTTGTACGTCTGCACGCCCTCGACGAAGATCAGCAGGTCCGGGTTGACGGACAGCACCGCGTTGCCGCCCCGCTGGGCGGCCAGGCGCCAGTCGGTCGCCGTGTCACCGCAGCCCCAACAGGCGGGATCATGCGGCTCGTTGTGGAGGTCGATGCCGACGACGGTGTCCTGCCCCTTGTACCGGGACGCCAGCGCCTTCAGGTTGGCGATCCACGTCGACTCCGGCACCGACGCCGTGTACCAGAGCGCCGACTGTCCGCCCGAGTCGGGACGGTGCCGGTCGAGGATGACCTTGAGGCCGTCCTGGCCGGCATACCCCACGACCTTGTCCATGACCTGCAGCGAGTTCAGCCCTTGCAGGTCGGCGTTCTTGCCGCCGGAGAAGTCGATGCCGTTGGGAACGGTGCCGGAGGCGAAGATGTCGTCACTGTACGGGAGCCGGATGGTGTTGTATCCGAGCGACTTCATCTGGTCGATCATGGACTTGTAGTCTCGGGACCACAGGCCGTGGACGACGTGGTTGCTCGTCTCGAAGCCGAACCAGTTGATCCCGGCGATCCGGACCGGCTGTCCGGCGGCGTCCAGGATCTGGCGGCCGCTGGTGTGCCAGTAACCGGCTCCGGCCGCCGTCTCCGCCGCATCCGCCGTGTGGATGCCGAGACCGGCAAGCGGTAACAGGAGCGCCGCGGCTGCGGCGCACAACGCTCTTCGCAGGATGCGGAACATATCGCTGCTTCCTCTCGGGAGGCGCGGGCCGGAATGAGTGGGAGCGCTCCCACGACCCGCCGACTCCATGGAAGCCAGGACGGTCGAACACGTCAAGAACCACGACACCAGGACCTTGGTTTCCGACCGGCGCGCAGCGAGAGCACCGCGGGCCACGCACCCGCCCCCGGGGAAGCCCCGCGCGGCAAACTGTGTGCTCCCGCCCGCTCGGCGACAGGATCGAGTGACCCCGCCCGGGCCACCGCCGAGCCGGACCGGCCACCCGGCCCCGGTCCCACCCGGCCTGCGGGGCGAGCCGCCAGACCTCCTCCAGCACCCGCTCACGCAGCTGCTTGCGCCGGGCCACGCGAACGACGAGCCGAGGTGCGTGTCGTTGGACCGACGGCTTTGGGACAGGGCCGAGACCGAGCACCCGTTCCGCACCGCCGCGCACGAGGCAGGAGTTGCCGGGGCGCGAGCCATTGACGTGCCTGCGAGCCCTGGCTAGCTTCCTTGAACAGCGCACTCCCCTCCAGCCGTCGGCAGACATGCCGCGCCGCCTTCCAGGAGCCCCGCATGCGTCCAGCCCTCGCCTCACAGGTGTCGTCCGCCAGCTGTTGACAACGATGTCAGAGGCCCGCCGGCCCGACCGCTCCCCGCTCAACACCCCTGCACAGCGCACCAAGGGAGAAGATGGATGAGCTTATTTGTCATGTTCTTGACGAGACGGGGCGCCGAGGGCACCCGCCGGAGAAGCCGGGCCCTCACCACGACCCTCGGCCTCGGCACCGCGCTCGCCTGCTTCGCGGCGCTGCCCGCCCAGGCGGCGCCCGCGGATCCCGCTCGCACCGCGAGGGCGCATGCCGCCGCCGTCACCGACCCCGCCTCGCTCGTCAACCCCTTCATCGGCACCTCGAACGCCGCCGACGACTTCCCCGGCGCCGACGTACCGTTCGGGATGGTCCAGTGGAGCCCGGACACTCCTTCACGACCGTCGGGCGGCGGCTACGAGTACAACGACTCCTCGATCACCGGGTTCAGCCTGACTCATGTCTCCGGCCCCGGCTGCGGAGCGGCTGGGGACATCCCCGTGCTGCCCACGGTCGGCGCCGTCGACACCGGAGCCACGAGCGGCTTCTCCCACCAGGACGAGTCCGCGACGGCGGGCTACTACAGAGCGGGCCTCACGAACGGCGTGACGACCGAGCTCACCGCGACGACCCGAAGCGGCATGGCCCGCTTCACGTTTCCGGCGAGCACGCACGCGAACCTGGTCTTCAAACTCACCGGCAGCCAGAGCACGGCTTCGAACACCCAGTTCACCAAGGTGTCGGCCACCGAGGTGAGCGGCCAGGTCACCAGCGGACACTTCTGTGGAGCGGGGAACACCTACACCGTCCACTTCGACATGGTCTTCGACCGGCCCTTCACCGCCCAGGGCACCGCCGTCGCCACGTCGGTCAAGTCCCCTTCCTTCCGTCCGCGCGCGTCGAAGAACGCGGCCGAGCCGCCCAACAGACCACGGCTGCACGGAAGCGCGCCCAAGGCCCCGGCACCCCGGGCGACCAGGACCCCGAAAGTCGCCGCCTCCGCCGGATACGTCACCTTCGACACGACATCCAACCCCGTCGTGCGGGCCAAGGTCGGCATTTCGTACGTGTCGGCGGCCGGCGCCCTCGCCAACCGCACCGCCGAGAACCCGGGCTGGGACTTCAACGCCGACCGCGACGCCGCGAAGAGCGCGTGGAACAAGCTTCTGGGCAGAGCGCAGATCTCGGGCGGCACCCCCGACCAGCAGACACAGTTCTACACCGCGCTCTATCACTCCCTGCTGCACCCGAACGTGATCAGCGACACCGACGGACGGTATCCGGGGTTCGACGGTGCCACACACACCGTCGACTCCGGTCACTCGGCGGCGTACGCCAACTACTCCGGCTGGGACATCTATCGCACGCAGGCGCAACTGGAAGCCCTCCTGGCCCCGCAGGTGGCCTCCGACACCGCCCAGTCGATGGTGGACGACTACGCGCAGACCGGTCAGTTCCCCAAGTGGTCGGAGAACAACGGCGAGTCGTACGTGATGGTCGGCGATCCCGCCGACGCCGTCATCGCCGACTACTACGCCTTCGGCGCCCGCGACTTCGACACGGCCGCCGCTCTCGAGGACATGACCGCCGAGGCGAGCCGGGCCAACGACAACCGCCCCGGACTGAACTACCTGGACACGCCGGGCTACCTGCCGCACGACGGCAGCTACGGCTGCTGCAACTTCTACGGCCCCGTGGCCACCACACTGGAATACGACACCGCGGACTTCGCTCTCGCGGCGTTCGCCGGGGCTCTGGGGGACAGCGCCACCCAGCAGAAGTACACCGACCGCGCACAGGACTGGCGCAACGTACTCGATCCGGCGTCCGGTTTCGTCCAGCCCCGGAGCGCCGACGGCTCCTGGACCGGCGGCTTCGATCCCACCAGCGGCACCGACATGGTCGAGGCCGACTCGTGGATCTACACCGGCATGGTGCCGTTCGACGTGGCGGGCCTGGCCACCGCCAAGGGCGGGAACAAGGCGATGAACGACTACCTGGACACCGTGCTGCGCAGCTACACCGGCGGCCGGGGGTATGCCTGGGTCGGCAACGAACCCAGCATCGAACTGCCCTGGGAGTACGACTACACCGGGCAGCCGTACAAGACGCAGGCCACCGTCCGCAACATCCAGGACACGATCTGGGCGAACAGTCCCGGTGGGCTGGCCGACGGCAACGACGACCTCGGAGCGATGAGCGCCTGGTACGTCTGGTCCGCGCTCGGCATGTATCCCATGACACCCGGCACCTCCGACCTGGCCCTCGGCTCACCCGTGTTCTCGCAGGCCGTGCTCACCCTCCCTTCCGGCAAGACGCTGACCGTGAACGGCGACGGCGCCGCCGACAACGCCCCCTACGTGCAGTCGGCGACGTTCAACGGCTCCGCCTGGAACAACGCCTACGCCCCCACCTCGGCCGTCGCCACCGGCGGCACGCTGTCGTACGCCCTCGGCACCACCGCCAACACCTCCTGGGCGACCGCGGCGAACCAGGCACCGCCCTCCTACGGCGGAAGCGTCGGAACGCCGGCCCGGCCCCGTATCGGTCCGGTCACCTCCGGTGTCACCTCCTCCCGGTGCCTGGACGCGGCCGACTCCGGCACGGCAGACGGCACGCACGTACAGATCTGGTCCTGCAACGGCACCTACGCCCAGGACTGGACGATCGCCCCCGACGGCACGATCCGCGCCCTCGGCAAGTGCCTGGACGCCGCCGACAGCGGAACCAGCAACGGCACCCCGGTACAACTGTGGACGTGCAACGGCACGGGCGCGCAGCAGTGGCAGTCGGGTTCCGACGGCTCACTGGTGAACCCGCACTCGGGCCTGTGCCTGGACGATCCGAACTCCACCACGACCGAGGGCACCCAGTTGCAGCTCTACGGCTGCAACGGCACCGGTGCCCAGAGGTGGGGCCTGCCCTCCTGAAAATGGTGTGATGCCGGGGGTCACGCCTCTGCGAGGCGGGCGGCGCACGGCGGTCACCCGTGGCAAGCACGAACGAACCAGGTGAACGGTCGGACGCAGACCCGGGCGGCCGGGCAGCAGAACACGGGCCGCAAGACGAAGGCTTCACCGACGGAGGCGGTTGCCGGCGCGTCACCGCCTCGGCAGGGGACTGCCCGTCCCCTGGGTCCGCAGTGGCGCCGCGGGCCGGATGCGTTCCTCGGCCGGCGCCGCGGCCGGTGGCGGAATTCGAGTTCGGCGACCGCCTCTGTCGCGGGCGAAGCACGGTGTCGCCGGGGCGGTGAACGCGCCCGCGTGGAGTGCCCCGGCGTCGCCTGCGGGACACAAGGCGTTCGGGCGGGGCCGCCCCAGGTGGTCCGGGCCCCGCCGGCCTGCTCCGGCGTCCGGCAGTTCGCCTCAGGAGTCGGACGCCGTGTCGTGCGCCGTGATCTCCACTCCGAGGCTCAGCACCGGTCTTGGTCGTCGGTGAGCCTCGTTGGTTCCGGCATCGGCAGCATCTCCGTGATCGTGACGCGGGCCTGCGGGTCCTTGCGGACCAGGCGGCGCAGGCCCGCCGCGACGCCCCTGCCGCCGCGTCGGGCCCCTGCGACGACACGGAGCTCGACCCGGTCCGGGACGCCTCCACACCGTCGGCCCCGCACTGCGGTCCCCGGTCCGGTGGCGACGAGGGGCACGGCCTGGCGGCAGTCGAAAGCGCGGTCGATCGCCCCGCCCGGCCGCAGGCCAACGTGGTGCGCGCGGTGCGGACGGCCGTCGGCAGCACGCGGAAGCCGCAGCGGCTGACGACGAGCCGTCGGCCAGGCCGCGGCGGGTCACTGGTCCGGGGCTTGCCATTCCGGGGCAAGGGCCGCCCAGAGCTGCTTGTCGTAGCGCACGCCGCCGTACTGCCATGCCTCGCGGTGCACGCCTTCCAGCCTCATGCCGAGCCGCTTGGCGACGGCCGCGCTGCGTGCGTTGTCGGCCCGGCAGTGCCACTCGGCCCGGTGCAGGCCCCGGGAGGTGAACGCCCAGTCCAGCAGGGCGCGGGACGCCTGTGTGACCAGCCCCTGCCCCTCGGCGGACGGCTCCAGCCAGCAACCGAGCTCGCACACGCCGGCGGCGGCGTCGAAATCGGTGAACATCACGCCGCCGACCAGCACGCCGTCCCGCCGGATTCCGTACAGGCGGCCCCCGTCGTCGGCCTGCCGTTCCGCATACCGGCGAAGCGTGGCGCGCGCCCCGTCCACGTCGTCGGTGACGAACGCGGCCCCGACCCACGGACGGATGTGCTCCCGAGCCCGGTCCAGATGACGGGCGAACTCCTCGGCGTGCCAGACCTCCAGAGGAGCGAGGCGAGCACCGTGGCGCAGCGACAGCGAGAACATGGCAGCCCCATTCGCATAACAGTTGTTACGGCAATGTACCGTGATGGCATGCCACGCACCAAGGGGGATCACGAGGGCCGCCGACGCGACGTCTCCGAAGCGGTGTGGCGGGTCATGGCCACACGTGGCTTCGCCGGGCTCACACTGCGCGCCGTCGCCGCCGAACTCGGCGCGACCACCGGCCTGCTCACCCACTACTTCCCCACCAAACGGGCCTTGCTGGAGCACGCCCTCGACCTGCTCGAAGAGCGGACCATGGGCCGCCCGCGCCGGCAGACGGGCACGGGCTCCGCCGCCGTCCGGGACGCTCTGCTCGACATCCTGCCGCTGACTCCCGAGGCCACCGACAGCAACCGGATCTGGGTCTCCTCCTGGGACGCCGCCCTCTCCGACCCCGCCCTGAGCGCCGACTACGCCCGCAAATACGCCCAGAGCCGCGACAGGCTGAGCAAGCGCGTGGCCGCAGCCCAAGAGCTCGGAGAACTGCCGCCCGGCGACACCGCACACATCGCAGCCGGCGCACAGGCCTTCGTCCTCGGCCTCGTGGTCCAGGCGCTGCTCGACCCGACGGCATTCCCGCCACAGCGACAGATCGAGCTGCTGGACGCCTATCTGGCCGCCCTCGCCGCCCACCCGGATCCCGCCACGACCACGCGCCACGACCACGGCGGCCGCCTCTGAGCCGCACCTACCCGCGGCCGGAGACGAAGCCCGCACGGGTGTGCCCGGCGCGCTCCGGTCCGCCGGGGCACTCATGGCTGCACGCGTCGAGGGCGGTGCCACGTCGGCTCGGGGACCGGTCGTGGCACCGCCTCACCGGGTGGCCACCTGGAGGACGCGACGGGCCCGGCGCACAGCTGCGGGTTGCCCGATCAGCGCGCCGCATGCGCCGCCGGACGAGTGATCCTCGCCGACGGCGGACGGACCGCCGGCCAAGTCGCCGCGGCGGCAACGGCTCGGTCCGCTCCCCCTGCTCATGCGGCACGAGCCATGCCGATGCTCCCCCGCGCCGGACAAGCCTCCACTCCCCCGGCCGGGCACGCACATCGGCGCCGCTCGCCGCCGGTGGCTCGGGCCCGCCACGCCCAGCTCGCGGTAGCGGTCGGCCCACCGCTTGGCCGTCGTCGGTGAGACCTGGAAGCGCTCGGCAGCCCTGCGCAGGGGCCAGCCGTCCTCGACCACGCAGCGGGCCAGACGCAGTCGTCCGGTCTCGGTCAGGGGTGCATTACGGTGGACCACGAGGGCCTTTCTGGTTGGTGTAGACGTCGCAATCCACACCGAACCCGGAAGGCCCTCACCCGTTCAAGATCCCTCAGCCGAGACCTGCATCACCCGTCCACAACCTCCCGAGACAGAACACCTGAGGAGACCCGGAGCGTTGAGCGAACGGCGGTCTCGGTGCCGCGAGCAGCTGTTGTCGGTCGGTCGGCGCAGCCGCCGGCCAGGGTGTTCCGTGCCCGTCTCGCCGCTCGTCGCTGTACCGGCGACGGTGAAACCCCTCGCGTGCCCGCCGGCCTTCGCCGACGGCCGGGGCCGCGCACCGTCCTTCCAGCGGGCGCGGTCAGCCGCGTGCCGGGGAGCGGAGTGTGCCCTGCGACCGGGTGCCGGCGGCGTCGGGCGCAACGATGCCGCCTGCCGGCCGTCGGGGGAGGGGATCAGGACGCTCCCGTCGTGGTCTGTGCCGGCTGCCTGGTGGAGGCCGGAGCATGGGCCGGCGCCCGCAGGTGGGTGCGGGAGGGGTGCTCGGCGGTGCCGGCGTCCGGTCCGGAGACGCTCGGCAGCGCGTGGGCGTAGCCCGCACCGAGCAGAAGGGCCGCGGCCGTCGCGGCGGTGGCAGTCCGACGGGTCGTGATGCCCACCCGCCGAAGTCCACGTTCGCGCCGCCGTACCGGGTCGGGGTCTTCCGTGGGGCCGGGCATGGGCGGACCTCCTTCGGGCGGTGGCGGTGCCGCGAGGCGGTCGGGTCGGCCCGCGGACGCCATGTCCTCAGCCTGCGTCACGCGGCGTCGGAAGGCCGTTCAGGAAAGCTTCAGATGTGGAAAAGCCGGGTGAGGGCGGCGGTGGTTGTGGTGCCTGCCCTGCCCTCACCGGTCCGGACAGGCGTCCGAGTCGGCCTACGCTTGGTGCCGTGGAACAGGAAACGGACTCTCGGGCTGATCCCGACGCGCTCACGGTGCTGGTCGTCGAGGACGACCCGGGGCTCGCCGGGTCACTGGTACGCGGCCTGGACCGTGCCGGATACCGGGCGAGCAGCGTCGGCACCGGCCGTGACGCCCTCACCCGCGTACCCGCACCTGACGTCGTCCTGCTCGACCTGGGACTGCCCGACATGGACGGCATCGAGATCTGCCGCATGCTGCGCCGCCAGTCGGACCTGGCGATCATCGTGGTGACCGCTCGCGGCGAGGAGGGCGACCGCGTCGCCGCGCTGGACGAAGGGGCCGACGACTACCTGGTCAAGCCCTTCGGGCTGGCGGAACTGCTCGCGCGCATCAGGGCCGTGCTGCGCCGCATCCGACCGTCCGGACCGGAACTGCTGACCCACGGCCCCCTGGTCGTCGATCCGCGCACCCGTAAGGTGACGGTCGGCGGGGAGGACATCTCGCTGACTCCCAAGGAGTTCGACATCCTCCAGTGCCTCGCCACCGATCCGGGCCGGGTCGTGACGCGCCAGGAGATCCTCGAACGCGCCTGGGATGCGCACTGGTACGGCCCCACCAAGGTGCTGGACGTTCACATGGCCGCGTTGCGTCGCAAGCTCGGTGTGCCGGGGCTGGTGGAGACGGTCTACGGGCGCGGCTTCCGCCTGGGTGAAGTCGGCTGAGGCGCCGTGACCCGCCGCATCGCGCTCAGCGTCCTCGCCCTGATCACCGCGGTCCTGGTGCTGGCCGTGGTGCCGCTCGGGCTGATCATGACACAGCGCGAGCAGACCTCGTTCCGGGACGAAGCGGCCGCGAAGACCAGGTCCCTCGCCTCCGCGGCCGAGGAGTACCTGTCCGACCACAAACCGGACGCACCGGCACGAAGCCTCGTCGCGCAGGCCCGTGAGCGGGGCGACTGTGCGACCGTCTACGACAGGACGGGGCATGTGCTGCTGTCCACCCCGTGTTCCGATGTCGCCGGGGACGACTCCGCGCGGTTGGTCTCCTCCGTGCTCGCCCGTCCCGGCACACGGGTGCGTCAGGACGATCAGTGGCTGACCACCGCAGTGCCGATCGGTGACGCCTCGGACGCCGTCGGGGTCGCCGTCCTGAGCCGGTCCGCCGATCCCCTGCACGATCGGGTCCTGGCGATGTGGGGCTGGCTCGCGTTGATCGGCGTCGGCGGCCTCGGTGCCGCCGTGCTGATGTCGGTGCTGCTGGCCCGCTGGGTCGGTCGTCCCCTTCGGGTGCTGGACGAGGCGGCGCAGCGGCTGGGCGAGGGAGTGCTGGACGCACGGGCGCCGGCTGGGGCGGGGCCGCCGGAGGTGCGCCGTCTCGCGGCGACGTTCAACACGATGGCCGGGCGTACCGAGACCCTGGTGCACGGTCACCGGGCTGTGGTGGCTGATGTCTCGCACCAGTTGCGCACCCCGCTCGCGGCGCTCCGGCTGCGGCTCGACCTGCTCGCCGCCGACGCCGAGGGGGACACCGCGGCGGAACTGGCCGATGCGCAGGGCGAGATCGCCCGCCTGTCCCGGCTGGTGGACGGCCTGCTGGCGGTGGCCCGCGCCGAGAACACGGTCCCCCGGCCGGTGCCGGTCAGGGTGGACCAGGTCGTGACCGAACGGGTCTCGGCCTGGGAGCCCGTCGCCCACACAGGTCACGTCCGGCTCGCCGCCGACTGCCGCCCCGGGCTCACCGCCTTCCTCGGCGAGGGCGATCTCGAGCAGGTGCTCGACAACCTGATCGCCAACGCCCTCGACGTGGTCCAGGACGGCGGTCGCGTGCTGATCAGCGGGAGGCGGCAGGGCGATACGGTCCAGCTGCGGATCGTCGACAACGGCCCCGGGATGTCCCGGGCCGCGCGCGACAGCGCGTTCCGCCGGTTCGGCAACCCCGAGGCGAGCGGCACCGGACTCGGCCTGGCCATCGTCCATCGGCTGGTCACCGCCAACGGGGGCACCGCCGAGCTGCTGGACTCACCCGGGGGCGGTCTCACCGTGGCGCTGTCGCTGCCCGCGTCCCGACGCGGACGCGGACGCGGCAGAAGCTCCGAGTCCGGCGGTACGCGGACGCGCGACGCCTGAGCCCTCTACCGCGCCCTGCCGCCGGTCGTCCGCCTGCACCTCTCGGAACCACTTTCGACCTCCTGACCAGCGTGTCTGTTCATCTTTGCGGGTTCTGAAGGATTCCTGAACCGGATCCCGACAGATGCCTGCGCAGGCTGGTGGACGGATACCCACAGGTGTGGCCGCAAGCTGCCGAGCGCTTCACGAAGGCACACCGACGGCCGAGGAGGAACCATGTCCCACCCCGACCCGCCCACACCGGCCGGTGCCGTGCGTCGACGGGAGCGCGGCCTGCGCCGGGTCGGAAACACGACCCGCTGGGTGGCCGCAGCGGCCGCAGCCGGCTCCGTGGCACTCGCAGCGGGATACGCCCAGGCCCTGCCCGGGAAGTCCTCGACCGCGCCCGCCGGCACCACCCGGCCGTCGGCTCCCACGCCGACCCCGGCGTCGAGCTCGCCCGCCGCCACGAGGGCTCCGTCGCACTCGGCGGCCCCGTCGAAGACCTCCGTTCCGACCGTCCGCCCGGCGCCGCACACGGCCGTGCCGAAGCGACGGACCACTTCCGACGTGCCGCCCGCCACCCCCACTCCCACGAAGCCCCCGGCACCGACTCCGCAGCCGTCACACACCACCTCGGGTGCGTCATGACCGCCATCGCCGCACGTCCGGCGTCGGTCTCCTTCCCGGCGCTGGGCACCACCGCCTCGCTTCTGGTGGCTGATCCCGCCGCGCTGGACGCGGCCCGTGGGATCCTCGACGCCGAACTCGCCGCCGTCGACGCGGCCTGCAGCCGCTTCCGGCCCGACTCGGAACTGTCCCGCGCCAATGCGGCGGCGGGCGCCGCCGTCCACGTCAGTGCCCTGTTCGCCGAGGCACTGGACGTGGCGCTGCATGCGGCGGAGGTGACCGGGGGCGTCGTCGACCCCACCGTCGCAACCGCCGTGACGGCACTTGGCTACGACGCCACGTTCGCCGCGCTGCGCCCGCAGGACGCCCGCCCCGTACACCTCGCCGGGCCGTCGGCGGGCCGGCAGGCGGTGGAGTGGGACCGCGTGGCCCGGCGGCTGCGGCTGCCCCGGGGCATCGCACTCGACCTCGGCGCGACCGCCAAGGCACTTGCCGCGGACCGGGCGGCCCGCCGCGTTGCCGAGGTGGCGGGCTGCGGCGTCCTGGTCAACCTCGGCGGTGACCTCTCCGTGGCGGGTGAGGCCCCGCCGGGTGGCTGGCGGATCGCCATCGCCGACGACCACGCGGCACCCGACACCGCGGACCGGCCCACGGTGAGCATCGCGGAGGGAGGACTCGCCACCTCCGGCACCACGGTGCGCACATGGTGCCGCGGCGGCCGCCGACTGCATCACATCGTCGATCCCGCCACCGGCGACATCCCCGCCCCGGTCTGGCGGACCGTCAGCGTCGCCGCCGCCAGCTGCGTGGACGCCAACACCGCCAGCACCGAGGCAGTCGTCCTCGGCGAACGCGCCCTGGGACGGCTTCGCCGGGCGGGACTGCCCGCACGGCTGGTACGCGTGGACGGAACGGTCGAGCGGGTATGCGGCTGGCCCGAGGACAACCGCGGAGGTGCCCGGTGACCGGACTCGTCCCTCTCGCCGCAGGACCCAGCCCCCTGTGGTACGCGACCCGGGCCGGCGGCACCGTCGCCCTGGTGCTGCTCACCGCGACGGTCGCGCTCGGCATCGCCGTCGGTGGCCGGTACACGCCACGGCGGCTCGCCCGCTTCGAGGTGAGCGCGCTGCACCGCAACCTGTCGGTGCTGACGCTGGCCTTCCTGGCCCTGCACATCGTCACCTCGATCCTCGACACCTTCGTCCACCTGGGCTGGCTGGTGGCGGTCGTACCGTTCACCGCCTCCTACCGGCCGTTGTGGCTGGGTCTGGGCACGGTCGCATTCGACCTGCTCCTCGCTCTCGCTGCCACCAGCGCCGTGCGGCTGCGCATGGGGCAACGGCGGTGGAAGGCCGTGCACTGGCTGGCCTACGCCTCCTGGCCCATCGCGCTCTTCCACGCCGCGGGTACCGGCACCGACACCCGGCTGACCCTGCAACTCGCCCTGTACGCCGCATGCCTCGCCCTCGTGGTCGCCGCCGTCTGGTGGCGCTTGTACCGGGCTGGCCCGGGCCGGGTCGCGGTGCGGCTCTGGGCGGGGGCCACCGCAGCGGTGGTGCCCCTGGTGCTCACGGCATTCCTGAGTTCCGGGCCGCTGCAGCCGGGTTGGGCGCACCGCGCGGGCGGCCCCGCGCCCGCGGCCAAGACCGCCGTGCACCCGGCGCCCACGCCGGTCGATGACGACGAGGGAGTGTCCGAGTGACCGACGTGAACACAACACTGCTTGCGAGCACGGGACCTGACGGCATGACGGGCCCGTACGGATCCCGGCTGCTGCACGGCTGGTTCGCCACCGGCGGCCCGGCCACCTTGACCGAGCACCTCCACCGGTACGGCACACCGCCGTTCCCCCGCTCCGCGGACGCGGCCGAACGACTGGTACGCGCGGTGGAGGAAGCGGGGCTCACCGGCAGGGGCGGCGCCGCCTTCCCCACCGGCCGCAAGCTGCGCACCGTCGCCGACGGCAGGGGCACTGCCGTCGTCGTCGCCAACGGCATGGAGAGCGAACCGGCCAGCCGCAAGGACGAGACCCTGCTGGGCCTCGCCCCGCACCTGGTGCTGGACGGCGCCGTCCTGGCCGCCGCCGCGGTGGGTGCCGACGTCGTACATCTGTGCCTCCCACGGACCAGGCAGGACCAGGCCGACGCGCTCCGCGATGCCGTCGAGGAACGCCGGAGGGTGGGCCTCGACCCGGTACCGGTCCAGGTCCACGAACTACCCCACCACTACGTCTCCAGCGAGGAGACGTCGCTGGTGCGCTGGCTGAACGGCGGCGACGCCCGCCCGCTGGCGACCCCGCCGCGCCCCTTCGAGAAGGGCGTCGGCCGGCGACCCACCCTGACCGACAACGTCGAGACCCTCGCCCACCTCGCACTGATCGCGCGATACGGCCCGGGCTGGTTCCGCAGCACCGGACGCCCGGACGCCCCGGGCACCACGCTGGTGACCCTCTCCGGTGCGCTGCGCGCGCCGGGGGTCTACGAAGTGCCGATGGGCATGCCGCTCGGCGGAGTACTGGACGTCGCGGGGGGACCTGCGGAACCTCTCGGGGCCGTCCTGCTGGGCGGATTCTTCGGCAGCTGGCTGCCCGTGGGGCCGGCGCTGCACGTTCCCTTCGCCAAGCAGGACCTGGCGTCCCTCGGCGCAGGACCCGGTGCCGGGGTGCTCGTGGCCCTGCCCTCCCGCGCCTGCGGACTGGCCGAGGCGGCCAGGGTGCTCGGATACCTGGCGGCGCAGAGCGCACGGCAGTGCGGACCGTGCCGCCTCGGCCTCCCGGCCGTGGCCGAGGACTTCGCGGACCTCGCCCGGGGCCGCACCGACACGCGGTCGATACGCCGCCTGGAAGGACGCTTGGGCCTGCTCGCCGGGCGCGGCGCCTGTCGGCACCCTGACGGCGCGTCACGGTTCGCGGCCACCGCCCTGCGGGTCTTCGCCGATGACGTACGTCACCACCTGCGATTCGGCCCGTGCGACGCGGCCGCGGACGAGCCCGTACTTCCGATTCCCGACACACCGGTACCCGACGACCCGGAATGGAGGTGACTGCCGTGGCCCGCGCACACTCCCTCGGCATCGACCGGATCGCGTGCACCGGCTACGGTCTGTGCGCCGAACTGCTCCCCGAAGTCGTCGAGTTGGACGAGTGGGGCTATCCGATCGTGGGGGCTGCCCCGCTCACGGGTGAAGCCCTCGGACACGCACGGCGAGCGGTGGCCGCGTGCCCCGCACTGGCACTGCGCCTGGATCACACAGCGCAGCGCGCCCCCGGCCGGCAGCCGCCCCTGCGGACGTGAACGAGTTCTTAACCGCACGTCAGACATACTTCTGCCCGCTCCTGCGCTCGGCGCGGGAGCGGTGACAACAGCATTTCCATCCGGGCTGGGCGGGGCCTGATCATCAGGAGGACGGACACGTGACCGTAATCGGCGGCAGGACACCTGTGGATGCGCCGTTCGAGCCGCCCGACACGGCGACCGGCGGTCCGGAGGGCAACGAGCGACTGACCGCGGCGACCGGTGCGGTCCTGCTGGTCCTGTTCGCCGTCGAGGGCGTCACCATCCTCTTCCTCGGGCAGCTCCTCACGCTCCACTTCTTCATCGGCCTGCTGCTGACCGGCCCGGTCTGCCTCAAGATCGGCTCGACCTGCTACCGGTTCCACCGCTACTACACGGGAGTGCCCGCGTACCGCCGCAAGGGGCCGCCGGCACCGCTGTTGCGCCTGCTCGGCCCCCTGGTCGTCGCCACGAGCGTCGCGGTTCTCGGAACGGGAGTGACACTGGCTCTTGTTGGTCGCGACACCGGACCGGTTCCCGTGCTGCTGCTGCACAAGGCCAGTTTCATCTGCTGGATCGCCGTGACGGCCGTACACGTCCTTGCCTATCTGTGGCGCCTGCCGCGTCTCATCGGCGCCGACCTGCGCCGCCGCACGCCACGCCACGGAATCGCGGCTCCGCACCGAGCCGCGCGCTGGTTGCTGCTCGCGGCGGCGCTCGGCGGGGGGCTGGTCGTCGCGCTCGCCGGCGTCCACCTGGTCTCCGGCTGGAGTCGATAGCGTCGCGTGATGGCGCCGGCGCCGGGCGAAGGCACGGCTGTCCCACGTGACCGCGGGCGGTATCGAGAAGGAGGGCGGCACGGCCGTCGCACAGCCGCTGGCCGTCGGGGTGCCGCAGGTCAGGACGGCTCCGTTTCCGCGTCCGGCGATCTCGATGGCGGCGGCCTGTCCGATGCCGGAGCCGACGACCTCCCTGAGGTTCCTCCCGGGCGCGCTCGTACGCGAGTTCACACTTCAGCCGCGAATACCGCCGCCGGTTCGGCGCACCTCCCGGCCAGGACGCCGCCCGCAGCCCCGCAGGTGCCCTGCCCCGCGGCGGCTGGACCGCGGAGGAGAGGCTGGGCCGGTCGGTCGCTGCCCCGGCGTGCGTGTGCCTCGGCAAGGAGGAGGTAGCTGCCGGCCGTCCAGGTGTAGGCGCGTCCGCGCAGACCGGTTCCCGTGAGGGCGTCGAAGTTCTCGGCGAAGCCGTGGGTTTCGCACGGAGAGCGGAAACGGGCGCTGATGTCGTCGGCCGACCGGTGGTCACCTGCCCCGCGCAGGATGCCCTCGACGTGGACGGTGGCCGGGGCCCAGGCCTCGGACGACCGCTTCTCTTCCCGGTACCGGATGCGAACCGCGTGGGGAGGCGGCGTCATCACTCCCCGAGCAGCAGCCGCTCCAGCGTCGCCCGGGCCCGCGCGTCGGAGCGGGCGCGGGCCGCCACCGCGGTCGCGAGCTCCCGTACCCACTCGTCGAGCGCCACCGGGCGCCGTGAGAGCACCACGCCGCGCACCTCCTTGCACACCTCGCCCCTGGGATGTGTCCCCGCCAGGTCGAGCACCAGACGCTGCTCGCCCAGAAGGACCTCGACCCGCTCCACGCGGCCGTCGCGCCCCGCGAGCCGGTCGGCCAAGCCCCGTTTGCGCTCGACGACCACGGAACCCGGCGGCAGCGCCTCCGAAAGGGTCCCGGTGAGCACCTGCGCGTAGACCCCCAGGTCGGCGGCGTCCCTGCGCAGCGCTGCCGCCAGCAGGTCGATGGAGTCCGGTTCCCCGCCGGGCTCGAACGGAACGGGGTCGTGTGGCGAGGTCATCGCGAGCCTCTCGTGGGAGTGCCGTTGATCCGAGTGTGCGGGCCGGGTGCTCAGCCGTCCAGGCTCAGCACCATCGTCGGACGCTCGATGACGTGGTCCTCACGCAGCGGCCGCACGGCCGTGCCGATCGCGAAGAACTCGGTGGTGTGACCGCCCCAGCGGTGGTTGTGCGCATTGAGCTGCACGCCGACCACGCCTTCGGCCCGCAGTTCCTCCGCTTCGTGCTGCATCCGCGCCATCGCCAGCTCTCGCGCGTCGTACAGCGCCTGCGTGAACTGTTCGATCTCCACGTTCTTGCCGATGTTGGAGAACATCTGCCCCATGCGCTGGTGCGCGATGTGGTAGACGCAGGTACCCATCACCATGCCGAGCGGGGCGTAGCCGGCGCGGATCAGCGTCCAGAAGTCCTGGCCGTTGAGGTCCGAGGTGAACGGCTGGCCCTTGAGGTTGCGCCAACTGCCGCCGCTGCCGCCCGGCGCCGGGTGGTCGGCCTTGACGGCGGTGCCGATGGCGATGAACTCCGCGATGTCGCTGCCGAATTCGCGGGCCTCGACACTGAGCCGCACACCGACGATGCCGTCCGCGCCCAGCTGAGCCGCCTCCGCCTCCATGCGGGTCATCGCCAGCTCACGGGCGTGGTACATCGCCTGGCTGAGCGTGGTCAGTTCCTGGTTCTTGCCCCAGCGTCCCAGCTGGATGCCCACGTGGTAGATCGAGCTGCCCAGGACGAGGCCGATGGGCCTGAATCCCGCCTCGCGCACCAGCAGGAACTCGTTGACCGAAAGGTCACTTGTGAACATCGAACCCGGCTTGTCCGGCTGCAGTTCGGCGAGCCGCCGCATCGCGTCGGCCGGCACACCCTGGGCGGACACGCCGTCGGGGGTGCCGTCGGCGGGGTTGAGGACAGTCATGAACGGGTTCCCCTCATCGCGTGTCAGTGGCGGTGCGGCGCATGGTCCGCCGGCGTCGTTCCGGGTCGAGCGGCATCACGGTGAGTGTGCGGGGTGGCTCTTCGCGTGCCGTGAAGCGGGCGACGGTGGTGCCCAGCAGCGTCGCCTCGGCCAGGTGGTCCTTCTGGTCGTTGTTGTTCCTGCGCATGCACGGCTCGTCCCAGACGCGCAGCCGGCCCGCGGAGAGGATCACACCGTCGCCGCCCCGCCGCCCCGTCTGCGCCCTCAGGTGCGTACGGGCGTCGGAGCGCACTGCCTGAACGAGCTCCGTCCAGCCGCTGACCTCGGTGTTGCTCCAGGAGCGCGTCTGTGCCCGGGTGGTGTAGTCGTCGTGGCGTACGCCGATGGACATCCCGTACAGCAGCTCCACCGGGACCCATCCAGCGGTCACCAGCTTCGCGAACCCCCGGCCGTCGAGGTGGCAGGTGAACGGCTGTGGCGCCCGTACCGTTCCGGCCGCGCGCACAGCGGTCCCGATCACCTTGAACTCCAGGCAGTGGGGCTGCGCCGGGAAGGGCGCCACGGTCAGTCGGGCTGCGACGACGCCGTCCCCACCGAGAGCCGAGCACTCGGCGGTCATCCGGTCGAGGGCCGAGCGACGGGCCTGGTCGAGCACCTCGATGAGCCCGGCGGACGGGGCGCCGCGCCCGGAGAGGGCCAGGGGCGCCGGGGCGCTGCTGAAGGCGTACTGAATGCCCCCGTAAAGACAGTCGTGATAGCCCCAGTACCGGCCGCTGCGGCCCACGTGGTAGACGGCCGAACCCATGACCTGGCCCGCCGGCTCGAACCCCACCGCGCGCAGCGCGGCGAACTCGCCGGTGGACAGTGCCGAGGACCATGTCCCGCTGCTCCGCACGTCCGCAAGGCGCGCGGCTGCCGCCGGGGGCAGCCCGGCCCCCGTCCAATCCCCGCTCATGGACACCCGCTTCCCGCCTCGTGCCCTGCCCAACGGCAGGGCGGGTCGAGTCTATGCCCGGCCGCCGCGGGCACCGGTGGCCGGGGGTGACGTACGCGAGCAGGCAGTGCTCCGAATCGCGGGTACCCGACGCCGCCCAGGGGCGTCGGGCAGGGAGCGATCAGGTCAGGACGAGCTCCCGTACGGTGATCGAGAGCGGCGGCACGGTGCTGGTGAAGGACGCTGCCGCGCCGGTGACGGTGCTCGTCCTGGGCACCAACGTGTCAGGATTCGTCAGCGTGTTGGTGGTGGTGCGCGAGAGGCCGGTCAGTACCGTCGCGGTGGCATGCCCCTTGACGCCCTTGGCCGGCCCCTTCAGTTCGACCGGCAGCTTCACCTTCTCCGTCCCGCAGTTGACGAGCGCGAGGTAGAGGCGGTTCCCGGAGCGGGTGGCCACGGTGGCGAGGCCGGGCAGCGCACGCGCGGTGGCCGGCAGCACCGTGTCGCCGAGTCCGCTCGTCAGCATGTGCTGTGCCCAGTAGCTGGGCGACACGCAGCTGGTGAGGTTGTCGTAGCCAATCAGATTGGTGGCCCAGACGTTGTTCCTGACGTGCGAGAAGAGCGGCGCGTAGCACTCCATGAGGACCTGGTCCGAGTTGGGGATCAGCCCGGCCGGCCGAGCGGCGTCGCCGAGAGCCGCGTCGAGGTCGGGTGCGGGGCGGCCCTCCTGCGCGGCCCCCCTCTCCGACGAAGACCTTCGTCGAACCGCGGTCCCGGTGGTCGTACTTGTGGGTGGAGGCCTGGGCGGCGGACGGCGCGAGGTAGTGGTGCTCGTCGATCAGGTCCGGGGTGCGGCTCGTCACGGGCGTCGTGGCGATCAGCTTCAGATGCGGGTGCTTCGCCTTGATCGCGTCGTGCAAGGCCGCGAACCGCTCGTCGTACGACCCCGAGGAGTCGAACCGGTCCTCGTTGCCGATCTCCACGTACTCCAGCGGGAACGGCTCGGGGTGTCCGTCGACGGCACGTCGTGCGCCCCAGGTGCTGGTGACGGGACCGGTGACGTACTCGATCTCGTCGAGTGCGTCCTGGATGAACGGCTTGAGCGCGTCGCCGGTGACGTGCTCGCCCTTGAGGGAGTAGCCGGCGTAGACGGCGAGGACCGGCTGGGCGTGCAGGTCCTCGACCCATTGCAGGTATTCGAGGAGTCCGAGCCCGTCCGTGGACCAGCAGCCCCAGGCGTCGTCCGTGTGGCCGGGGCGCTCCCAGACCGGACCGATGGTGTTCTTCCAGTCGAACCGCGTCGCGATGGTGTTGCCCTCGAGGAAGTTCCCGCCGGGGAAGCGCAGGAACCGCGGCTTCAGGACGACCAGTTTCTCCATCAGGTCGGTGCGCAGGCCATCGGGGCGGTTGTTGTAGGTGGGCGGGAAGAGGAACACGTGCTGCAGCCACAGGGTCTCGCCCGCTGCGGCGGGGTCCGCGGTGGTGACGGTCAGCCGCGCGTCGCCGACCACGGGGGTGCGCGAACCGGTGCGCAGGGTCAGCTCGAAGGGGCGGTCGCGGAAGGCGGTGCCGGTGTGGGGCACAGGGGCGGACGCCTACACGGTCGCCCCGTCCGCCGACTCGACGGCCACTGTGAGCGGGCCGATGCCTGCGACGCCTTGGCGAACAGCCGTGCCGTGTACGCGGTTCCGGGCCGCACCGGTATGCCCCAGAAGCCGTCGTTGGCCACGCCTGCCCGGTTTCCGGGCCCGGTGCCGCTCGGCAGCACGACCTTGAGGGAACGGTCGAGAGCGGCGTCGAGCGGGGTGGCGGTGTCGAGTGCGAGGGTCGCTGCGCCGACGGCGGACGCCGGACACCGGCCCGCACCTGAGCCCCGCCACCACCCCCGCACCCGGGGCCCCCGCCGGCCGGGAACGCCGCCCCCCACGCCGGACGGCACCGCAGGCCCCGCCCGCACACCGACCACAACCCGCCCCGAAGCACCCCCAAGGGCCGACCGCCCGCGACCCGCCGCACACACCAAGGACCCGCCCCGGCACGTCACCGGCCCGGCCCCACCCGCGACGCCGCCGCCCGCGCCACCTCCCGCTTGCGCGCACGATAGGCGGCCGCCTTGATCCTGTTCCCGCAGGGATCCATGGCACACCACTCCCGGCGGCCCCCATGCGACCGGTCGAGATACACCTGCGTGCACTCACCCCTGCTGCACTCCTTCAACAGCGCCGCCTCCGGCCCCCCGAGCAACCGCACCGCCTGCCGCGCGATCGACGACAACGCCTGCCGCGGCGTCGCCTCCACCCGGCACCGCCCCCGCCGGACCAGCCACGGAACCACCGACGGCGTCCGCGCCACGTCATTGACCAGCGCCAACGCCCCGGCGTCAAACTCCTCATCCGCCAGCGTGGCCACAACCAGCCGATACACCGCCTCACGAAGAGCGATCGCCTGCCGCACATCGGACGGCCCGCACCGCACCTCCCCGTCCACCAGACCCGACTCACGGAACCAGGCCTCAAGACTCTCCGGCGAGGTGAGCGCCTCGGTGGGCACCGCATTGCGCCGCGCACGCAACGTGCCCACGAAATCCAGCACCGGAGCACCACACTTGAACGTATGCACCATGTCACCATCTTGACAGGTGACGAACAACACGGCAAACAACACCACCCGACGCCACCGCGGAGCACGGCCCTCGCCGGCACGGAACGACAGCCGAACCGACCGCCGGCCGGCGCCTGTCACAGGCGCCCAGCCGACTCGCTCGGATTCTCCGCGCACACCCCGGCCCCGCCGGAGGCGTCAGAACGGGTGTTACCAGGTCTGCTCGCCGGCGCGCACGAGGATTTCGTTGACGGCGACCCGGCGGTCCCGGGTGACGATGTAACAGATGGCGTCGGCGATGTCCTCGGGCCGCAGCAGCTCCATGCCCTCGATCTGCCGCTCGACGGCCTGCCGCACGCCGTCGCGCAGGTGCGTACTCAACTCGGTGTCCACGGTCCCGGGCTCGACCACGCTCACCCGCACGCGCTTCTGGCCGACCTCCTGCCGCAGCGCCTCGGTGAAGCCGTTGACGCCGAACTTGGTCAGGTTGTAGACGGCTGTGCCGGGGCGAGCGACCCGGCCCCCGGTGGAACTGATGTTGACCAGATCCGCCACGCCCCGCGGTGAATCCTGCGCGGCGCTCACGAGGTGCGGCAGCGCGGCGTGGGTGACGTACAGCAACCCCTGGACGTTGACCTCGAGCATCCGGTCCCACTCCTCCAGGGGAGAGTCCACGGCCTGCCCGGCACCCATGTAGCCGGCGTTGTTGACGACCGTGTCCAGGCGGCCGAACTCGGCCACCACACTCTCCACCGCGGCCGTGGCCTGCTGCCGGTCGCTGATGTCGGCCGCCGCCACGAAGGCCTTGCCTCCCTCCTCCCGGACCCTGTCCGCGAGCGCCTCCAGTCGCTCGCGTCGCCGTCCGAGGACCGCGACGGCGGCACCCTGGGCGGCGAGGCCGCGCGCGGTCGCCTCCCCTATGCCGCTGCTCGCGCCGGTCACCAACGCCACCGTGTTCTTCAGACGTGCGCTCATGCGTCTTCCTCTCTGCCTGGTGAAGACGGTCTCGAGGGACCGCCGCGGACGGAAGCCGGAGGTGGAGGACACGCTCGGCTTTCGTCCAGGGTTCGGCCCTGCGGGAGGGCCGCCCGTGGGGGGCGCGCGGCCGCCCACGGCGGAGCCACGGGCAGGGTAGCCTTCAACCGGAACCGGTTCCGGTTGAAACATAACCGGAACCGGTTCCGGTTACAAGCGACGGGAAGGAGACGGGAATGACCGGCGACGACCGGGGCGATGCCGGACGGCGGCACAGACCGTTGCGCGCCGACGCACAACGCAACGAGGACCGGCTGCTCAAGGCCGCGGCAGAGGCCTTCGCCCGGGAGGGCGCAGACGCCTCGGTCAAGGACATCGCCCGCGCGGCCGGCGTCGGCGTCGGCACGTTGTACCGCCGGTTCCCCTCCAAGGAGATGCTGATCGAGGCGACGTACCGGCAGGAAGTGCGACTGCTGTGCGAGGCGGCACCGGATCTGGCGGACGACCTGCCCCCGGCACAAGCGCTGCGGACCTGGATGGAGCGTTTCATCGACTTCATGACGGCCAAACGCGGCATGGCCGATGCGCTGCGCGTGGTGCTGACCGACGACAGCGAGCGGCTGCAGACCCGCGCCGACCTCGCCCGTGCCGTAGGCCACCTTCTCGCCGCCGGACAGGGCCAGGGCGTGACCCGGCCGCAGGTGAAGGCCGAGAACGTCCTCATGGCACTCGGGGGGATCAGCGTCATGACGGACACCGAGCGACAGCCCGGCCTCGCCAGGGCGCTCATCGATCTGCTGCTGCACGGTGTCCTCGCGGACTGAGCGGTGGCCACGCGCCGGACACGGCTGGACCCCGGCACGCGGCGGAACCGACCACCTTCGGCGACGGACCTGCCGTCCGGGGGGACACGTCAGGTCTCCCGGCGTGAGGTCCGGTCGAGGGCGAGGCAGGGGCTGGGCGACTGCCCGATTCGGGGTCGGACGACCAGCTGATCGCGATGTCGGTCGACCGGGCGGACGGCGGCGTCCCGCTCACGGCAGGCAGGCAGCCGATGCCCTCCGGGTCAGGACCAGCGGGGAGAGCGGCGAGACGTGAAGCACTTGGTGCGGGGGCCGAGTGGTCCGAAGAGCGCGCGCGCTTTCCGGATCACCGTCGAAGGTGCCCCCGACGAAGTCCAGACCGAAGACCAGCCGTGAAGTGGACGCCCCTGACCCTCTCACCCGGGATGCGCCCGCCACGCGTGCGCGCCGCAGGGCCGCGGTTGAGTGTGCCCGCGGCACCTGACGCGGCGGTCGTGCGCTTCAGTGACCCGCGCTCATGCCGCCGTCGACATGGAGGATTTCACCGGTGACGAACGGGGCGTTCTCGAGGTAGATCACCGCGTCCGCGATGTCGCTCGGCTCGCCCAGCCGGCCGACCGGATGCAGGCCGGCGAGGGACTCGTGGGTGTCTTCCGGGTGCATGGGCGTCTTGATCGTACCGGGCGAGACGGCGTTGACCCGGATGCCGCGGGTGGCGTACTCGATGGCGAGGGACTTGGTGGCGGACTGCAGACCGCCCTTCGTCAACGAGGCCATCACGGACGGGACCCGGGCGTCGGCGTTGTCGACGAGGCTCGTGGTGATGTTGACGACGTGCCCGCCGCCCTGGGTGAGCATCTGCTCGATGGCCAGCTGGGTGATGCGGAAGAAGCCGTCGAGATTGACGCCGACGACGGCCGCGTAATCGTCGAGGGTGTACTCCGTGAAGGGCTTGGCGACGAAGATTCCGGCGTTGTTGACCAGGGTGTCGACACGGCCGAACCGCTCCAGGGCGGCGGCGACGACGCGCTCGGCTGTGGCGGGGTCGGCGATGTCGCCCTGGACGGTGAGGACGCCGGCCTCGTCGGAGGGGGCGATGCCGCGCGAAGTGGCGACGACGGCGTAACCGGCCTTGCGGTAGGCGTCGACGATGGCGGCACCCAGACCCTGCGAGGCTCCGGTGACGACTGCGACCTTCTGAGCATTCACGATGATCTCCGTAGTGAGGGAGGTGGTCTCTGGCCCCCACCACGCTACGGGCCGACCGGCTACTAGTCAACCGGTCGACTACTGCCACTGTGCCGAGGTCGCTGACGATCGGGGCTTCCCGGAAGAGCGCGGGAGCAGGCCGCATCGCATTGGTGGCGGCCCCCTGGGCCGAGGCGTGCCGGGGCCGGGCAGACACGCCGAGGCTCGGGGCCGATCGGCCCCCACATCGCCCCCCATCGGCCTCTCGACCTCGCCACTCACCGGCAGTCGACTGGGACCGGCAAGGCAAGACGCCCCCAGGAAGAGGCCAGGTCATGACCGGCAGCACATCGAAGATCATGAGTCCCTCCCGCGTGCCGGACACCGACGTGCACCAACTCCAGGTCACCCACGTCGCCGGCGACGCCTACGACGTCCATGTCCGCGGGCACCTCATCCAGGTCGACCAGCCGACCGAGGCCGGCGGCACGGATGCCGCGCCGACACCCATCGAACTGTTCGCCGCTTCACTCGCCGCCTGCGTCGCCTTCTACGCAGGCCGTTACCTGCACCGCCACGGCATGCCGCGGTCCGGCCTGCGGGTCCGCGCCGAGTATGCGATGGCGACGGATCGCCCGGCCCGCATCGCGTCCGTGCGCGTCGTCGTCGCCCCGCCACCCGGGTTTCCCGAGCAGCGCCGCGCCGCCCTGCTGGCCGTGGCCTCGCACTGCACCGTCCACAACACTCTCGATCAGCCACCCGAGGTCGCCATCGAGCTGGAACCGTGAGCGCCTCCCCGCGGCGAGAACACCGGTGCTCTTCAAGGCACTGCTCCGGGCCCGACTGGGCACCCGATCCGCGCCATGGCGCCCGCTGAGAAAGGCCTCCACCATGCGTTTCGACCGCACGGTGCACCTCGACACCGACTTCGCCACCGCCGTCGGGCGGGTCCGCGAAGCCCTCGCCACGCACGGCTTCGGCATCCTCACCGAGATCGACGTCACGGCGACGCTCAAGGCCAAGCTCGACCAGGACATGGAGGACTACGTCATCCTCGGTGCCTGCAATCCGTCGCTGGCCCACCAGGCCCTGGAGACTAACCGTTCCATCGGCTTGCTGTTGCCCTGCAACGTGGTGGTCCGCGCCGACGGGGACCGCACCACCGTCCAGGTCCTCGACCCGGGCACGATGGTGACTCTGACCGGGCTCGATGCCCTGCGCCCGGTCGCCGAGGAGGCCACCCGGCGCCTCGACGCCGCCCTGGCCGCACTGACCGGTGCAGACGCTGGACGAGGGTGACGGCGCCGGCCACCGCGTCCCCTGGCCGGCCAGGAGCGGGTGCCGTGCACAGCGCGGTGCGCCGCACCGGGGCGGCGGGAGGGGTAACCCACGCGTGCACTCATGCTGACGATGGAGTGACATGGTGCGCGCCCGACATCAGCCGACCGAGCCGGTCCGCCGCGGGCGGAGCCCGGCCGAAAGCCCCGGGCCAGGACGCCGGCTCTCGCAGCCCTGGTCCTTGCCGGCCCGCTGCGCGGCGTGAGGATCTGCCGTCACACCTGCTGACCGGAGGTGTCCGCCGCGATCGGCGCCGGCGTGTCCTTCCCGCCGCCACCGGT